>JAXDHR010000186.1:0-39675 GCA_034664425.1 Solirubrobacteraceae bacterium
GACGAGGCCGGCGAGCTGGACGCGGCGCTCGCGCTGCTCCAGCGCCGCTTCCCCGAGCCGCCGGCGACGCCGCGCGATGCCCAGCGGGCGCTCGGGATGCTCGTCCGCAAGGGCTATGGGCTCGAGCTCGCGCACGACGCCCTGCGCCGCCACGCGGGTGTCGCGGAATTCGACTGAGAACCAGATGCGTTGCACGGAAGAAGCGCCGTTTGCGCCGGAACGGCTGCGGTACTAGAGTCCGGCGCAGCGACAGATTGGGCCGTCGGGTCCATTGAAACTCCAGCAAACGAGCAACTTTCGACGCGGAACGCAGCATCGTGCTGACGGCGAGAACCAGAGCAATCAGCGGCCGAGCCGGCCGTGAACCCGGGCGGGCGCGCCCGGTGCATTCGACCAAACCACGCTTCTAGGCCGCCATACGCCGCGGCGGCGTTCTGCCGCCGCCTGCTGATCCTCTCCGCCGACGTCCCGGGCACGGCTCGGTCTGCCGCTCACCGAACGAGGACCGAACATGAGCGCGCGTGCCGCCTCGGCACCCGGGCTTGGGGAGAGAAGAACATGAGCATCGTGATCGCGGCCGTCGTGGTTGCCGTGGGCCTGGCGGCCGGATTGGTCGCCGCCGCCCAGCTGCTGGCCAAGCGCGCGCCCGGCGTCGCCGTCGGCGGGGGGCCCGGGGCCGACGGCGCCGTCACCGCGCCTCGGCGCGCCGCGCAGGGGGAGGACGGCGGCGACGAGGCGATGGAGCGCCAGGCGGCGATCGGCCGGCTCGAGCAGCGTCTCGAGACGCGCGAGGCCGATCTGGCGCGCCAGGCCGCCGCGCTCGAGCAGGAGCGGGTCCGGCTGGCCGCGCGCGAGCTCGAGCTCGATGCCGTGCGCGAGCAGGCGGTGCGCAAGCTCGAGCTCGCCTCGGGACTGTCGGCCTCGCAGGCCAAGCACCTGCTGCTCAAGGAGCTCGAGGACCAGATCCGCCACGACGCGGCGCGGCGGGTGCGCCAGATCGACTCCGAGACGAAGCGCGACGCCGAGCGGCGCGCGCGCAACATCCTCAGCGTCGTCATGCAGCGGCTCGCCGCCGGCCACGCCGCGGAGACGACGGTGTCGGTCGTGCAGCTGCCCGCCGACGACATGAAGGGCCGCATCATCGGCCGCGAGGGCCGCAACATCCGCGCCCTCGAGCACCTCACCGGGGTCGACTTCATCATCGACGACACGCCCAACGCGGTGATCCTGTCGGGCTTCGACGGTGTCCGGCGGGAGATCGCCCGGATGACGCTCGAGCGGCTCCTCCAGGACGGGCGCATCCACCCGGCGCGCATCGAGGAGACCTACTACCAGGCCAAGTCCGACCTCGAGGCCCACATCCAGGAAGCGGGCGAGCAGGCGTGCTTCGAGGCCAACGTCCAAGGGCTCGACCCTGAGTTGGCGAAGGTGCTCGGGCGGCTCAAGTACCGCACGAGCTACGGCCAGAACGTGCTCGCGCACTCGATCGAGTGCGCCCACCTGGCCGCGATGATGGCCGCGGAGCTCGGGGCGTCGTCGAAGACCGCCCGCCGCGCCGCGCTGCTGCACGACATCGGCAAGGCCGTCTCGCACGAGATCGAGGGTCCGCACGCGCTGGTCGGCGGCGACCACGCGCGCCCCCACGGCGAGGAGGAGGCCGTCGCGCACGCGATGGAGGCCCACCACAACGAGGTCGAGCCGCAGACCGTGGAGGCGGTGATCGTCCAGGCGGCCGACGCGCTGTCCGGCGCCCGTCCCGGCGCCCGCGGCGAATCGCTCGAGCAGTACGTCAAGCGCCTGCGCGACCTCGAGCAGATCGCCACCCGCCACGACGGCGTCGACAAGGTCTACGCGATGCAGGCGGGTCGCGAGATCCGCGTGATGGTGATCCCCGGCGCGCTCGACGACGATGGGGCCGTGCTGCTGTCGCACGAGATCGCCCGCGAGATCGAGCAGGAGCTCGAGTACCCGGGCCAGATCAAGGTGACCGTGATCCGGGAGTCGCGGGCGACGGACTACGCTCGATAGCGTGAAGCGCTTCCACGTCACCACGTTCGGCTGCCAGATGAACGAGCACGACTCCGAGCGCATGAAGGGCATGCTCGAGTCGCTCGGATATGCCGAGGCGGCCGAGCGCGCGGACGCCGACCTGATCCTCTTCAACACCTGCTCGATCCGCGAGAAGGCGGACGAGCGGTTCGTCGCGCACCTCTACGAGGCCCGCAAGCTCAAGCGCCAGGACCCCGAGCGCGTGGTCGGCGTCGGGGGTTGCTGGGCGCAGTCGGTCAAGGAGGATGTCTTCCGCCGGTACCCGTTCGTCGACGTCGCCTTCGGCCCGGGGCAGGTGCACAAGCTCGCCGAGTTCCTGACCTCCGACTCGCTGAGCGCCCAGGGCTACTTCGAGTTCGAGGGCTTCACCGGGCATCTGCCGGCCAAGCGGGCGCGCGACGTGCACGCGTGGGTGCAGATCTCCGCCGGCTGCAACATGAAGTGCTCGTACTGCATCGTCCCCTCGACGCGCGGGCGCGAGATCTCCCGGCCGCTCGAGGAGCTCGTCGCCGAGATCCAGCGGCTCGCCGCCGACGGGGTGCGCGAGGTGACGCTGCTCGGCCAGAACGTCAACTCGTACGGGACGTCGCTGCGGCCCCGGCCCCGGCGCTTCTCCGAGCTGCTGACCGCCGTCGATGCGATCGAGGGCATCGACCGCATCCGCTACACGAGCCCGCATCCCGCCCACATGCGCGAGGACGTGATCCGCGCGCACGCCGAGCTGGCGTCGGTGTGCCCGCACATCCACCTGCCGCTGCAGGCCGGTTCCTCGCGGATCCTCAGGGCGATGCGCCGCACCTACGACCGCTCGCGCTACATGGACCGGGTGGCGCTGATCCGCGAGCACGTTCCGGACTGCGCGATCACCACCGACGTCATCGTCGGCTTCCCGGGGGAGACGGAGGCCGACTTCCGCGAGACGCTCGACGTCGCCGAGGAGGTGGGCTTCGACGGCGCGTTCACGTTCATCTACTCGCCGCGGCGCGAGACCGAGGCGGCCGGCTTCACCGACTCGTTCGTCGCGCACGACGTCGCGGTCGAGCGCATGGAGCGGCTCGTCGAGGTCGTCCAGCGCCGCGCACGCGAGCGGGCGCAGCGCTTCGTGGGACGGACGCTCGACGTGCTCGTGGAGGGAGCCTCGCGCACCGACGCGAGCCGCCTGCGCGGGCGCACGCCGCACAACAAGGTCGTCAACTTCGACGGCCTCGCGCAGCCCGGCGAGACGGTGCCGGTCGCCATCACCGCCGCGACGTCGCAGACGCTGAGCGGCGAGCTGTCGCTGTTGGCGCGCGCCGGCGGCTGAATGCTCGCATCCGTCCGGCGTACCTGCGAACATACGTTCGTGCGCTGGCAATCACAATCCGTCGCAGCCGACAGACAGGCCCGCCTGCCCGGCTACGCCGACGCCGTGACGCGGACGTTCGACGCCCCAGAGGCGCTCGACATCCGCTTCCACGAGATCCACACCAAGTCCGCACTCAACCGGGTGCCGAGCGGTTCGCGCGTCCCGTTCGAGTGGACGGTCAATCCATACCGGGGGTGCACGCACGCCTGTGTATTGCTTCGCCCGTCCGACGCACGAGTACCTCGAGTACGACGCCGGACGGGACTTCGAGCGCGAGATCATCGTCAAGGTCAACGTTCCGGAGGTGCTGCGGGCGGAGCTCGCGCGCCCTTCGTGGCGTGGCCAGCACGTCGCCCTTGGCACCAACACGGATCCCTACCAGTGGGTCGAGGGCCGCTACAAGCTCATGCGCGGCATCTGGGAGGCGCTGCGTGACGCCGCGAACCCGTGCTCGATCCTCACCAAGTCGCCACTCGTGCTGCGCGATCTCGACCTGCTCGAGGAGATCTCCGCGCGCACGCAGGTGAGCGCCTGCCTGTCCGTCCCGACGCTCGACGAGAAGGCCTGGCGGGCGACCGAGCCGCACACACCCCACCCACGGGCGCGGCTGGAGGCGGTGGCCGAGCTCAACCGGGCCGGGATACCGACCGGGATCCTGATCGCGCCGCTGATGCCGGGCATCAACGACGCTCCCGAGCAGATCGAGCGGATCGTCGCGCTGGCGACGGAGGCGGGCGCGGTCCACATCGGCGGTCAGTCGCTGTTCCTGCGCGGCTCGGTGCGCGAGGTGTTCTTCGGCTGGCTGCGTGAGCAGCGCCCGGACCTGATCGAGCGTTACGAGAGGCTGTATCGCAGCGGGGCATACCTGCCGGCCGACGAGCGGCGCACGATCGAAGGGGCGGCTCGGGCGCCGTGGGCGCGCGCCGGCGCTCCCGAGCGCTTCAAGCAGCGCGCGGCGGGGGAGCGGCGCCGGATCGAGGCGGCGCGGCGCGCCGGAGGCGGCGGACCGCGGGCGCCGCGGCCGGCGGAGCCGGCGGCCCAGAGCGGCCCTCCGGCCCAGCAGTCGCTGTTCTGAGCCGGTCCCATCGCGAGTGAGGAGGCTCACACGACGGGAAACCAGGGCATCCAAGCCGTGTTGAAAGCATGATGCGACGTCCACGTCAGACCACGCTCCACGACGCGCCCGCGCGTGCTCGCAGCCTCACGCTGCAGACCGCCCAGCGGGCCCGGCGAGCACGCCGCGAGCTGCTCGTGCTCGTGCCGCTGCTGGCGCTGACGATCGCCGCCTACGTCGAGCGCGAGCGGCTGTTCGGGCTCGATCTGCCCGTGCGCGTGGCGGCCGCGGTCGTGTTGCTGATGCTCGGCTACGCGCTGGCGCGCGACGTCGGGCGCTTCGTCGCACCGGCGCTGTTCCGGCGCATGGATCCGGCGACGGCCGGCACCGTCGGCTTCCTGATCCGGCTCGGGTTCCTGGTGATCGCGACGCTCTCCGCCCTGCGGATCGCCGGGCTCACGCCGCGCACGCTCGCCGTCGGGGGCGCGATCACCGCGGTCGTGGTCGGCCTCGCCGCCCAGCAGACGCTCGGCAACCTGATCGCGGGCATGGTCCTGATCGCGGCGCGGCCGTTCAAGGTCGGCGACCGCGTGCGCCTGCAGGCCGGCGGCCTCGCGGGGCAGCTCGAGGGCAACGTCGCCTCCCTGGGGTTGCTCTACACCACGTTCGCGCAGGGCGAGGACTCGATCATGGTGCCGAACAACATCGTCCTCGCCGCCGCGGTGGTGCCGCTGCGCGAGCCGGCATCCGTCGACCTGCGCGCGCGCCTGCGTCCCGACGTCAAGCCGAGCCAGATCCAGGAGCTGCTCGAGGGGGGCATCACGACGCCGCTGCGCACCGAGCCGCAGATCGCGCTCGAGGAGGTCGATCGCGACGAGGTCGTCGTGCGCGTCGCCGCCACGCCGACGTACGACACCGATGGTCCGCGGCTCGCCGACGAGGTGCTGGCGGCGCTCGAGCCGGTCACGCGCGTGCAGACCAGCGGCGCTGCGCCCGAGATCGAGCTCGGCCGCGACGGGGACATCACGCGCGGCGAGACCGCCGACGACGCGGTGGCCGACGACGGCGGCCGGCCCGCCGACCACGGCTTGCGGCCGCGCCCGGGGCACATCAGCCAGGGTTACGAGGCCTAGCGAGGAGTCAGCTGCGCTTCTCGCGCTGGCCCTCGGCCACGCGCGCGGCGATCTCGGTGGCGCCGAGGCGGCGCTGGACCCGCGCGACCGCCTCGGGGACGAGCCCCGAGACCGCGGCGCCGAGCCGCAGCGAGAGCGGCGCGACGTCGATCTCCGCGCGGTCGTGCTCGATCGCCCGGATGACGGCGCGCGCGACGTCGTCCGGGCGCCGCAGCCCGACGTAGCCCGGCAGCTCGGCGCCGGACTCGTGGAACATGCCGGCGTCGCGGATGAAGCCGGGGAACACGGTCGAAACGCCGATCCCGAGCGGGCGCAGGTCCTCGCGGATGCCCAGGGCGAACCCGCGCAGCCCGAACTTCGACGCCGAGTAGACCGACGAGCCCGCCGTGCCGGCCTTGCCCGACAGCGAGTTGACGAACACGAGCTGGCCCTCGCCGCGGGCGGCCATCCGCTCCGAGAGGAGCCGCGCGAGCACCATCGGGGCCCGCAGGTTGACCTCGAGCGCGCGGTCGAGCTGGGCGACGGTGAAGCCGCCGATCGCCCCGCTGGCGGGCACCGCGGCGTTGGCGACGAGCACGTCGACGGCGGCGGCCGCCTCGGCGAGCCGGGCGACGTCCTCGCGGTCGCCGAGGTCGCACGGCAGCGCGCGCCCGTCGAGCTCGGCGGCGAGCGCGGCCAGCGCGTCGGCCTGGCGACCCGAGAGCAGCACCCGCGCGCCGCGGCGGGCGAGGGCGCGCGCGATCGCGTGCCCGAGGCCGCCGGTCGCGCCGGTGACGAGCACGTCGCGACCGCCGAGGTTCACGCGAACACCGCCAGAGTGGCGGTGAACGAGTGCAGGAACGCGTGGCCGCCGACCGGCCCGATCTCCCCGGCGGCGAAGAAGCCGGCGGTGGGCGCGCCGGCGAGACCGTCGTCGACGACCTCGGCGTCGTGGTCGGCCGTCCCGAACATCCCGCGGCCGCGGCCGTTGCAGGAGAACACCAGCGCGCCGGCTGGGGTGCGGCCGCCGAGCGCGCGCATGCGCACGCCGAGCGCGTCGCGCAGGTCACGGTCGGCGGACGCGGCGTCGCGCGCGTGCAGGCGTACGACCTGGCCCGGCCGCACGTCGGCGGCGACGGAGACGTGGCCCGTCGACGGGTCGGCGCCGACGAGCCCGCGCACGAGGAAGTCGCCCTGGACGTAGTCGGGCTTGTTGGCGTCGACGACGATCCCCATCAGCAGTCCGCCGCGGATCAGCTCCAGGTCCTGCGGCGGCAGCGCCTCGATCGTCTCGCGCAGCTTCTCGAGCGCCGGCTTGCCTGCCAGCTCGGCGATCAGGTTGCCCTCGGCGGACGTGATCGTCAGCTCGGGGCCGATCGGCGTCGCGCCCTGCGAGACGCACGGCAGCACCTCGACGCGGTCGAGCCGCACGCCCACCGCGCCGTCGTCGTGCACGTTCCGGCCGTGCAGCAGCGCGGTGCCGCCGTCGACCGTGCGCGCGGAGGCGAGCCCACCGAGCAGCGGGACGGTCGGCGCCGCCTCCGCGAGGAAGCGCAGGACCGCGTCGGTGGGGAAGCTCGCGGGGTCGGCGAGGAGGATCGCGCCGTCGGCGCCGGCGAGGTCGGGCATGCCGCCGAGCGCGCCGGTCCCGTCGCCCAGCTCCTCGACGCTCGCGTGGAAGGTGCTCGCCTCGCCGACGCCGAGATGCGCGGCCCAGACGGCGACGCTCGTGCCGTCCTCGACCTCGCGGCGTGCGCCGATCACCCCGCCGGCGGCGCAGCCGATCAGCTCGCGCGGGGCGAGCGCCTCGTCGATCCCCTCCAGCGTCGCCTCGGGGGCCGCGACGTGCGCGCCGGCGGCGAAGACGACCACGAGGTCGCAGGACGCGCCGTCGAGTCCGCGGCGCGCCTCGATCGCCGCCTCGACCGCGCCCGCCCGCGCGTCCGGGGTGGTGGAGAGGCCGGTGCCGATGCGGACGGGCATGGCTTGTGACGATACCCCGGCATACTCGCGCCCGTGAGTGCGCTGCCCCTCGTCGCCGTGTTCGGCCCGACCGGGGTCGGCAAGACCGCCGTGGCGATCGCCCTCGCGGAGCGGCTGCGCGCCGACGGCGAGGACCCGGTCGCCGTCTCTGCCGACGCCCTGCAGGTCTACCGCGGGCTCGCGATCCTGACGGGCGCGGCCTCCGCGGCCGAGCGCGCGCGGCTCGAGCACCGCCTGATCGGCATCCTCGGCGTCGCCGAGACGTTCAGCGCGGGCGCCTACGCGCGGCTGGCGCACGCCGAGATCGACGCACTGCTGGCGGCGGGCCGCCGGCCGATCGTCGTCGGCGGCACCGGCCTCTACCTGCGCGCCGCGCTCGCCGAGCTCGACCTGCGCCCGCCGGTCGACGCGGAGATCCGTGCGCGCTGGAGCGAGCGGCTGGCCGTTGAAGGCCCCGAACGGCTGCACGCCGAGCTCGCGACCCGCGCGCCGGCGGCCGCCGCGGGACTGCGGCCGAGCGACGCCCAGCGCGTCACCCGCGCCCTCGAGCTACTCGACGCCGGCCACGCGCCGCCACGAGGCGCGGGCGATCCCGGGTCGCAGCTATGGACGAGCGACGCCCGCCATCCGACGCTGCTGGCCGGGCTGGTTCGCGATCGCGCGGACCTCTACGCGCGTATCGACGCGCGCGTCGAGGCGATGGTCGCGGCCGGCGCGGCCGCGGAGGTGCGAGCGGCACATGCGGCGGGTGCGTCGGCCACCGCCCGCCGCGCGCTGGGGTTCGACGAGCTCCTGCGCGGCGACGTCGCCGCGATGCAGCAGCGCACGCGCCGCTACGCCAAGCGCCAGCTGACCTGGATGCGACGGCTGCCCGGCGTGCGGCTGCTCGACCTCAGCGGCCGCGGCGCCGACGAGGTCGCGGGCGAGCTGCATGCCGCGCTGCGCGGGCGCGCGCCATGATGGCGGCCGTGCGCTTCGAGAAGTGGCAGGCCCTGGGCAACGACTACCTGATCGTCGAGCGCGACGCGCTGCCGTTCCCGCTGAGCGCCGCGCGCGTGCGGCGGCTGTGCGACCCGCACTTCGGGCCCGGCGCCGACGGGGTGCTCGAGCTGGCGCCGCCGGCCGAAGCCGGCTACGTCGCCGACCTGCGGATCTTCAATCCCGACGGCTCCGAGGCCGAGCTGTCGGGCAACGGCGCGCGCGAGGCGATCCTCTATCTGCGTCGCTCGGGCTGGACGGCGAGCGATACGTTCTCGATCCGCACCGTGGCGGGGGAGATCCGCCCGACGATCACCGGGCCGACCACCTGCCGGATCGACATGGGCCGCGCGCGGCTGCGCTCGGACGCCTATCCCGCCGGTGGACCCGACGGGACGGGGACGCTTACGGTCGACGGCGTCCAGTGGCGCTTTCAGCATGTGTCCATCGGCAATCCGCAGTGCACGATCCGCGTCGCCGAACGCGATCAGCTCGAGTCGCTCGACCTCGGCGCGATCGGGCCGCAGGTCGAGTCCGCGACCGCGTTCCCGCAGCGCACGAACACGTCGTTCTGGTGCGAGCTGGCGCCCGACGTGATCCGCGCGCGCATCTTCGAGCGCGGCGTCGGCGAGACGCTCGCCTCGGGAACGGGCGCGTCGGGCGCCGCGGTCGCCCACGTGCTGCGCGGCGGCGACTCGCCCGTGACGGTCCGCCTCGACGGCGGTGAGCTCGAGGTCGACGTCGACGACAGCCTCCATGTGGACCTCACGGGCTGGGCCGAGCCGGTCTACGCGGCGCAGCTGAGCCCCGAGGCGCTGGCGGCGCTGGAGGCGCTCGACGGGTAGCGTGCCCGCGCGATGAGCCCCCTCGAGACGACGAGCGCGTGGGGCGTCGGCCTGGTGACGCTGACCGACCCCGGCGACCGCGTGCTGGACACGTTCTTCCCGGATCCGCGGCTCGGCGGCGACGCCTCCCCGGCCGGCGCCGAGCATCCGCTGGCGAGCGCCCAGGCGCGCGACGAGCGTCGCGGCGTGCGCAGCGAGCTGCGCACGGTCGCGATCGACCTCCAGCGCCCGCCCGCCGACGCGCCCGACGCCTACCTGCGGCTGCACCTGCTCTCCCACCGGCTCGTCAAGCCGCGCGCGATCGCGCTCGACGGGATCTTCGGCGTGCTCCCGAACGTGGCGTTCACGACCGCCGGCGCCGTCGACCCGGCCGAGCTCACCGCGGTGCTGCTGCGCTTCCGTGCCGCCGGCACGCCGATCCAGGTGCTCGGCGTCGACAAGTTCCCGCGCATGATCGACTACGTCGTGCCCTCGGGCGTGCGGATCGCCGACGCCGACCGCGTGCGCCTCGGCGCTCACCTGGCCAGCGGGACGACGGTCATGCACGAGGGCTTCGTGAACTACAACGCCGGCACCCTCGGCGCCTCGATGGTCGAGGGCCGGATCTCGGCGGGCGTGGTCGTCGGCGACGGCTCGGACGTCGGCGGCGGCGCCTCGATCATGGGCACGCTCTCCGGCGGCGGGACGCAGGTGATCTCGGTCGGCGAGCGGTGCCTGCTGGGCGCCAACTCCGGTCTCGGGATCTCGCTCGGCGACGACTGCGTGGTCGAGGCCGGGCTCTACCTGACGGCGGGGACGCGCGTGCGGCTGCCCGACGGCGATGTCGTCCGCGCGCGCGAGCTGTCGGGCGCGAGCGGGCTGCTGTTCCTGCGCAACTCCGAGACGGGCGCCGTCGAGGCGCGCCCGCGGTCCGGCAACTGGAGCGGGCTCAACGCGGCGCTGCACGCGAACGAGTGACGTGCGCGCCGTTCAGGCGGTGAGCAGCGCGGCGGCGCGCTCGCACTCCTCGAGCGGTGGCACGAGCGCGAAGCGCAGGAAGCCCTCGCCCGCCGGGCCGAAGAACGAGCCGGGGGCGACGATGATCCCGCGCTCGAGCCACGCGGCGGCCGTCGCCTCGGCACCGGCGCCGCCGTCGAGCCAGAGGAAGAAGGTCGCGTCGCCGCCCGCATGGCGCAGCCCGCGCGCCTCGAGCGCTGGCAGCAGCGCCTCCCGCTTGCGCGCGTAGGTCGCGCGGACCGCATCGACATGCGCCTCGTCGCGCCAGGCAACCGCCGCGGCGCGCTGGACGAACTCGGGCGGCGCGACGCCGACGTTGGGCCGGTAGCGCTTGAGCGCGGCGATCACGTCCGGGTCGCCGGCGACGAATCCCGAGCGGTAGCCGGGCATCGAGGATCGCTTGGAGAGCGTGTTCAGCGCGACCACGTTCGTGCGGTCGGCCAGCTCGAGCACCGACCGCGGCGGATCGCCGAAGTAGATCTCCGAGTACGCCTCGTCCGAGGCGAGCAGGAAGCCGTGCTCGCGGGCCAGCTCGGCCGCGCGCTCGTAGAGCGCGAGCGGTGCTGAGGCGGCGGTCGGGTTGTTCGGGTAGTTGAGCCAGAGCAGGGCGACGCGCGCCCACGTGTCGGCCGGCACGGCGTCGAGGTCGGGGAGGAAGCCTGCCTCGGCGCGCAGCGGCAGCTCCAGCACCGCCTTGCCGGCGAACGCGGCGCCGCGCTCGTACACGGGATAGGCGGGCGTCGGAACCGCGACGAGGTCGCCGTCGAGGACCTGCGCGAAGCTGAAGATGGCCTCCTTGGATCCCAGCGTCGGGATCACCTCGCGGTCGGGGTCCAGCCGCGCGCCGAACCGGCGCTCGATCCAGCCGGCGATCGCGTCCCGCAGCTCGGGCACGCCCGTGGCGAGCGGGTAGGTGGAGAGCGGCTCCACGGCGTCGGCCAGCGCGGCACGGATGAAGGCGGGAGTCTGCTCGCGGGGCTCGCCCACGCCGAAGTCGAGCACCTCGACGCCTTCGGCCCGCAGCCGCGCCTTGGCGTCGGTGAGGCCCACGAACGGGTACGCGCGCAGGCCGCTGAGCACGGGGGAGACGCGGATGCTCATAGCGCCTCGCGCGGCGCGCTCGTCAGCGCTTCGGTCGCGAAGGCCTCGAGCACGCGGTGGCAGCGCACGAGCGCGCCGACGGTGATCGACTCGTCGCGGGTGTGCGCGCGGGCCGGCTCGCCGGGCCCGAAGTTGATCGCGTCGATGCCGGCGAGCCCGAACTCCGCCACGGGCGTCCAGGCCTGCTTGGGAGCGACCTCGAGCGCACCCACGGCGGCGAGCCGCTGCGCGTGCGGGTTCGCCGCGGCGACCGGCCCCGACGGCGCGTTGGAGTCGATCCGCAGCTCGCCGCCCGGGCACAGCGCGGCGAGCCGCGCCTGCGCCTCCGCCGGGCTGCGGCCAGGCGCGTAGCGGTAGTTCACGTGCGCCTCCGCCAGGTCGGGAACGACGTTGGCGGCGATCCCGCCCGCGATCCGCGTGACCGAGGCGACCTCGCGGAAGACGAGCCCGTCGAACTCGTGCGGCTCGGGCTCCTGGCGCGCGAGGCCGGCGATCGCCGCGGCCGCGCGGTGGATCGCGTTGTCGGCCAGCCACGGACGCGCCGAGTGCCCCGAGCGCCCGTGGAAGGACCAGGTGGCGTTGATGTTGCCCAGGCAGCCGGCGTGGATCGCGTTGTCCGTCGGCTCCATCATCACGACGAGCTCCGCGGCGATGAGCTCGCGCCCGCGCGCCAGCAGCGGCCCGAGCGCGCTCTCTGCGACCGGCAGCTCCTCACGGCCGAAGAACAGGCACGCGAACGGCGCGCCGGCGAGCGCGAGCTCGATCATCACCGCCAGGGCGCCCTTCATGTCGCTCGTCCCGAGGCCGTGGACACGCTCGCCCGTCCGGCGGCCGGGCCGGTTGCCCTGGGCCGGCACGGTGTCGAGATGGCCCGCGAGCAGCACCGCCGGGCGGGTCCCCGCCGGGCGCGCGAGCACGCAGCTGTCGCCCAGGTCGAGCACCTCGACGCCGCCGGCCCGGAGGATCCCCGCGACGCGGCCCGTCAGCGCCGCCTCGTCGCGCGACTCCGAGGGCACGTCGACCAGCTCCAGCGTGCGAGCGGCGAGCCGCTCGCCGAGCTCGCCGTCATCGAGGTCCTCGGACACGGCTGGAGACCCTACAATGGGTAGGGAATTGCAGAAGACCAGAAACGGCCGCGCGATGCAGACCCGATCCGCAGCGGCCACGCAAACCGGGCGTGCCAAGCAGCGCGCCTTCTCGATCGCCGCGCTTCCCGAGGGCAATGACCTGTCCGAGCTGCGCGAGCTCCTGCGCACGGCGGGTGTGGCCACCGTCGGCGAGGCCGTCCAGCACCGCGACCAGCCGCACCCGAACCTCTACCTGGGTCCCGGCAAGGTCGAGGAGCTCAAGTCAGAGCTCAAGCGCTCAGACGCCAACGTCGTCGTCGCCGACGACGAGCTGACCCCGCGCCAGCAGCGCAACCTCGAGGAGGAGCTCGGGCTCCCGGTCATCGACCGGACGACCGTGATCCTCGACATCTTCGCCGGCCATGCCCGCTCGGCCGAGGGCAAGCTCCAGGTCGAGCTGGCCCAGCTCGAGTACAACATGGCCCGCATGCGCGGGCTCTGGACGCATCTCGAGCGCCTCGGGGCGGGCCGCGGCGAGGGCGGCATCGGCACCCGCGGGCCGGGCGAGTCTCAGATCGAGACGGACCGCCGGCTCGCGCGCGATCGCATCACCGCGCTGCGCCGCCGGCTCGACCAGGTGCGCGACACGCGCGCGACGCAGCGCGCCGAGCGCGAGCGCGCGCACCTGCCCGCGGTCGCGCTCGCGGGCTACACGAACGCCGGCAAGTCGACGCTGCTCAACGCGCTCACGGGCGCCGAGGTCGGCGTTCGCGACCGCCTCTTCCATACGCTCGACCCGACGACGAGGACCTTGCGCGTCGACGGACGCGCGTACCTCGTGACCGACACGGTCGGCTTCATCCGCAAGCTGCCCCACCAGCTCGTCGACGCGTTCGCGGCGACCCTGGAGGAGACCAAGCGCGCCGACCTGCTGCTGCACGTCGTCGATGCCAGCGCGCCCGAGGACGAGCTGACGCTGATGACCCGCGCGGTCGACGATGTGCTCGAGGAGATCGGCGACGACCACGAGCAGCGCATCCTCGTGCTCAACAAGGCCGACCTGCTCGACGACGAGCGCCGCCGTGAGCTCTCCTTCCGCCACCCCGACGCCGTGCTCGTCTCGGCGGTCACGGGCGAGGGCCTGGAGGCGCTGCGCCGGCGCATCGGGGCCGAGTTCGAGCGCACCCTGCGCGACGTCGACCTGCTCGTCCCGTTCTCCGAGGGCGGGACGCTCTCCGAGCTCCACGACGTGGCGGGCGAGCTCGACCGGACGGACACGCCCGACGGCGTGCGCGTGCTCGCGCGCGTTCCCGCCGTGATCGCCGAGCGCTACGACCGCTACGCGAACGACGGCAACGGCAACGGCGCGGGCTAGCGCCCGGAGGAGCCGAAGCCGAGCTCGCCGCGGTCGTCGCCCGCCGGCGGCAGCGCGTCGACGGCGACGACCGCCGGCGCGAGGTAGGGCACGAGCAGCAGCTGGGCGATCCGGTCGCCCGGCTCGCCGGCGAAGGGCTCGTCGCCGAGGTTGACGAGCACGACCCGGATCTCGCCGCGGTAGTTGGGATCGATCAGGCCAGGCCCGTTGACCACCGACAGCCCGTGGCGAGCGGCCAGCCCCGAGCGCGGCACGACGAGGCCCGCGACGCCCGGCGGGAGCGCGATAGCCACGCCCGTGCCGACCGTCGCGCGCGCCCCCGGCGCCAGCGCGAACGGCTCGACCGCGCGCAGGTCGTAGCCGGCGTCACCCGGCCGCGAGCGTGCGGGTGGGCGGGCGCCGTCGCGCAGCAGGCGCACCTCGAGGCGATCGACGTCGACGGACGCGGCCATGGCGCACGAACCTAGTGGGCCGCCAGGACGGCTCGGCCCTGGACCCCGGAGTTTGCGTAGGCTGCGACGCCAGATGACGGGCCAGGACACCAGCGCGCGCGGCGAGCTGCTGAGCGAAGCGGGCCTGCGCGAGCACGTCGGCCGGCTCGCCGCGCTCAGGCGCGAGACGGGCGGTGCCGGAGAGCGCGCCGCCGGCGAGCGCATCGCCGCCGTGCTCGAGGGGCTCGGGCTGGACGTCGAGCGCGACGAGGAGCGCGTCCACGGGACCTACTGGTGGCCGATCGGGCTCGCGGCGGCGGCCGCCGCGCTGGCGGGGCTCGACGGCCGGCGCGCGCTCGGAGCAGCCGTCGGCGCGCTCGCCGCGCTGGCCAGCGCGGATGACATCGCCGCCGGCCCGCGCTATCTGCGGCGGCTGCTCCCGCAGCGCGACACGGTCAACGTGTGGACTGCGATCGGGCCGCCGGACGCGCCCCGCACGGTGGTGGTCGTCGCGCACCACGACGCGGCCCACTCGGGCCTCGTCTTCGAGCCCGAGGTCCCGCGCGCGGTGCTGCGCCGGTTGCCGCCGTCGCTGCTGGCGAGGGCGAACACGACGCCTCCGACGATGTGGGGCGCGGTCGCCGGACCGGCCCTCGTCGCCCTCGGATCGTTGCTCGGCTCGCGCCGCGTCCGCGCCGGCGGGACCGCGCTCGCGGCGGGCTACGCGGCGGCGATGACCGACATCGCACTGCGCGACGTCGTGCCCGGCGCCAACGACAACGCGACCGGCGTGGCCACCGGCCTGAGCCTCGCGCACTGGCTGTCCCAGGGCGTCCCGGACGGGGTCCGCGTCCTGCTCGTCTTCCCCGGCGCCGAGGAGTCCTTCATGGAGGGCATGGTCGCCTGGTGCGACCGCCACCTCGCGGCGCTCGACCCCCGACGTACCTCGTTCATCTGCGTCGACACGGTCGGCTCCCCCGACCTCGTCGCGCTCGAGGGGGAGGGGATGCTGTACATGAACGACTACCCCCGCGACCTGCTCGAGCTGATCCATGCCGCGGCGGACGAGCTCGGCGTCTTCGTGCACCGCGACCTGCGCTTCCGCAACGCGACCGACGGCCTGATCCCGCTCAAGCGCGGCTACCGCTCCTCGATGCTCGGTTCGGTCGACGAGTTCAAGATCCCGCCGAACTACCACTGGCCGACCGACACGGCGGACCGGGTCGACTACGGCACGGTCGCCGATACCGCGCGGGTCTGCCGGCGCGTGATCGAGCGGATCGCGGCCGGCGCGCTCTAGGAGCCGCCGCCGATCAGGCCGGTCTGGCGCAGGAACTCGCGCGCGACGGCGCGGGCGCTGCGCCGGTCGAGGTCGACGCGCGCGTTGAGCTCCTGCATGTTGGGGGCGGTCAGCTGCGAGTTGACGAGCCGGATCGTGCGCTCGAGGTCGGGGCCGGCGCGGTCGACCACCGACCGGCGCAGCACGAGCGTCGAGTTGTAGGGCGGGAACATGCCGCGGTCGTCTCTCAGCAGCACCTCGTGCCCGCGGCGGATCTGCGGGTCGGTGGTGAAGACGATCGAGATGTCCGCGCGCCCGTCCTGCAGCACGTTGTGGCGCTCGGACACGTCGACGGCGACGAAGCGCTTGAAGTGCAGCCCGTAGACCTGCTCGAGCCCGACCAGGCAGTCCGCGCGCCGGCGGCACTCCGGCGAGCCGTAGAGCACGAGCTTGCGATCGACCTTCGCGAGGTCGGAGATCTTGTGCAGCCCGTAGCGGCGCGCGGTCGCCGCGGTGACCGCGACCTCGTTGGAGTCGGTGAACGGCGTCGGCGCGAGCGCGACCAGCCCACGGGCGGCGAAGCCGCGCCGCGCCTGCTGGTAGGCCGTGCGGTCGTCATGCGGAATCGCGTTCGCGCGCACGCCGAAGAAGGCGACGAGCGCCGTGCCGGTGTACTCCGGGTAGCCGTCCACGCGCCCGGCGCGCAGGGCGCGCAGCGCCGAGTCCTGGTCGCCCAGGTCGAGCTTGGTGCGGACCTTGTAGCCCGCCGCCCGCAAGCCCTCGGCGTAGACCTCGCCGAGCACCCGCTGCTCGGTGAAGTTCTTCGAGCCGATCGTGAGCGTCGTCCGGGCGTTGGCCGCGTGGCGGGCGATCGTCGTCGGCGCGAACGGCACGTCGGGCGTCCCGCCGCCTGCGCCGCATGCGGCGACGAGCGCGGCGCAGAGGACCGCGGCGAGGAGCCAATGGGCACGCATGGGAGCGGAGAACGTACTAGGACGCGAGGCCGGCAGCGCGCCGCGCGGCCGCATGCGCGGCATCCTCGAAGCCGTCGTCGAGCGGCGCCAGGGCGTCCGGCTCGAGCCCCAGGGCGGTCGCGGCCAACCAGTCGGCGAACCAGGCGTTCTTGGGCAGCAACGGACCGTGCAGATAGGTGCCGATCACGGTGCCGTGCGGGCCGCCCCGCACGCCCTCCTCGCCCGAGCGGCCGTCGTTGCCGTGTCCCTTGAGCACGCGGCCGAGCGCGCTCGTTCCTGCTGCCAGCCGCGTCCGGCCGCCGTGGTTCTCGAAGCCCGCGAGGACGCGCGGGCCGGGGAGGTTCGGCGACAGCTCCACCTCGATCGCCACGTTGCCGATCAGCCGCCGGCCGTCCTCGCGCACCGTCTCGAGGTCGACGAGCCCGAGGCCGGGCAGCCGCTCGGAGCCCAGCTCGTAGCCGTGGCCCAGCAGCTGGTGACCGCCGCAGACGCCGAAGATCACGGCACCGCGCGCCGCAGCGGCGTGGATCGCGTCGCGCTTGACGGTCGCGAGGTCCTCCGCGCACAGCGCCTGGTCGCGGTCCTGGCCGCCGCCGAGGTAGAAGAGGTCATGGGCGTCGGGATCGACCGCATCGCCGAGCCCGGCGCCCGACAGCTCGAAGCCGAGCCCCCGCCATTGCATGCGCCGCTGCAGCAGCAGCAGGTTGCCGCGGTCGGCGTAGATGTTCATCAGGTCCGGGTACAGCGCGCACACGCGCAGCGTCCGCTCAGCCACGGAGGATCACCACCTCCGACCCGACGTGGTCCTCGGTTTCGGCGACGTGCTCGGGCGGCTCGGCGGCCAAGCCCGCGGCGACGCCCTCGGCGGCGAGCCCGCCGGCAGTCAGCGCCGCCAGCTCGATGCGGTCGTTTTCGATCACGCGCGAGCCGTCCGGGGCGACGAGGTGGCGGGCGCGCTCGATCGTCCACGTGTCCGGGCCGAGGCGAATCGCCAGCGGCTGGGACACGAAACGCCAGCCGCCCGCGTCGCCAACGTCCGCGGCCGGCAGCGCACCCGGCTCCTCGAAGGGCGCGGGCGTCTCCGCGAGGGCCAGTGCCACACGGCCGCCGGCAGCCAGCGCACGCCGCGCGCTGGCGAAGAAGCGGGCCCGCGCCGGGGCATCGGGCAGCAGCTGGATCGTCTGCATCGGCACGGCGATGAGCGCGAACGCCGCGCCCGGGATCACGAAGTCGCGGGCGTCGGCGTGTACGACGGAGACGTCGACGCCCGCCGACGCGGCGCGCTCACTGAGGGCGGCGAGCAGCTCCGCATCGAGGTCGAGCGCGGTGACGCGGCGCCCGGCGCGCGCGAGCACGAGCGCGACGCGGCCGGTCCCCGCGCCGACGTCGAGCACCGGTCCGTCGGCCTCGCGCGCCAGCCGGCGCCACAACGGCAGGTCGGCGGCGTAGGTCCCGCACTCGACGTCGTGCCACATGACGGCGGGCCGGACCGGCGGGCGCGTGCTCACGCTCACCGCCAGTAGGCCTCGACCTGGCCGCGGCGGGTCAGGAGGTCGCGCAGCTCGAGCAGCGCCGTGTAGGTCGGGATCGCGTAGAGCGGCCCGGCCCGCCCGCCGTCGCCGTCCGCGAGTGCGGCGTCGAGCCCCGCCTCGATCTCCTCGATCACGGCCAGCCGGTCAGCGGGCACCCCTGCGTACTTGAGCCGCAGCGCGAGCTCGGCCGCGCGCGTGCCCGAGCAGGTCATCCGGCGCAGGTGCGGCGCGATCACCTCCCAATCGGCGTCCCACACCCACGAGATGTCGCGCCCGTCGGCGGTCCGGTCGTTGAGCATCCCGAAGAGGTCGAGCTGCTCGCCCACGAGCGCGAGCGTACGCAGCACCTCGTTGGCCCCGGCCGGGTTCTTGACCAGCAGGATCGAGGTCGGACGCCCGCCCAGGTCGAGCGTCTCCGCGCGGCCGAAGGCCGGCTCCACCGCCGCCAGGCCGGCGACGACGTCGTCGATTCCGGCGCCGAGCGCGAGCGTCAGGGCCGCTGCGCCGAGCGCGTTGTAGACGTTGTAGAGGCCCGGCAGCGGCAGTTCGATCCGCCGCTCGCCGCCGCCGGCGTGCAGCGTGAACGCCGACGCGGTGATCCCGCGCAGCTCGACCGCGGTCGCGCGCACGGAGGGCTCGGGGCGGTGCGCGCCGCAGTTCGGGCAACGGTAGTGGCCGAGGTGGGCGAGGTAGGCGGCGTCGTAGTGGTAGGCGTGCCCGCAGCGCCGGCAGTGCTTGGAGTCCGAGGCGTGCTGGAGCTCGGGCAGCGCCAGCGCCTCGTCGTCGACGCCGTAGTAGACCGGCAGCGCGCTGCGGCCGAGGTCGGCGATCACGGGATCGTCGGCGTTGAGGACGAGCGCCGTCGCGGGGTCGCGGGCGGCGACGATGCCCGCCCAGCGGTCGGCGATCGTCTCGAGCTCGCCGTAGCGGTCGAGCTGGTCGCGGAAGAGGTTGCCGAGCAGCAGCGCGCGCGGATGGAGCTCCTCGACCACAGGGCCGAGCCAGAACTCGTCGACCTCGAACAGCCCCAGGTCGCCCTCGAGCTCCCGGCCGCCGTTGCGCGCTGCCCCGGCGAGCGCGGCGGCCACGCCGCCCGCCATGTTGGCGCCGGCGCGGTTGTGGACGAGCGTGGTGCCTGTCCGCCCCATGATCGCCGCGACCATGGCGGCGGTCGTGGTCTTGCCGTTGGTGGCCGAGATCACGACCGACCCGCGCTCGAGCCGTGCCGCGAGCTGCCCGATCGCGTGCGGCTCCACCTGCGTGAGGATCTTGCCGGGCAGCGAGGTCCCGCCGCGCCCGGCGCGCCGCAGGACCGCGCCGGCCGCGCGGGCGGCGAGCAGGCCGCCGGCGAGCTTGGCGCTCATGGTGCGAGCACCCGCAGCGCGCCCGGCTTCACGCGCACCGTCGTCGGCAGCTCGGCGATCGGGTCGCCGTCGGCGTAGGCCGTGTAGGGCCGGTCGGCGGAGAAGCTGACGCTGCGCCCGCGCAGGATGTGGAAGCCCGGCTCGGAGGTGTGCGTGCCGCGGAACACCCGCCCGAGGTTGAGCAGGAAGCGGTACCGCGGCCGGTGCTCCGAAAGCACGACGTCGAGCAGCCCGTCCTCGAGCGAGGCGTCCGGCACCAGCCACATCCCGCCGCCGAAGACGCCCGAGTTGGCCACGGCCACCGAGTACCCGGAGAACGTGTGGCGCTCCCCGTCGACGGTGACCTCCCAGCCCGCTGGGCGCCAGCGGCGCAGGACGCGCAGCGTGCCGTAGAGGTACACGAGGTTGCCGAGCGGCAACCGCGTGGAGTTCGCGATCTCCTGCACGTCGGAGTCCAGCCCGGCGGAGAGGATCCCGACGTAGCAGCGCCCTTCGGCCTCGGCGACGTCGACGCGCCGCTCGCGTCCGCTCGCGATCAGCTCGCAGGCGACGACCGGATCGGCGCCGATGCCGAGCTTGCGCGCGAAGTCGTTGCCACGGCCGCCCGGCAGCACCGCGAGCACGCCGTCGGAGCCCTGCAGCTCGCCCGCAACCGCGCCGGTCAGCCCGTCGCCGCCCATCGCGGCGGCGATCTCGCCGCCGTCGCGGGCGCGCCGCGCGAGCTCGCGGGCGTGGTCGATCGACGTGGTGCGGTCGACCCGGAAGGCGATGCCCTGGCCGCGCAGGGCGGCCTCGACGGCGGGCAGCAGCCGCGCGGCACGGCCGCCGCCGGCGCTGGGATTGACGATCAGGCGGACCGGGGGCTGCATGCGAGCCGAGGAGGCTAGACGGCGCGGCTAGATCAGCGCGAGCGCCGCGAGCGAGTCGGCCACCAGCTGCGGCCGCATGCCGGGCGCCATCGCCTCGGCCTCGGCCCGGCTGGCGCCGCCCGTGAGCACGAGCGCGGCGTCGAGTCCGGCAGCGCGCGCGCCGGCGACGTCGACCTCGATCCGGTCGCCGACGGCCAGCACCCGTCCGGCCACGCCGTCGACCGCGGCCGCGTACATCGCCGGTCCGGGCTTGCCGACGACCAGATCCGCGCGGCGACCCGCCGCGGCCTCGACCGCGGCGAGGATCGCGCCCGAGCCGGGCCAAGGGCCGTCGGGCATCGGGAACGTCGCGTCGCGCGTGGCGCCGATCAGCTCGGCGCCGCGCAGCACCGCCTGGGTCGCGGTCCGCAGCTCGTCGTAGTCGACCGCGTCGTGCTCGGCGACGATGACCACGTCGGCGCGGGCGGCGAAGGGCGTGCGGTTGACGACCCGCAGCCCGGCGGTGGCGACGTGGTCGACGAGCGCGCGCGCTCCGACCACGAACGCCGTGCCGCCGTCGCGCTCCGCCAGCCGGCGCTGCAGCGCCGCGCCGACGCTCACGACCTCGCCGACGTTCGCGCGGAAGCCGAGCCGCCAGAGCTTGCGGACGATCTCCTCGGGGCTGTGGCGGACGTCGTTGGTGAGGAAGCGGACGGTCAACGACGCCTCACGGATCGCGTCGACAGCGCCCGGCGCGCCCGCGCACGGCTCGTCGCCGACCCACAGCGTGCCGTCGAGGTCGATCAGCACGGCGGCGTAGCGCGAGAGCGCGGGGGAGAGGGGCACGCTTCGCATTATCATCGCCGGGCATGCCACGCCCCCTCCCGCCGCTCGCCCTCGTCTGCGCTGCGGCGCTCGGCCTCGGCGCGTGCGGCGGGTCCTCGGACGGCTCAGGCGGCGCAGCGGCGACGCCCGCACCCAGCAGGACGGCCGCGGCGGGCCTGCCCGAGGGCTGTAGGTCGGTCGCGCAGCCCCGGCCCAAGCCGGACCGCAAGCTGCCCAGGCCCAAGCTGGTGCTGTCACCGTCGAAGACCTACGTGGCGACGATCGCGACGAGCTGCGGGAGCTTCGAGATCACGCTCGACGTCAAGGACTCGCCGCGCACGAGCGCCTCGTTCGCCTCGCTCGCCGGCAAGCGCTTCTACGACGCGACGACGTTCCACCGCGTGGTTCCCGGCTTCGTCATCCAGGGTGGCGACCCGAAGGGCGACGGCAGCGGCGGCCCGGGCTACAAGGTCGTCGAGGCGCCGCCCAGGAACGTCCGCTACACGCCCGGCGTGGTCGCGATGGCCAAGACGCAGTTCGAGGCGTCCGGCACCTCCGGCAGCCAGTTCTTCGTCGTCACCGGCACGAAGTACCAGTTCGCCCCCGAGTACGCCGTGCTCGGCAAGGTGTCCGGCGGCCGGCAGACCGTCGACCGGATCGCGGCCGTCGACGCGAACCCGCAGAGCGGCGCGCCGGTCAGCCCGATCGTGATCGACTCCGTCCGGGTCGCCGCGAAGTAGCGCCCATCGGGCTCAGCCCGGCCCGAGCCCGAGCAGGTCGAGGCCCACGCCGAAGGCGAGCGCGAGCTCCCCGGCGAGCGTCACGAGCAGCCAGAGGACGGCGTCGGCGAGCCCGTCGACACGGGCGAGCAGGGCGGAGGCGAGGGCTGGGATCAGCAGCACCGCTGCCGGGACCGCGACGGCGGCGGCCGGCGAGAGGTCGCTGAGGTCGCCGTTCACCTGCAGGAGCGCGAGCGCGGCGGCGGCGCCGAGCACCGGCAGCAGGATCCGCAGGACCCACACCGTCGCGCTCCGGCGGCGCCGCCGCCGATCCGCCGCACGCTGCCGCGCCATGGCACGCTCACGCACTCGCGCCTCCGCGTGCTCCACGGCCTCCCAGCCTCGTGCCGGCGGACCATCCATCGCTGCCCGCTGGTTTCGACGGCTGCGCCCGGCGCCCTGCGTCGACCGGCGCGTTGGTTCCTGTCCGGACACGGGCACGCTCACCGCATGTCGGGGAGGATCCGCGTCGGGACGTCGAGCTGGGCCGATCCAGGCTTCGTCGAGGAGTGGTACCCGCCGGGCCTGCCTGCCCACGAGCGGCTGGCCTGGTACGCGGAGCACTTCGACACGGTCGAGGTCAACTCGACGTTCTACGCGGTTCCGGGCGAGCCGCAGGTCCGCGGCTGGGCGGAGCGCACGCCCGACGGCTTCGCGTTCGACGTCAAGCTGCATCGGTTGCTCTCGCGTCACGCGGCGGGGCTGGACTCGCTGCCCGTCGACCTGCGCGAGGGCGCGACGCTGCGGGGACGCGGCCAGGGGCGCGTCGTAGTCGACCGCGACATCGAGTCGGCGCTCGTGGAGCGGACGGCCGCCGCGCTCGAGCCGCTGCAGGCCGCGGGCAAGCTGCGCGCGCTGCTGCTGCAGCTCTCGCCGGCGTTCGCCCCGGAGGCGCACCGGCTCGAGGAGCTCGAGCCGCTGCTGGGCGACCTCGGTGGCCTCGCGCCGGTGGCGATCGAGCTGCGCCACCGCGCCTGGCTCAAGCCCGACCGCATCGAGGCGACGCTCGGCTGGTACGAGCGCGCCGGCGCGGTGTGGGTGGCCGTCGACGCTCCGCAGGGCGCCTCGCCGACGATGATGCCGCCCGTCGACACGGTCACCCGCGGCGAGCTGGCCTACCTGCGCGCCCACGGCCGCAACGCCGAGGGCTACGCCCGCGGCCGCTCGGTCCCCGAGCGCTTCGCGCACCGCTACTCGGACGCGGAGCTCGAGGAGATCGCCGGGCGTGCCCGCGCGCTGGCCGAGGACGCCCGAGAGGTCCACGTCGCGTTCAACAACAACCGCGGTGACGACGCTCCGGTCGCCGCGGCGCGGTTCGGTGAGCTGGTCGGCTGAGCCGCTACTTCGACCGGCGCGCGGCCCGGCCCGAGCCGAGCGCGCTCGACCGCTGCTCGGCCGCCTTCGCGCGCGCCGCGCTCTGGCGCCGCCGCCCGAAGAAGGCGAGCACGCCGATCACGATCGCGACGAGCACGAGGCCCCAGAAGATCGAGATGATCGGGTTGATGCCGCCGAAGGGCAGCGCGATGAGCTGGACGATGCCCCACCCGATGGCGAGCAGCGCGACGACGATCGCGATCAACAGCAGCACGCCGCCGACGCGGCGCGCGGCGCCGGCGCTCTGGGGCGGCGCGATCAGGCCCATCAGACGCAGGATCAGCAGCTGGCGGTTGGAGGGCGCCTCCTGACCGAGCCGCTCGGCGGCCGCCTTGAGGTCGTCGGGCCGGCGCTCGGCGAGCGCCAGCGACGCCTCGGCCATGCGCCGCAGTTGCAGGCGCTCCTGCGGGCGGGCGGCGGCGATCGCGGCGCGGAAGTGCTCGCGCGAGCGCGCGGCGTCCATCCGCTCGGCGGCCCGGGCTCCGAGAATGGCCTGCGCGGCGGCGCGGAAGCGGGTCTCGGCGAGGAGCTCCTCGTCGGAGCGGTTCTCGAGCTGCTGCATGGCAGCGAGGGCCGACTTCTGTTCGATGCGGATCTGACGCTGCTTGGGCGGCATGGTTGAGGACCAGTCTAGATACGGCGACGGAACCCTGTGGCCGCGGGCGCCGGGTCGAGCGGACTGGCCGGAAGGCCCGGCTCGGGCTCGAGGGCGTCGTAGCCGCCTGGGGCGATGTCGTTGGGCCCGTCGGGGTGGAAGAGCGCCGCCAGCAGCTGGATCTGACCGCGCCCGGCGCCGAGCTCGTACTGGCCGCCGCCGTAGGCGCCCATGCCGCGCCCGGCGCAGAAGTCGTAGGCCTCCAACAGCGCCCGGACGCTGCCGAAGCGCGACGGCTTGAGGTTGACCGTACGCGGGAGCACCCGTCGCGACAGGATGTCGGGCACGGAGTGGATCGGCGCGTCCCAGGTGATGCGATCCTCGAACGGGGCGAGCGCCGCGCGGGCGCCGGCGTCCTCGAGATCGGGGTCCTCCAGCCACGCGTCGGGGAACGCCTCCGCGACGCGGCGGTAGAGCCCGGGGTCGGTCGGGGTGTCGACGCGCGTGCCCTTGTAGGCGCCCTTGAAGTCGATCGAGTCGACCGCGCCCGTCTCGACCAGCGCCGCGATCAGCGCGTCGTCCCAGTCCGGCGTCGCGTCGAGCTTGAAGCGCAGCTCGGGGTAGCGCTCGAGCCGCCGCGCGACGGGCGCGATCGTCGCCGGCTCGCCCATCCGCGAGGACACGACGAAGCGGACGGGCCGCGGCTCACGCCCCAGCACGTCGGCGAGCGAGCGACCGGCCTGGCGCAGCGCGAGATCGAGCGCCGCGCTCTCGTAGCCCCAGCGGCGGTAGTTGCGGTAGACCGGGAACGCGGGCTCGCCGGCGGGGAACAGGTCGATCGATCCGAGCTGCTCGGAGAAGCCGTCGAGCGTCCACGTGCCCGCCAGCGGCAGCTCGGCGCCGCGCTCCAGCGCGATCCGGTGCTCGTCGGCCTCGTAGGTCACGTCCTCCCCGACGCCCTCGTCGCCCGCGCCGCGCAGGTGGATCACCGAGCTCAGCCGCTCGAAGCCGCTCGAGACGACCCGCGAGAGGCCCTCGAGCTCGTAGTCGTCGACCGTCAGCGCCAGCTCGGCCACCCGTTCGTAGGTTCCCATGGTGCGCGGCAGCCTACGGCCCCGCCGCCGCGTCTTCTAGCGTTGCCGCCCGCATGCTCCAGGCGCTCGGCTTCTTCGCGCTCGTCGAGGTGGTCGGCCTGGCCGGCGCGCCGCTCGCCGGACTGGCGTTCGGGCGGCTGCCCGGCGCGGGGCTGGGATTCGGAAAGCCGTTCGGGGTGCTGCTGCTCACCTGGCTGGTGTGGATCGCGGCCAGCCTCGGCATCGCTCCCTACGGCACCGGGCTGATCGCAGGTGCGGCAGCGACGCTGCTGCTCGCCGGGATCCTCGCCGCGCTGCGCCAGCGCGCGCTGGGCCGGCGGCTCCGCAGCGCCGACGCCACGGAGGGATGGCGGTTCCGGCGCCTGGCCGCGCGCGCCTTCGGTGACCCCGATCCCGCACGGCGCTCGCTGCTGCTCGGAGCGGAGGCGGTGTTCGCCGTCGTCTTCGCGGGCGCGGCGCTGCTCGTCGCCTACTCGCCTGACGTCTGGGGGACCGAGAAGCCGATGGACATGGCGTTCGTCAACGCGATCAACGCCTCGACGAACTTCCCGCCGCACGACCCGTGGATGGCCGGCGAGCCGCTCAACTACTACTACCTCGGCCACCTGGCGATGGCGATGCCGGCGAAGCTGCTCGGCACCGCGCCCGACGTCGGCTACAACCTCGCCGTCGCGCTGATCCTCGCGCTGACCGCGACCGCGGTCTTCACGTTCGCAGGAACGCTGTGGGCCGCCGCCCGCGCGTCCGCGCCGGCGATCCGCGGCGGCCCCGTGGCGACCGGCGTCGCCGCGGTCGTCGTCTGCCTCGTGCTGGGCAACCTCGCGGGCGTCAAGGCCTGGCTCGACGCGATCGCACCGCCCGGCGACTACGACTGGTTCGCGCCCTCGCGAGTGATCCCGCACGCGATCGACGAGTTCCCGTACTTCTCGTTTTTGCTCGGCGACCTCCACGCGCACCTGCTCGCGCTGCCCTTCACCGTGGTCGCGCTCGGCTTCGCCCTGCAGGTGGTGCTCCGCGGTCCACGTGGTGACGCCGTGCTGCGCGGCGCGGCAGAGGCGCTCGCCGCGGGGCTGACGATCGGCGCGCTCTACGCGATCAACTCGTGGTCGTACCCGGTCGCCGCCGGGCTGCTCGTGCTGGCGGTGCTGGCCTGGCTGCGTGATCCGCGCTCACGGGGCAGGCGCACGTACGCGCTCGTCTGGACCGCGCTCGTGCTGGTCGTCGGCGTGGTGTTGCTGCTGCCGTTCTGGCTGAACTTCGACCCGGCGGCGCGGGGCCTTGCCCTCGTGCACCACCATGCGCCGTTCGCCCGCTACCTCGGCTGGCAGGCGCTGATCTACGGAGGGCTGTCGTGGATGCTGCTGGCCGCCTTCGCCGGACGCCTGTCGGCTGCCCGCCATCGCTGGCGGATCGTCGCCTGGGGCGCGGCCGCGGCGCTGTTCGCGGGCTCGCTGCTCGCGCTGGCCGACCTCGCCGGCCCGGCCGTGATCGTGGCGCTGGCGCTGATCGCACTCGGCGCCGTCTTCTCGCGCCGGATCGGCGCGGCGGAGCGGATGCTGTGGCTGCTGATCGCGGGCGGCTACGCATGCGTGGCGATTCCCGAGGTCGTCTACCTGCGCGATTCGTTCGACGGGGGCCCGTTCGCGCGCATGAACACGATCTTCAAGTTCGAGTATCAGGGCTGGCTGCTGCTCGCGATCGCCGCCGCCTGCGTGCTGCCCTGGGCCGCCGGATGGCTGGGGCGGCGGACCTGGCCGGTCTGGGCCGCGGGCACTGCCGTGGCGCTGCTGCTCGGGGCCCTCTACCCCTACGCGGGGACCTACGCGCGCAAGGACGGCTTCCGCACCGCGCCGACGCTCGACGGGCTCGGCTGGCTGCGCGTGCGCGCCCCGGGCGACCCGGCGGCGATCGACTGGCTGCGCGCGCACACGCCCGGCAGCGCTGTCGTGCTCGAGGGCTTCGGTCCCGACTACTCGGCGTTCGGCCACGGTCGCATCTCGACCTTCACCGGCCGCGCCACGGTGCTCGGCTGGGCCGGGCACGAGCTGCAGTGGAGCCACGATCCCGGCTCGCGCGAGGCCGACGTCAAGACGCTCTACACGACGACCGACGACGCGACCGCGCGGCGGCTGATCGCCCGCTACGGGATCGGCTACGTCGTCGCCGGGCCGATCGAGCGCACCGACTACGGCCCGCACGGACTCGCGAAGTGGGACCGGCTCGGCCGTCGCGTGCTCGACACGCGCGGCACGACCGTGTGGGCGCTCAGGCCGGTGGGACCGGGCCGAGCGAGCGGGGCCACTCCAGCCACTCCCGCATCCCCCCGGTCGGGCTCCAGGGGTCTCGGGCGCTGAGCCACCTCCAGGCCGAGCCCGGGGTCAGCTCCGAGTAGTCGCGCACCCACCAGACGCGGAAGTGGAAGGGCCGCTCCTCGTAGCCCGACAGCTGGCCGCGCAGCCGCGCCCGCGACGCATCGGTGAGGATCGCGATGCCGCCGGCCGGCAGCGTCCCGGACGCCGACAGGTCCGGGTAGCCGGCGTCGAGGTGGCGGAAGTACCAGGCGTAGGGGAAGGAGGCGCCGTCGGCGGCGTCGACCGTGACCGGCAGCGACGAGCGCCCCACGCGGGCGACGACGGCCTCGGCGATCTGCTTGACCTGCTCGGAGGACTGGGTCGACACGAGCAGCTCGCGCGGGTCCGCGCGGTGCACGGCGTTGACCCAGAACGAGGCGAGCCCGGCGTAGGCGAACGCGAGCACGGCGAGCACGACCCCGACGCGACCGGACCAGCGCCGGCGCGCGACCCAGATCGCCTCGACACCGAGGCCGGCGAGCAGGATCAGCGGCAGCAGCGGGTGCATCACCAGCCAGGCGAACTTCTCGCCGGCCCACGAGTAGACGATCAGCGAGAGGACGAAGTCCCAGACCAGGAACGCGCGCAGCAGCGTGGGGCGCCGCAAGGCGGCGACGGCGCCGATCGCGCCGAGCAGCACCACCGGCCACTCCTCGCCGAGCAGCACGACGACGTAGAAGACGTCCGACTCGCCGCCGCGCCCGACGCTGTGCTGCGAGAGCCAGTACTTCAGGCCGGTGTAGATGCCGTCCCACAGGCCCGCCGGGTGGGTCAGGAACGTGGTGAAGAGGATCGTGAAGACGGCGATGAACGCGGCGGCGGCGGAGGCCCACGGCACCCAGCCGACCGAGGCGACCGTGCGCACGAGCTCGACGTCGCGCCAGTTGCCCGCGCGGCGGCGCTGCACCGCGAGCGCGGCAAGGAAGAACGTGCCCGCGACGAAGACGGTGATGAACGTCGTCTCCTTGGTCGCGAAGGAGAGCGCGAGCAGCGCGCCGATCAGCGCCGGCTGGTGCGGTCGCGGCCGCTCGAGGAACCGGAAGGTGACGACGATCAGCGCCAGCGTGATGCTCGCGACGTAGATGTCCTCGCGAGCGAAGCGCGAGAAGTAGAGGTACGTCGGCCCGAAGGCGAGCAGCGCGCCCGCGGCGAGCGCCCCGCCACGGCCGATCTGCCGGCGCAGGCCGTAGGGCATCGGCACCATCAGCGCGCCCATCAGCGCGGGGGCGAGGCGAGCGGTGAAGTCGCTGTCGCCGAACAGCACGTAGGCGCCCGCGGTCAGATAGAAGCGCAGCGGCCCGTGCAGCAGCGGGTTGTAGGCGTAGTCCCCGGTGGTGCGGAACAGGTAGGAGAAGTACGCGTCCTGGCTCTCGTCGTGGTGGAACGGCCGGTCGCCGAGCGCGATCAGCCGCACCGCGATCGCGGCGGCGACCAGCAGTGCCCAGGCGAGCAGCTCGCCGCGCGGCCGGGCCGCGATGCGCCGGATCGCCGACGGCTCCAGCGCGGCCGCGACCGCCGCGGGCGAGTGCGCGGCGGTGGCCATCAGGCGGTCGCCTCCGTGCGCAGCGACCGCAGCCGCCGCAGCCCGCCGTAGCGCGACGCGAGCAGCGCGAGCCCGACGACGGTGATGGGAACGACGATCACGAAGCGCAACATGACGATGAAGGCGACGGCCTGCGCGCCGGTGCCGCCGAGCGCCTTCAGGCCGAGGATGGCGGCGGCGTCCTGGGTACCCGCGTACGCCGGCCCCGAGGGGATCATCGAGAAGACCGACGCGAGGGCGACCAGGTAGACGCCCTCGATGACGTTGACGCCGAAGCCGATCGCCCCGGCGACCGACATCCAGACGGCGGTCTCGATCGCCCAGATCACGAGCGTCAGGGCGAGCAGGCGCAGGCCGTGGTGGGCGCGGCGCAGCCCGAGCGTCGAGGCGGCGATCGGCGCCAGGAACTCGTGCAGGCGCTGCGCGCGGCGCGCGAGCCGCCAGCCGATCAGGGCGACGACCGCGAGCGCTCCCACGATGCCGGCGACGAGCTCCACCCGGCCGGCGCCGACCTCGCCGAGCAGCCCGTAGCCGACCACCACGAACAGCACGACGAGCACCGCCACGTCGAGGATGCGCTCGGCCAGCAGGGTGCCGACGACGGTCCGCACCGACGTGCCGGCGCGCGGCGCCATCAGCACGACGCGCACCGCGTCGCCCGCGCGAGCGGGGAGGATGTTGTTGCCCGCGTAGCCGACGCAGGTGATGCCGAGCGCGTCGCGGCGCGACGGCGTGCCGCCCTCGTCGGCGAGCAGCCGCTGCCAGCGCTCGCCACGGACGACGGTGGCGAGCGCGTACAGGGCGACGGCGGCCGCCAGGGCGAGCAGCTCGGGGCCGGTGTGGGGGAACTGCGGCGGCCGCTGCTTGCTCGCCCACCACACGACGGCGGCCACCGCCAGCAGCGAGACCGCGAGCCCCGCCCAGGCCAGCAGCCGTGCACGCCGCCGCCGGCCGACGGGATCAGGCGTCGGCGCCGGAGTGCTGATCGGTGTCTCCCAACGGCGAGTCGTCGTCGGCGTCCGGCTTGGGGGGCGGCGAGTCCTTCGCGCCGCTGGAGCCCTCGGCGCCCTCGTCCGGATCGGGGTTGCGGCGGTCGTCGTCTTCGTCGAACTGCGTCATCTTCGGACTCCTCGGAGTTCGGGATCGGGTCATGATGGCCCATCGGACAGACTGCCCGGGATGGCAGCGGAACCGATCGCGCGCGCCGTGGAGGTCGTCGTCGGCGACGAGCCCGGCCGCTGGGCCGCACTCGGCTTTACCGTCGATGCGGGCGCGATCGCGGTCGGAGGGGTACGGATCGTCCCCGCGGGTGGCCCACCGGGACTGCGCGAGCTGCGCCTGTCCGGCCTGCGCGCGGAGCGGCCCGACGGCTTGGCCTTGACGAGCGCGCCGCAGGCCGAGTCTGCGGCAGCAGCACATCCGATCGGCGCGGCGGCGGTCGACCACATCGTCGCGCTGACCGACGACGCCGCCCGCACGTCGGCTGCGCTCGAGGCCGCAGGGCTGCCGCTGCGGCGCGTGCGCCGGCCGCCCGAGTCGGACGCGGTCCAGGCGTTCCACCTCGCCGGGACGCTGATCGTGGAGGTCGTCGAGACGGCCGGCCCCGCGCCGCGGCTATGGGGGCTGGTACTCGTGGTCGCGGACCTCGACGCCGCGGCGGCGCTGCTCGGCGACCGGCTGGCAGCGTCGAAGGACGCGGTCCAGCGCGGCCGCCGGATCGCCACCGTCCGCCGCACGGCCGGTCTCTCGCTACCGCTCGCGCTGATGACACCGCGCTCGTGAGCCGCAACCTCGGCGGCCGCGGGCGGTTGTCACTCCCGATGCGCCGCTCCCTGCTCGTCCTCACGCCGGTCCTCGCGCTCGCCCTGGCGGCGCCCGCCTCCGCCACCGTCCGTGTCGACGGCCGCGGCTGGGGCCACGGCATCGGCCTCTCCCAGTACGGCGCCTACGGCTACGCGCTCGAGGAGGCGCGCGACCACGCGTGGATCCTCCAGCACTTCTACCCCGGCACCGACCTCACCCACGGCGGCAGCGGCCGCGTGCGGGTCCGGCTCACGCGCTCCGCGCGGCCCGCGCTCTGCGGCGCGACGCGGCTCCGCGACGCCCGTGGCCGGCGGCTGGCCCTGACCGCCGCGCACGTCTACCGCGTCAGCCGCGCCGGTGGCGCTCGGTATGCGGTGCGCGACGTCACGAGCGGGCACCTGCGCGCGCGGGTCGCCGCGCCGGCGACCGTCAGCGGCGGTGCGAGCTGGTGCCTGCGCGGCCGCGCCGACAACGGCGTCCGCGACGGCGCCTACCGCGGCTCCGCGCAGCTGCTGCCCGACGGGCGGCGGATCCTCGTCGTCAACCGCGTCGGGCTCGAGAGCTACCTGCGCGGCGTCGTCGGTGCCGAGATGCCGGCCTCGTGGCCCGCGCAGGCGCTCCAGGTCCAGGCGGTGATCGCCCGCTCCTACGCGTTGCGCGCGCGGGCCGCAGGCGCCCCGTACGACCTCTTCGCCGACACGCGCTCGCAGGTGTACGGCGGCGTCGGCAGCGAGGTGCCGGCGGCGAGCGCCGCGGTCCGCGCCTCCCGTGGCGAGGTCGTGACCTACGGTGGCGAGGTCGCGCAGACGTTCTTCTTCTCCTCCTCGGGCGGGCAGACCGCGGCCAATGAGGAGATCTGGGGCACCGCGCCCGTCCCGTACCTGCGCTCGGTGGCGGACCCGTACGACCGCCTCTCGCCCTACCACCGCTGGACCGTCACGTTCCGCGACCGCGAGGCGGCGCGCCGGCTCGCCGACGTGTCGCCCGGCGCGCTGCGCTCGCTGAAGGTCGTGTCGCGCACCGCGTCCGGCCGCGCGGCGGTCGTGGCCGTCCGCGGCAAGCGCGGCACTGCGCGGGTCGCGGCGTCGACGATCCAGTCGGCGCTCGGCTTGCGCAGCACCTGGTTCTGGTTGCGCTGACACAGGATTCGAACCCGATCGGGCGTCGATCGGCCTGGACGGATCCGGTGCGATCCGGTACTTTCGATCGTCCGATGGCTGGCACCCGCCTTCACCTGATGCCCACGCTCGCGCCCGTGTTCACGGGCCGCGCCGCCGCGTGGAGCGACGTGAAGGCCCCCATCGCGACGCCCAACGTCCAGCCGCGCGCCTTCTAGCGGACGGAGCTCACCATGGCCTCGTCCGCGCGTTTCGCGGGCGGGCCTCGTGTGAGGCGCTGGACCCGCGAACTCATCATCGCCAAGATCCGAGAGTGGAACGACCGCTACGGCGAGCCGCCGTCGTCGGCCGACTGGAACCCCTCGCTCGCACGCTGGCGCGCCCAGGAGTGGCGCGCGGAGCGCTACCGCGAGGGCGTCTGGCCCTCCACCAACGCCGCCAAGCGCCCGTTCGACGGATCGTTCGACGCCGCCGTCCGCGCGGCGGGGCTCGAGCCTCGCCGTCCCGGCCCGCGGCGCCGTCCGGCCGGTGCGGCGCGCCCCGACGTCGCCCAGCGCGGTCCCGCGCCTCCCCGCGCGCTCGAGGACGAGCTCGCCGAGACGCACGACCGCCTGCGCGGGGCCGAGGCGCGCGCCGACGCGCTCGAGCGCCGGCTCGCCCGCGCCGAGCTGCGGGCCGAGCGTGCCGAGGACCAGATCGGCGACGCCGCGCGTCGCCGGCGCGCGTCGCGGGCCGCTGACCAGGCCGGCCGCGCCCGGCGTTCCCGCGAGCAGGCGAAGGTGTCGGAGCGCGCGGTGCGCGCCGACACGGTCGACCGCCTCGAGGCGGCGGTCGCCGACGCGGACGCCCGCGTGCGAGCCTCCGACGACCAGGCCGAGGCGGCGTCGCGCGACGCGTCGGACGCGCGGCGCAGCGGCTACGCGGCGGAGCTGCGGGCGGTCGAGGCCGAAGCGCGCGCCGAGGCGGCCGAGCGGCTCGCCGCACTCCACGCCGCGGCGGACCGGGACGTCGAGGCCACGCTGCACGCCGCCGAGGCGGCCGAGGCGCGGGCGCGCGCGGCGGAGCGCTCCGCCCGCGAGCTGGCGACGCTCGTCTGCGGCCAGCCTCGGCGCCTGACGACGGCCGAGCTCGCCGCGCTACGGGACGGCGGCCCGTCGGGTCCCGCGGTGCTCGCGGGCGCGCTCAAGACGCTCGCCCGCGCCCGCGCCGACGCTGACCGGGTCGCGCTCGACGCGGCGCTCGCCGATCTCGCCTCGGCAGCGGTCCGCTGGCGCGACCGCCTCTAAAGAGGGTCTGACCCCGTTTACGTAAGGGCGGGCTAAAGGGGCCAGGCCCCTTTAGATCTGCGGCCAAGGCGGGCTAAAGGGGCCAGGCCCCTTTAGATTTGCGGCCGATGGGTTCCGCCGCCGCCTCCGCGCCGCCGCAGCTGCCGACCAACCCCGTGCGGCGGATCGCCGGCGAGCTGCTGCTGGAGCGGCGTGCGGCCGGGAGGCTGCCGCCCGGCGACGTGGCGCTGAGCGTCCGCCGCACCAAGGCGATGATCCGCGACCCGCTGCACCTGTTGCTCGATGCCTACGAGCGCCACGGCCCTGTGTTCTCGCTGCGCGTCCTGCACGCCCGCAACGTCTTCGTCCTCGGTCCGCAAGCCAACCATCAGGTGCTGGTCTCGGAGGCAGATGCGTTCCGCTGGCGCGACGGCGCCTTCAGCGAGCTGATCCCGCTGCTCGGCGACGGGCTGCTGACCACCGACGGCGAGCGTCACCGCCGCGACCGCCGGATCATGCTCCCGGCGTTCCACCGCGAGCGGATCGCGGCCGCCGCGGGTGTCATGCGCGAGGAAACCGAGCGCGCGCTCGCGCCGTGGCGGGACGGCATGCGCGTCGAGATCTACCACTGGGCGCGCGAGCTGGCGCTGCGTGTCGCGCTGCGCGCGCTGTTCGGGATCGATCCCGATGCCACGCGCCGCCCCGGCGAGGACCCGGCGCGCGACTTCGAGCGGGCGCTGGCGTTCTACGGCTACGACTACTGGCTGCAGGTCCTGCGCGGGCCGCGCACGCCCTGGGCGGCGATGCAGGCCGCTCGCCGGCGCCTCGACCGCCTGATCGCGGGCGAGATCGTGCGCCGCCGCGCCTCCGGGGAGCGCGGGGAGGACGTGCTCTCGCTGCTGCTGGACGCGCGCGACGAGCAGACCGGCGAGCTGCTCGACGACGTCGCCGTGCGCGACGAGACGATGACGCTGCTGTTCGCCGGACACGACACGACGACCGCCACGGTGTCGTTTCTGCTCTACGAGCTCGCCGGGCACCCGGAGATCGACGCGCGGCTCGCCGCCGAGCCTGCCCTGCTGGACCAGGTGCTCGACGAGACGCTGCGGCTGTACCCACCCGCCTGGATCGGCCCCCGGCGCGCGGCCCGCGACGTCGAGATCGCCGGCACGTGGATCGCCGCCGGGCTGCCGGTCAACTACTCCTCCTGGGTCTCGCACCGGCTCCCGGACGTCTGGGAGGAGCCGGACGCCTTCCGCCCGGAGCGCTTCACGCCCGAGGCGCGCGCCCGGCTGCCGAAGGGCGCGTACGTCCCGTTCGGCGCCGGCTCGCGGATCTGCATCGGGATGCGCTTCGGCCAGCTCGAGATCAAGGTGATCGCCGCCGCGCTGCTCGAGCGCTTCCGCGTCGAGCGCGTGGCCGGCCACCGGCTCGACGTGCGCCACACGCCGACGCTCGGCCCACACGGTGGGCTGCCGCTGATCGTGCGTCAGCGCACGGTGAGCGACTCGACGACCTCGAAGCCGGGTCCCGCGTAGACGTGGACGAAGGCGTCCGCGATCAGCGGCCCGTTCTCGACGCGGTGGTCGTCGTCGAGGAGCGTCACGAGGACCGCGCGCGCTGGTCCGGGTGCGACGGGGGATAGGCGGTGACGAAGGCGTCGACGAACTCGGCCGCCGTACGGGCCGGCCCGAAGCGCACGCCCGGCGGTCCGGGCGCCTGCGCCCATGGCGCGGGGAGCCTCGCCAGGTCCAGGCGCATGACGTGGCGCAGCAGCATCGGCCGATGCATGCCAGAGCGCTTGGCACGAACGCATTTCGGGGCGTAGTGTCAGGACCTGTCGCGACGGCAGCCGAAGGAGGAGAGACCTGTATGGCACGTCCTGTTCGAGTGTCCCTGCGTGTGAATGGTGTCAAGCAGACGCGGGAGGTGGAGCCTCGGTTGCTGCTGGTGCACCTGTTGCGTGACACGCTCGGACTGACCGGGACGCACGTGGGCTGCGACACGTCCAACTGCGGCGCCTGCACCGTCCATCTCAACGGAGACGCCGTCAAGAGCTGCACCGTGCTCGCCGTCCAGGCCGACGGCGCCGAGGTGACGAGCATCGAGGGGCTCGGAACCGAGGACGACCTGCATCCGATGCAGGAGGCGTTCTGGCAGCACCACGGCCTGCAGTGCGGTTACTGCACCCCGGGCATGATCATGGCCGCGAGCGACCTGATCGCCAAGAATCCGCATCCCAGCGAGGAGGAGGTCCGCGAGGCGCTCGCCGGCAACCTCTGCCGCTGTACGGGCTACCACAACATCGTCAAGGCGGTCCTCTCCGCCGCCGAGGCGACGAGCAGCGAGCAGGTGAGCGCATGACCGCCATCGAGCAGCCGGCCGAGAAGTGGGTCGGGCAGGCGATGCGCCGCAAGGAGGACCCCCGGATGATCACCGGGCGCGGCCGCTACGTCGACGACATGGTCCTCTCGGGGATGCTGTACATGGCGGTGATCCGCTCGACCGAGGCGCACGCGCGCATCACGTCGATCGACACGTCGGGCGCGATGGAGCTCGACGGCGTCCACGGCGTGTTCACCGGCGATGACCTGCGCGACCTCGCGTCGCCGATGCCGATGGCCTGGGTCCCGCCCGGTGTCGAGGTCAAGACACCCGAGTTCTGGCCCCTCGCCCGTGGCGAGGTCAAGTACGTCGGGCAGGCCGTGGCCGTCGTCGTCGGCGAGAGCAAGTACGGCGTGGTCGACGCCGCCGAGCAGGTCTTCGTGGAGTACGACCCACTGCCCGTGAACGTCGACCCCGAGGCGGCGCTCGCGGAGGGCGCGACGCTGTGCCACGAGGCCCTCGGCACCAATCAGACGCACGAGTGGTCGATCGGCGGCGGCGACATGGACAGCGCCTGGGCGCAGGCCGACGTGGTCGTCGAACGCCGCATCGTCAATCACCGCACGGCGGGCTCGCCGATCGAGCCGCGCGTGTGCATCGCCGACTACCGCGCGGGCCAGCTGACCGTGCACCTGACGAGCCAGAACCCGCACCTGATCCGGCTCTTCATGTCGGGCGAGCTGGGCTTGTCCGAGGACCGGATCCGCATCATCGCTCCCGATGTGGGCGGCGGCTTCGGCGTGAAGATCGCCCACTACCCCGAGGAGGTCATCGCCGCCTGGGCGTCACGCAGGCTCAACCGGCCCGTCAAGTGGACGGAGACCCGGTCGGAGCACATGAGCTCGACGATCCACGGGCGCGACCAGATCGACTACATCAAGGTCGGCGCGAGGCGCGACGGCACGATCACCGGGCTCGAGTGCACGGCGATCTGCGATCTCGGCGCCTACCAGACGCTGCTCACGCCGTTCATCCCGTCGTTCACCGGGTTCGTCATCTCCGGCTGTTACAAGATCCCGAACCTGTCGTTCACCGCGAAGGGCGTCATGACCAACAAGATGGCCACCGACGCCACCCGCGGCGCCGGCCGGCCCGAGGCGACGCACATGATCGAGGTGATGATGGACCAGGTGGCCGCCGAGCTGGAGATGGATCCGCTCGAGCTGCGCCGGAAGAACTTCATCCCGAAGGAGGACTTCCCGGCGGAGGTGGCGATCGGCATCGTCTACGACTCCGGCGACTACCACGGCTCGCTCGACAAGCTGCTCGAGCACGTCGACCTCGACGCCTTCCGCCGAGAGCAGGCGGAGCTGCGGCAGCGCGGCGTCCACCGCGGCATCGGCTTCTCGACCTGGATGGAGATCTGCGGGCTCGCGCCGTCGCGCGTCGTCGGCCCGAGCGGCGTCGGCTTGCAGGCCGGCTTCTACGAGTCCTCGATCGTGCGCGTGCACGCCTCGGGCTCGGTGACCGCGTACTCGGGCACGGCGCCGCACGGGCAGGGCCTCGACACGGCCTTCGCGCAGGTGGTCGCCGACCGCGTCGGCACCACGCCCGACCAGGTCGACGTCCAGCACGGCGACACGGGCGCCGGGCCGTTCGGCCTCGGCACCTACGGCTCGCGCTCGCTCGCCGTCGGCGGCGAGTCGCTCGCCCGCTCGGCGATCAAGGTGGCCGAGAAGGCGGCGAAGATCGCCGCGCACCAGCTCGAGGCCGCGCCGGAGGACATCGAGCTCAAGGACGGCAAGTACTCGGTCAAGGGCTCGCCGGACAAGGGCATGACGCTCGCCGAGGTCGCGGGCGCCGCGTACATCCCGGAGAACCTGCCGGAGGGCATGGAGCCGGGCCTGGAGGAGACGACGTTCTACGACCCGGAGAACTTCGTGTTCCCCTTCGGTGCGCACGCCTGCGTCGTCGACGTGGACGTCGAGACCGGCAAGGTCGACGTCGTGCGCTACGTCTCCGTCGACGACTGCGGGCCGGCGATCAACCCGATGCTGATCGAGGGGCAGATCCACGGGGGCATCGTCCACGCGTTGGGTCAGGCCCTTTACGAGCGCGTCCACTACGACGACCAGGGCCAGCTCGTCACGGGGACGTTCATCGACTACGGGCTCCCGAGCGCCGCCGACGTGCCCTCGTTCGAGACCGACCGCACCGAGACGCCGTCGCCGGTCAACTCGCTCGGCGTCAAGGGCGTCGGCGAGGCCGGCACGATCGCGGCGTCGCCCGCGGTCGTCAACGCGGTCGTCGACGCGCTGCGCCCGCTCGGCGTGACGTTCCTGAACATGCCCCTGAGCCCGCAGGCGATCTGGTCGGCGATCCAGGAGGCGCAGGGCCGGCCGGCGCCCGGCGACCCGGGCAAGCAGGGAGGAAGCTGGGGCGAGCACGGCTCGGGCAGCGCCGGCTCGGGACCCACCGCTCCGAGCGAGGGAGGCGGGCTGTGATCGCCGCGGAGTTCGACTACGTCGCCCCGGAGACGCTCGACGAGGTGATGGTGGCGCTGAACGACTCAGAGGACGCGAAGCTGCTCGCCGGCGGCCACTCGCTGCTCCCGCTGATGAAGCTGCGCCTCGCCGCACCCGCGCTGCTCGTCGACCTGCGCAAGGTCCCCGGCCTGTCGGGCATCCAGCGCGACGACCGAAGCGGTGACGAGGGCTCTGCCCGAGGCAGTGGGACCTGGCGGATCGGCGCGATGACGACCCACACGGCGGTCGCGAACGGTGGCCTCGGGCTGATGTCGGCGGTCGCGACGACGATCGCCGACCCGCAGGTGCGCAACCGCGGGACGCTCGGCGGCTCGCTCGCCCACGGCGACCCCGCCTCCGACCAGCTTGCGATCACGCTCATCACGGAGGCGACGATGACCGTGCGGGGCGCCGGCGGGCAGCGCGAGATCCCGGCGGCGGAGTTCTTCCACGATTACCTCACCACGGCCGTCGGCGAGGGCGAGGTGCTCACGGAGGTGCGCGTCCCGGTGCTCGAGGGCTACGGGTACGGCTATCGCAAGTTCAACCGCCGCCAGGAGGACTGGGCGATGGTCGCCGCGTCGGCGCTCGTCAAGCGCGGGGCGGACGGGACCTGCGAGGACGTGCGCGTCGGGCTCACGCACATGGCGTCGGTGCCGCTGCGGGCGAGCGCGGTGGAGGCGGCGCTGCGCGGGCAGCCGCTCAACGCCCAGACCATCGCCGCGGCGGCCGAGCACGCGGCCGACGGCACCGAGCCGCCGGCCGACCTCAATGCGACCGAGGACTACAAGCGCCACCTCGCCCGCGTGCTGACGCGCCGTGCGCTGGAGGACGCCGCCGGCGGTGCGTCATCCTGAAGGGGTGCACTTCGCAGGCCCCGACGACGTGATCGCGGCCCTGGCCGGCGAGGGCTACCTCGCCGATCGGGGCCTTGCGACGTCGATCCACCTCGCCGCCGCGCTCGAGCAGCCGCTGCTGCTCGAGGGCGAGGCCGGCGTGGGCAAGACGGAGGTCGCCCGCGCGCTCGCCGCGGCGACCGGCGCCCGGCTGATCCGGCTGCAGTGCCACGAGGGCATCGATCTCCACCACGCGGTCTACGACTGGGATTACGCGCGCCAGCTGCTGGCGATCCGCGCCGCCGAGGCCGGCGCCGAACCCGCGGCCGGCGGGTTGTTCGACCGCCGGTTCCTGCTCAAGCGCCCGCTGCTCGACGCGCTCGAGCACGACGGCCCCGCGGTGCTGCTGATCGACGAGGTCGACCGCTCGGACGACGAGTTCGAGGCCTTCCTGCTGGAGTTCCTGTCGGACTTCGCGATCACGATCCCCGAGCTCGGCACGGTGCGCGCGCAGCGCCGCCCGCTCGTCGTGCTCACCTCGAACCGCACGCGCGAGCTGCACGACGCGCTCAAGCGCCGCTGCCTGTACCACTGGATCGACTATCCGGGCCGTGAGCGGGAGGCGGCGATCGTGCGCGCGCGGCTGCCCGGCGTGCCCGAGGCGATCACCGCGCGCGTCTGCGACGCGGTCGCCCGGCTGCGCGGCGAGGAACTCTACAAGCTGCCGGGCGTGGGGGAGACCGTCACCTGGGCGCGGGCGCTGCTCGCGCTCGACGACGCGGACGGGCTCGACGCGACGCGGGGCGTCGCGCTGAAGGTGCGCGAGGACATCGACCGCGTGCGCGAGCGGGGTGTGCTCGATGGTGTCTGAGCGCCTCGCGGCCCTGACCGGCGAGCTGCGCCGGCGCG
>JAXDHR010000187.1:0-3775 GCA_034664425.1 Solirubrobacteraceae bacterium
GTGCCGACGTCCGAGGGCCACCGCGGCGGGATCACCGCCTTCGTGCTCCCCTACGACACCGAGGGCATCACCATCGAGCACCGCAACCAGTTCATGGGCCTGCGCGGCATCGAGAACTCGGTCACGCTGCTCGAGGACGTCTTCGTCCCGAGCGAGAACGTGATCGGCAAGGAGGGCCAGGGCCTCAAGATCGCCCTCAGCACGCTCAACACGGGCCGCCTGGCACTCCCGGCCATCTGCGTCGGCGTCGGCAAGTGGGCGACGAAGGTCGCCCGCGAGTGGTCGGCCGAACGGGTCCAGTGGGGCCGTCCCGTCGGCAAGCACGACGCCGTCGCACAGAAGATCGCCTTCATCGCCGGCTCGGCCTTCGGCCTCGAGGCGATGCTCGACGTCGCTTCGCGCCTCGCCGACGACAAGAAGAACGACATCCGCATCGAGGCGGCCATCGCCAAGCTCTACGGCTCCGAGATGGGGTGGAAGATCGTCGACGAGCTGATGCAGATCCGCGGCGGCCGCGGCTACGAGACCGCCGAGTCGCTGCAGGCCCGCGGCGAGAAGCCGGTGCCGGTCGAGACGGCGTTCCGCGACATGCGGATCAACCGCATCTTCGAGGGCTCGACCGAGATCATGCACCTGCTGATCGCCCGCGAGGCCGTCGACCAGCACCTCGAGGTCGCCGGGGAGATCCTCGAGGGCGACGGCTCGCTCGCCGAGAAGGCCAGGATCGGCGTGCAGGCCGCCAAGTTCTACTCCAAGTGGCTGCCGCAGCTGGCCGTCGGCGAAGGTCAGAAGCCCGGGGCCTACGACGAGTTCGGCTCGCTGGCGGGGCATGTGCGCTTCGCCGAGCGCGGCTCCCGCAAGCTCGCCCGCTCGACGTTCTACGCGATGACCCGCTACCAGGCCAAGCTCGAGCAGCGCCAGGCGCTGCTCGGCCGCATCGTCGACATCGGCGCCGAGCTGTTCGCGATCTCCTCGGCGGTCGTCTACGCCGACACGATCAAGCGCGAGCAGCCCGAGCGCGGCGAGCAGGCCTTCGAGCTGGCGGAGCTGTTCTGCGCGCAGGCGCGCCGGCGCGTCGACACGCTCTTCCACGAGCTGTGGGCCAACGACGACGTCGACAACTACAAGGCCGCGATGGGCGTGCTCGACGGGCGCTACGCGTGGCTCGAGGAGGGCATCGCGGACCCGTCCGGCGCCGGGCCCGTGGTCGCCGCCCAGCCCGACGCGGTCGAGGCCGCGGGCACCGAAGGCGCCGACGCCTCCTCGCGAGCGTCGACGGCGCAGCAGAACGGCAACGGCGCCAAGCCGGTCGCCTCGCCCGTGCAGTAGTCGATGCGCCGGTCCTAGACGTTCGCCGGCGAGCCGGCCGCGCCCTCGCGGGCGCGGGCGGCGACGACGATGATCTCGGCGCAGGCGCCGAGCGGGATCGTCGTCGAGTCGATCACGAGGTGGTACAGCGAGGCGTCGCGGGGGTCGCAGCGGTAGAAGTGGTTGACGTACGCCCGCCGCGCCTTGTCGGTCTCCTCGATGTGCCGCTCGGCGCTCGTGCGGTCGATGCCCTCGACGGCCATGCCCTGGCGGATGCGGGCCTCGGCGGGGCCGTCGAGGCGCACATGCAGCGCGTCCGGCTGCTCTCGCAGGACGATCGCGCCCGCGCGGCCGAGGATCACCGCGCCCTCCGCGGCGCTCGCGTACTCCTGCAGGACCTGCTCGGTGGCGCGCCGGTAGTCCTCCTCCTCGACTGACTCGATCGGGATCGCCCCGGGGGCGCCGAACGCCTGGCCGACCTGGCCGAGCCAGACGGTCATGCGGGTGAGCGCGCCGCCCGCGGACTCGTCGCGGTCGACGGCCTCGTCGAGCGGCACGGACAGCCGCTCCGCCACGGCCGTCGGGATCGCCCGGTCGACGAACGGCACGCCGAGCCGGCGCGCGACCTCCGGGCCGACCTGGCTTCCACCGGCGCCATAGGGAGCAGAGAGTGTGATCAGCGTCATGGTTGAACTTCCTCCAGACGCCTTCTTACCCGCTCGCGGCGCTCGCCGAGTTCGGATTCGAGCGCATCGAGCTCGCTGCGGCGCGCGCGGACGAGGTCGAGCTGGCGCTCCAGGTGCCCGAGGGCCTGCTCGAGCAGCTCGCGCCGGCGCCCGGGGTCGTCCGTGCGCCGGTACTCCGCGCGGATCGCCGCGCGCGCGTCCTCGGCGGCGATCAGCTCGCGCAGCTGGTCGAGCGAGACGCCGAGCAGGTCCTTCAGGCGCAGGATCTCCCGCAGCCGCTCGACGTCGGCCTCGCCGTAGGCGCGATGGCCGCCCGCCGGCCGGTCCGCCGCGGCGGCCAGCAGCCCGATCTCCTCGTAGTAGCGAATCGTGCGCGTCGTGGTGCCGACCAGCCGCGCGACGTCGCCGATCTTCAGCGGCGCCTCGACGGTCGCCGGCATCGTCTCAGTCCTCCACCGGGACGGGCGCCTCGAGCGGCATCAGGCCGCCTCCGCGAGCGCCTGCTGGCGGCTCGCCTCCGCGTCGGCGGACGGCCGCAGCATCGACACCCCCGCGCCGACCACCGAGGTGGCGGCGAGCACCCAGAGGGCCACGTGCATGTTGTGGATGAACGGCGCGAGCCGAGCGTCCGAGAGCCCCGCGGTGAGGCCGGAGAAGATCTTGAACAGCAGGGCCTTGGGGATCGAGGCGGTCACCACGGCCATCACGAAGGCGATCGAGATCACCGCGCCCGTGTTCTGCACCATCGTGCGCGTGCCCGCCGCGATACCGCGTCGCTGCGCGGGCACCGTGCCCATCATCGCCGCCGTGTTGGGCGAGTTGAACATGCCCGAGCCGATGCCGACCAGCAGCAGCCAGACGCTGCTCTGCCAGTAGGGGGACTGCGGCTGCAGCGTGGTCATCAGCGCGAGCCCGAGCGCGCCGACGAGCATCCCGCCGACGGCGAGCGCGCGCGAGCCGTGGCGGTCGGCCCAGATGCCGGCCAGCGGCGACGCGATCAGCATGCCGATGGCCATCGGCGCGAGCTTGACGCCCGCGGTCACGGGGTCGTCGCCCTGGGCGCCCTGGAAGTAGAAGACGAACACGAACATCAGCGCGAACCGCGACAGGCCGTTGAGGAACGCCGCGCCGGTGGCGGCGGCGAACAGGCGGTTGTGGAAGATCGTCAGGTCGAGCATCGGCGCGCGGCCGCGCTTCTCGACGAGCACGAACAGGGGCAGCAGCACCACGCCGACGATCAGCCCGACGATCGTGATCGGATCCGTCCAGCCCGTGAGGCCACCACGCGAGATGCCGAGCACGAGGCCGGTGAGGCCGGCGACGAAGAGCACACCGCCGGGAACGTCGAGTCCACGCACGGCGTCCGGACGGGCGAGCTCGCGCAGGACGTAGGCGGCCCAGGCGCTGGCAGCGAGGCCGAGCGGGACGTTGAACCAGAAGACCCAGTGCCAGGAGATCGTGACCAGCACGCCGCCGAGCACCGGGCCGAGCACGAGCCCGACCGCCGCGACCATCGTGTTGGTGCCCATCGCCAGCCCGAGCTGGCGGGCGGGAAACGCGTCGGTGACGAGCGCGGCGGAGTTGGCGAACAGGAAGGCCCCGCCGATCCCCTGCGCGATCCGCCACAGGATCAGCTCCGTGCCGTCGCCGGCGAAGCCCGCGCCCAGCGAGGCGGCGGAGAAGACGAGGAAGCCGGCGACGTAGGCCTTCTTGCGGCCGAACAGATCCGACAGGCGGCCGGCGGTGACGACCAGCACGGTCGAGGCGATCATGTAGGCGAG
>JAXDHR010000188.1:0-9806 GCA_034664425.1 Solirubrobacteraceae bacterium
GACGGGTCGAAGCCACCGGCCGCGATCGTCGCGGGCGCGAAGAACCACTCGCAGACCACCTCGGTCCGATCCGCCGCGCGCGGCCACAGCGTGTGCAGCATCACGTAGTCGGGGTGCAGCGACACGAGCACGTTCGGGAACAGCAGGAAGTACAGGACGGAGCGCAGGTCGCGCTCGCCGAGGCCCGCGATCGGCGGACGACCGTGCGTCGCGCCGTCGGTGCCCATCGTCGCGAAGCCCTCGCGCAGCGTCATCGAGCCGCCGCACCACGCGCCCGCCCCTGAGACCGCTTCGCCCGAGAGGTAGTGCGAGAGGCGGTTGAGCTCGGGGTGGACGCCGGGGCAGTGCAGGCACTCGCTGTAGTTCTCGGCGATCGCCTTCCAGTTCGCGCCGACGTCGTAGGCGATGCGCCGCACCCGCCGCAGCTCCGCGAGCCGGTAGCGGGCGAGGTGCGTCCGGAGGTCGCCGATGTGCGCGTCGGGCGACGGCGCCGTGCCGGAGAGGTCGACGAGCACGATGCCCTCGACGACGGCCAGGCGGACGGCGTGCAGGCCGAAGCAGGCCGGGTCGAAGTCGTCGAGCCCGGCGGTGAACGGCGCCGAGTGCAGCGACCCGTCGAACCCGTAACCCCAGGCGTGGTAGGGGCAGCTGAGCCGTCGGACGCGCCCCTCCGGCGCGTCGAGCAGGCGCGCGCCGCGGTGGCGGCACGTATTCAGGAACGCTCGCGGGAGGCCGTCGTCGTCGGCGATCACGATCACGCTCTCGCCGCCGATCTCGGCCGTCAGGAAGTCGCCGCGCTCGCGCAGCCTCCCGGCATGCCCGACGCCGATCCAGCCGCCGCGGAAGATCTCCGCGAGCTCCCATTCGAGCACTGCGGACTCGGTGAACGCCGCGCCGGGCAACTGCGTCGCACGCTCGAGCGGCGCGCGCGTACGCAGCAGATCGACGGACGACAACGGCAGAGGCGGGCTCGGCGCCATGATCCGGCTCCTCGTCGGTGGGCGCCGGACGCTATCACGCATCTTGTGCGACTGGCAACGTGCTCAGGGACGCCAGCGAGAGGAGGAACCGGCTGCCCTCAGGCGAGCTGGTCACGGTCACCGAGCCCCCGTGCGCGGCGGCGATCTCGCGGCAGATCGCCAGACCGAGACCGCTCCCGCCGTGCTCGCGCCGGCGCGCGCCGTCGAGCCGGGCGAAGCGCTCGAAGATCCGCTCGAGCTCGTGCGCCGGGATCCCGGGCCCGCGGTCGTCGACCGCGACCCCGACCTCCTGCACGCCGCGGACGGCGGTCACGGTGACCACCGCGCCCGCGGGAGAGGCCTTGACCGCGTTGTCGACGAGGTTCCCGAGCGCGCGGCCGAGGCGCTCGGGGTCGCCCACCGTCGGCGCGCTGACGCCGTCGACGTCGATGCGCACGCCGCGCTCGGCGGCGAGCGGCGCCACGCCCGAGGCGACGGTCCGGCCGAGCTCGAGCAGGTCCACCCGCTCGGGGCGCAGCTCGAGCTCCCGCTCATCGATGCGCGCGAGCACGAGCAGCCCGTCCACGATGGCGCGCAGGCGATCGACCTCCTCGCGGGCGCTCTCCAGCACCTCGCGGGCATCGGGATCCAGCGCCGCGTCGTCGAGCGTGACGTCGATCTCGACGCGCATCACCGCCAGCGGCGTGCGCAGCTCGTGCGAGGCATCGGCGACGAGGCGGCGGCGGTGCTCGACGCCGCGGGCGAGGCGGTCGAGCATCGCGTTGAGCGTCGTCGCGAGGCGATCCAGCTCGTCGCCTGCCCGTCCCGCGGAGATGCGCTCGTCGAGCGCGTCGATCTCGATCCGCTCGGCATGGGCGGCCATCCGGCCGACAGGCCGCAACGCCTTGCGCGCGAGCCACCACCCGCCGGCCGCGGTCAGCAGCAGCGCGGCGGGCCCCGCGATCAGCAGCAGGCTGATGACGCGGTCGGTCGCGCTGCGCGCGCCGTCGAGAGATTCGGCCGCGATCAGCACCCCGGCGGCGCCGCGCCGCGTGACACGGAAGCCGATCACGCGGAAGTCCTCGCCCTGTGGGGGGAGAGCGAGCGTGCGACGGATGGTCGACCCGCGCAGGATGGCAGCGCGGTCGGCAGGGCCGAGCAGCGGCCGCCGAGCGAGCGGCACGCCGGCGCGCACGGTCACGCGGCCGCTCGGATCGACGAGCTCCGCGGCCGCGGAGGGCTCGAGCGCCGTCGCCGCGACGTCGCGGAAGTTCTTGCGACCCTCGGTCTCGTAACCCGCCCCGATGTGATGAGCGGCGACGAGCACCGAGTGCTCGACGGCCGCCGTGAGGTCACGCTCGAGGCTGACCGCGACGAACGCGCCGAGCGCGACGAGGATCGCCGCCAGCAGCGCGATGTACCACGCGGTCAGCCGTGCGCGGATCGGCAGGCTCATGCGGCGTCCAGCCGGTAGCCGACGCCACGGACGGTGGTGATCAGCGGGCGGCCGAGCTTGCGGCGCAGATAGCCGACGTAGACGTCGACCACGTTCGTCGAGCCCTCGAAGTTCTCGTCCCACACGTGGTCGAGCAGGCGCGTCCGGGACACCACCTCGCCGCAGTGGCTCGCCAGGTACTCGAGCACGGCGAACTCGCGCGCGGTGAGCGCGATCGGCCGGCCCGCGACGCTGACCGCGTGCGTCGCGGGATCGACGAGCAGCTCGCCGGCCCGCAGCTCGGGCGGCCGGGTCTCGGGGGGCCGGCGCTGCAGGGCGCGCATGCGCGCGAGCAGCTCGCCGAAGTCGAACGGCTTCGCGAGGTAGTCGTCGGCGCCCGTGTCGAGCCCGCGGATGCGGTCGCCGACGCCCTCGCGGGCGGTCAGCATGAGCACCGGTACCGCCTGGCCGCGCTCGCGCAGCGCCGCGCAGACGGCGAGACCGTCGCGACCCGGGAGCATCACGTCGAGCAGGACGAGGTCGTACGCGTAGACGGCGGCGCGCATCAGCGCCGCGTCGCCGTCGGCCGCGTGGTCCACCGCATACGCGTGCCGGCGCAGCCCGCGGATGAGTGCCCGGGCCAGTTTGACGTCGTCTTCGACGAGCAGGATCCGCACGGCGGTTCTCGGTCAACCATCGCACGACCGGCGGCCGCGCGGCTCTCGCGACGATAGGACAGCCCACCTGTGAGCAGCTTGAGAGCATGCACGTATGGCGATCACGGTCTCAGCGCTCTGCCTGGCGCCCGTCAAGGGCATGCAGGTGCAGCCCGTCGACGCGGTCAGGCTCGCCGCCCATGGCGTGCAGGGCGATCGCGCGTTCCTGGTCGTCGGCGCTGACGGCGAGCTGCTGACCACGATGCGCACGCCGGCGCTGCTCGGGATCGCCGCGGCGTACGCGGACGGGCGGCTGGCGCTGCGCTTCCCCGGCGGGACCGAGGTCGCCGAGGCGGTCGAGCCCGGCGCCCGCGCGACGACGCGGCTCTACGACGGGCGCGAGCTCTCGGGCCGGCTGGTCGACGGGGCGCTCGCCGACGCGCTCTCGGAGCACCTCGGGCGCCCCGTGCGGCTCCTGGCCCGCGACGCGGACGAGACGGGCGCCGACGACTTCCCGGTGACGCTGATGTCGAACGCGTCGCTGCGGGCGCTCGCCCCCGCGCTCGGCGGAACGGTGCCCGACGGCCGGCGCTTCCGCATGACGCTCACCGTCGAGGGCGTCGCGGCGTGGGAGGAGCACGGCTGGGGCGGCCGCCGGCTCGCTGCGGGCGATGCGGCCCTGCGCGTCGTGCAGCCCGTCCCGCGCTGCGTCGTCACCACACGCAGCCCCGACGGCGGCCAGCGCGACACGCCGGTGCTCAAAGCGCTCGCGCACATGCGCGGCAAGGCGGACGTGACGTTCGGCGTGTGGTGCGAGGTCACGCGCCCCGGCGCCGTGCGCCGGGGCGACGTCGTGACGGTCCTCTAGACCGGCGCGGGCACCGGCTCGTCGCCCGTCGCGGGCTCGGGAGCGGTGGCCGGCTTGCGCACCCACTGCGAGCGCGCGGGGATCTTCTCGAGGTCGCAGCGATCCTTGTAGCGGACGGCGATCTCGGAGACCTCGCGCAGCAGGTCCGCCTCGAGCGTGATCGGATCCAGGCCGAGGTCGAGCAGGCTGCGGTTGACGACGACGAGGTCGTTCTCCGAGGCCTCCTTGCGCGGGTTGTCGACGAGATGGATCTCGGCGCCGGTCAGGCGCGACACGATCTCGGCGAGGTCGATCACGCGATGGACCTCAGTCATCTGGTTGAAGATCTGGACGCGCTCGCCGGGAGCGGGCGGGCTGTCGATCGCCAGCTCGATGCAGCGCACGGTGTCCTGGATGTGGATGAACGCGCGCGTCTGTCCGCCCGTGCCGTGGACGGTCAGCGGGTAGCCGATCGCGGCCTGCATCAGGAAGCGGTTGAGGACGGTGCCGTAGTCGCCGTCGTAGTCGAAGCGGTTGATCAGGCGCTCGTCGATCCGCGTCTCGTGCGTCTGCGTGCCCCACACGATGCCCTGGTGCAGGTCGGTGACCCGGACGCCGTCGTTCTTGTTGTAGAACGCGAAGGCGAGCTGGTCCATCGTCTTCGTGAGGTGGTAGACGCTGCCAGGGTTGGCCGGGTACAGGATCTCCTGCTCGACCTGGGAGCCGTCGCTCGCGTTGACGTGCACGCGCAGGTACCCCTCGGGGATCTGCATGCCGCCGCCGTAGCCGTAGACGCCCATCGTCCCGAGGTGCACGACGTGGGCGTCGAGCTCGACCTCGACCATCGCGGCCAGCAGGTTGTGCGTCGCGTTGACGTTGTTGTCGATCGTGTAGCGCTTGTGGTGCGGCGACTTCATCGAGTACGGGGCAGCACGCTGCTCGGCGAAGTGGACGATCGCCTCGGGCCGCAGCTCGGCGAGCAGGTCGCGCAGCACGTCGTAGTCCTGCGCCACGTCGATGCGATGGAAGCCCAGCTCGCGGCTCGTGAGCTCCTTCCACGCCGCACGCCGCTCGCCCAGCGGCCTGATCGGCGTGAGCGATTCAGCCTCCAGTTCCAGGTCGGCGGCTCGGCGCGCGAGGTTGTCGACGATGACGACGTCGTGACCGCGAGCCGAGAGGTGGAGCGACGTCGGCCATCCACAGAAACCGTCGCCGCCGAGAATCAGGATGCGCAAAGAACCCCTCCGTCGAAAATGGCGAGCAGCCCGGGCCGACGGCCGAGGCTGCGTTAGCGTGAGGCTACCCCGGAGGGCGGACGTTCACGTCGACCGTTAACGGCTGTTCACATCGAGTGTTGCCCGAAACCAGGCCACGGTGCGCGCGACTCCCTCCTCGAGCGAGACCTGCGCCCGCCAGCCCAGCACCTCCCCCGCGCGCCGCGCGATGGCGAAGTTGCGCTCCACCTCTCCGCGCCGGCGGTCGAGGTTGGTGATCTCGGAATCGGAGCCGGTCGCCTCGAGCACCAAACGGGCGAGCTGGGCGATCGTCGTCTCCCGCTCCGAGGCCAGATGCAGGACGCCGCCCACGTCGCGCCGCTGATGGGCGGCGAGGATGCCGGCGCACAGGTCGTCGACGTAGATGAAGTCCCGGGTCGCGCCGCCGTCGCCGTAGATCTCGAGCGGATCGCCGCGCATCGCGCGCTGGATGAAGGCGGTCAGGGCACCCTTCTTGCGCTCGGAGTGCGGCCCGTAGACGTTGGCGAAGCGCAGGGCAATCGTGTTGAGCCCGTAGGAGCCGCGAAACGCGTGGCAGTACCCCTCCCCGGCGAGCTTGCTCGCGCCGTAGGGGCTGATCGGGCGCGGGACGCTCGTCTCGTCGACCGGCGGGTCGGCGTCGCCGATCAGCGCGCCGCCCGTCGAGGCGAACACGAACCGCTCGACGCCGGCCTGGACGGCGGCGTTGAGCGTCAGCAGCGTGCCGCGCGCGTTGGTCTCGAAGTTCGGCAGCGGGTCGGCGACGGACTCGGCGACCGAGCCGGCGGCGGCGAGGTGGATGACGGCGTCGACGCCGCGGGCGGCCCGCGCGAGCGCGTCGGGATCGCGCACGTCGCCCTCGACGAGCTCGACCTCGGCGCTCAGCCGGGACGGCTCTCCGGTGACGAGGCTGTCGAGCACGCGGACCCGCGTTCCGTCCTCGAGCAGCATCGGGACGAGGTTCGAGCCGATGAACCCGGCGCCCCCGGTGACCAGTGTCGTTCCCATGCGCCGCGGCATCCTATTGGCGCACATGATGAGACGACGCTGCGGGCACGGATATCCTGCCGCTTCCGTGTCACCCATGAGCCCCGATGAGATCACCCTGGCCGATCAGGTCGTCGACGCCGCAGCGCGCACCTTCGCCGCCGAGCACCCCGGGCTGGAGCTCGGTCCGGTGCTCGTCGTGATCCCCGCCTTCAACGAGGCGGACGCGATCGGCGGCGTGCTCGACGGCATCGCCGACGAGGCCTGCGGGTTGCACGTCGACACGCTCGTCGTCGACGACGGCTCGAGCGACGGCACCGCCGACGTCGTCGTCGCGCACGGCGCCCACGTCGCCACGCTCGCCCGCAACTGCGGGCAGGGCTCGGCCTTCAAGGCGTCCTACCGGATCGGCCGCGAGCACGGCGCGCGCTACCTCGTGACGCTGGACGCCGACGGCGAGTGGGATCCCGCCGACGTCCCGACCGTGCTCGAGCCCGTCGTCGCGGGCGAGGCCGATCTCGTGCTCGGCTCGCGGGTGCTCGGCAACGCGGAGACCGAGGACGCCTTCCGCCGCGCCGGAGTCGGCGTCTTCGCCGCCGTCGTACGCCGCCTCACCGGCGTCGCGGTGACCGACACCTCGAGCGGCCTGCGCGCGATGCGCGCCGAGCTGACCGCCACGGTCCGGCTCGAGCAGCCGCAGTACCAGAGCTCTGAGCTGCTGCTCGGAGCGATCTACCAGGGCTACCGCGTCGCCGAGCGCCCGACCGTGCAGCACAAGCGGGCCGCCGGACAGACGAAGAAGGGCCACAACTTCACGTACGGGCTGCGCTACGGGCGCGTGGTCGTGCGCACCTGGTGGCGCGAGCGGCGTGCGGCGCGCGTCGCCAGGCTGCCGCAGCGCGAGCGCCCGCGGGCGGGCGCCGGCGACCCTCGAGGCTGACGGTGCCGCGAGCGGCCGCGCGCGCGTCCGACCGCCTCCTCGAATTCCTCGTCGTCGCCTTCGCGGGCTGGACGGCGATCTACCACGTCTGCCTCGTCGCGCGGATCGGGTCGGGTTGGGCCGCGGCGGCAGGACTCACAGCCCTGGCTCTCGCCGGCTGGTTCGTCCGCGCCCGCGACGGCGCGCCGCTCGGTGTGGACGCCGCGCCACGGATGCTGCCGCCGCGGCGTGCGCTGCTGGCGCTCAACGCCGCCCTCGCGGTCGCCGCCGCGGCGGCGTTCGGCCTGACGCGGATCCCCTACTTTGCGATCTGGCTGCTGTGGCTCGCCGCCGCGGCGTGCTCGCTGGCCTGGTGCACGCGGCCGCGGGCCACCGGCATTCCGGAGGCGGTCCCGGCGGCCGGCCCCCCAGAGCCGGCGACCCACTGGTCCGAGATCGCCGTGGTCGCCGCCTGGGCGCTCGGGCTTGCCGTGCTGTCGTTGCTGGTGCGCGACCCGGATCCCGATGACGCCTTCTACGTGCACTTCGCCGCCTGGATCGCCGCGCACGGGCAGTTCCCGACGCGCGACGTCGTCTACTCGGACCAGCTGTTCCCGGCGCTGTACTACCCGCCGGTCTTCTCCTACGAGGCGCTGACCGGGACGATCTCGCGGCTCAGCGGACTGTCCGTCGCGAACCTGCAGTACCTCGTCGTGACGCCGGCGGGCGCGGTGCTCTCGGTGCTCGCCACGTGGCGGCTGCTGCGGGCGTGGCGGGTCCCGATGGTCGCGCTCGCGCTCACCGCCACGCTCGTCTTCCTGATCTTCGACGCGGCCCACCACATGACGTTCGGCGCCTTCTTCGTCAACCGCATGTGGCAGGGCAAGGTGCTGCTGCTCGCCGTCCTCGTACCGCTGCTGCTCGCACTGCTGCACGACTACGGCGACCGGCCGCAGCGGGGGCGGCTGGCGCTGCTGTTCGCCGCCGGCGCAGCCGCGGTCGGGCTCTCGACGACGGCCATCTTCCTCGTGCCGGTGATCGCCGGGGGCAGCCTGCTCGGGCTGCTGCTGCGCCGGCCCTCGGCCGCCGCGGCGCGCACCGCCCTGCTCGGCTTCGCGGCGACCTGCGCCTATCCGCTCGTCGCCGGGGCGGTGACCAAGCTGTCCTCCGGGCGGACCCCGGACGTCTACACGGCGGCCGACGTGATCCCGTCCACGCTCGTCCACTTCGTCCTGGGCACGGGCGGCTTCGCGATGCTCGGTCTCGCCGCCGTGCTGCTCGGCCCGTCGCTGCTGCCGCGCGCCTCCGCCGGGCCGATGCTCGCCGGCACGGCGCTGCTGGTCGGGGTGCTGGTCAGCCCCCGCGTGCCGCAGCACATCTTCCACCTCACCGGGCTCGGCCGCGTGCTCTGGCGGCTGATCTGGGCGCTCCCGGCGGCCGCGCTCGTCGGCGCGCTCGCGGTGTCGATCGCCGGCGTGCGCGGCCCGGGGTGGCTGCGGGCGGTTCCCGCGCTGGCGCTGTGCGTCGCGCTCGCCCTCTTCGGCGAGCCGCTGTGGGCGCGCAACGTCGGCAGCACGCTCGCGCACCGCCCGGTGCTCAAGCGCACGGGCCATCAGATCGCGGACGCGCACATGGTGCTCCCCCACACCCGGCCCGGTGACCTCGTGCTGGCGCCTACGGGGCTCAGCCAGACGCTGCTCGTCCTGTCCGGGCAGATCACGACCGTCAGTCCGCGGCCCTTCTTCACCCGCGCCCTCGCCGCCGCGCCCGGGATGCACGCCGCCGCCCGCCTGCGCCTGCAGCGCTTCGCCCAGCTGGGGATCGGGCCACCGCCCGCGTTGCCGGCGCGCGCGCCGCAGCTGCGCGGCGACCTGCGCCTCCTCGGCGTGGACCTCGTCTGCCTCGGGCGCCCCAACGTCACGGGACGCGCGATGCTGCGCACGCTCGGGTGGCGCCCCGTCGCGCACACGCACCACACTGGGTGCTCGCGCGCTCCTGAGCCCTCGGTAGCCTCAACCCGGTGAACGACGTCGCCAACCAGATCACCCCCGAGGGCCTCGCCGCGCTCGACGCGGAGCTCGCCACGCTCGAGACCGACGCGCGCCGCGAGATGGCCGACCGGCTGCGCACCGCGCGGGCATGGGGCGACCTCAAGGAGAACGCGGAGTACCACGACGCCAAGAACGCGCAGGCGCACCTGGAGACACGCATCCAGCGCCTGCGCGAGCTGCGCCGCAATGCGGTCGTGGTCGCGCCGGGTGCGAGCGCCGGCGCCGTCGGCATGGGTGTCCGGGTCACCGTCCGCGACCTCGCGAGCGGCCGCGAGACGGCGCACACGATCGTCTCGACCGCGGAGTCCGACCCCGCGGCGGGCAAGCTCGGCATCGACTCCCCGCTGGGCCGCGCGCTGGCCGGGGCCAAGCAGGGCGACGAGATCGTCTTTCAGGCCCCGCGCGGGGAGCGGCGCCTGGAGATCGTCGGCGTCGACGGTCCCTGATGGCACGCTAGACGCTGACCGCGACCTCCGCTCGGAGCGCGAACGGCGGCACCAGCGCGATCCGGTCGCCGCTCCAGAAGCGCCCCGGGTCATACCACGAGGCCGGCCGGCGCTTCGGCAGCAAGCCCATGTGCTGGAACGTCGTCGCGACCAGCTCCGCGCAGTAGACCGTCTCCAGCGGCGCGTCGCGTCGGCGGAAGCGACCCGTCAGCCACTGCCGCGCGAGCCCCGGGGTCGTCGGGAACGGGCGCCC
>JAXDHR010000189.1:0-6640 GCA_034664425.1 Solirubrobacteraceae bacterium
GGAGGCCGAGCATGTTGGAGACGATCGGCTATCGCCGGCTCCGCGAGCTGCTGGACGCCGGCGCACAGCTCGTCGAGGTCTTACCCGAGCCCGGGTACGCCGAGGAGCGCCTGCCGGGCGCGATCAACCTCCCGCTTAAGACGCTCGACGCTGCCAGCACCGCCGCGCTCGACAAGAGCAAGGCGGTGATCGTCCACTGCTGGGACGGCCTGTGAGACATGAGCCCACGAGCCGCGTGTCGGCTCGACACGCTCGGCTTTGAACGGGTCTACGACTACATGCCGGGCAAGGTCGACTGGCTGGCCCGCGGGCTGCCGCGTGAAGGCGATAAGGCCAATGAGCCGCGTGCCGTGGACTTCGCCCGCCAGGACGTCATCACCTGCCGGTTGGAGGACCGCGTCGGCGCGGTCCGCGACCGCGTCGAGGCCTCGCCGTACGGGTTCGCGTTGGTGCTCGCCGACGGCGGCGTGCTGCTCGGCCGCCTGCGCAAGGCGGCGGCCTTGAATTGCGATGCGAGGCCACCGCGGAGACCGTGATGGAGCCCGGACCCTCGACCGTCCGCGCCGATCTCGCGCCGGGGCGGCTGCGCGAGCGCCTGGAGCGCGGCGACCTCACGACTGCGGTCATCACCGACCCGGACGGAGCGTTGCTCGGCGTGGTGGGCCGCAGCGAGCTGCCGACCGGCGCCTGATTGATGCTGCCGCGGGCGGAACGGGCACTGGGCCGTGTGGTCGTACGACGCTGTGGGTGATGAAGATCGAGTTGTTGTACTTCGACGGCTGCCCGAGCCATGAGGCGTTCCTACCGCGGTTGGGAGCGCTGATCGCACACGCCGGCATCGTGGATGCTGAGGTGCGGGAGCGCCGGGTGGAGTCCGATGCCGGCGCCCAGCGCGAGCGCTTCCTCGGATCGCCGACGCTGCGCGTCGACGGCCGTGACGTCGACCCAGGCGCCGGCGAGCGGACCGACTTCGGGATGAGGTGCCGGGCTGTATCCGACCGACGAGGGGCTGCGGGGTGCGCCGCGCGACGAGTGGGTGCTCGACGCATTGCAGCGCGCCGACGAGCGACGGTGAGCGGGCGCTGAGCTCGTGTTCGCGCTGCTGATGGTGGGGCCGCCGGGTGCGGGCAAGACGTCGGTGTTGGAGGCGCTCAGCGACGCGCTGGTGATCGAGGACGTTCGTCACGCGCTGATCGAGACGGAGGCGCTGACGTCGGCGCATCCCGCGCTGAATGGCGAGCAGTGGGTGCAGCCGATCGCGGCCGTGTGCGCGTTGTACCGCCGCTTCGGCTATCGGCTGCTGCTTGTGGCGGTGACCGTCGAGACCGCCGCGGATCTGCGCGGCGTAGTCGAGGCGGTGGGCGCCGATGAGCACGTCGTCGTGCGGCTGGAGGCAGAGCCCGCGACGCTGCGCCGGCGCGTTATCGAACGCGAGCCCTCGGGCTGGTCGGGCCTCGATGATCTCGTTGGCGCGACCACCCGGATGGCGCCGCTGATCGCGGGGCTGGACGGCGTCGCGCTGACGCTCAGTACCGAGGGCCAGCGTCCCGAGGCGGTGGCCGAGCGCATCAGGGCCGCGTTTCCCGGACCATTGCGTACCGCCGGCCGCTGAACGGCGCGACGCGTCGGCTACTGGCGAGGGAGCCGTTCGCTGTCGGGGCGCCCGAGCAGCACGCGCACCGGGGCACCCGATAGCAGCCGGGTAACCATGAAGAAGCGCCCCGAACCGTCGGTGTCCAGCTTCTCGGAGTGCGGCCGGCGGCCCCCCGGGTCGCCTGCAGGGCGAATCTCAGGCCGGCGGTTCACGGCCATGACACCACGCCGCGCGTCCGGAGCGTGCCAGTGCGACGGTCTCGACAGCGCGCGCAAGCGACGGGATACTGAGCTGGTGGCCACGGGCAACGACGAGCTGGTGCGGTCGAGCTTCGAGGCGTTCCTGCGCGGCGACTTTGACGCCCTCAGCCGGGTCATGGATCCGGGCGTGCAGTGGCGGTGGTATGAGCCGGGCGAGTGGGACTGCCACGGCCGCGACAAGGTGATCGCCACGCTCCGCGATCGCCAGCAGGAGGGGGTCGTCACGGGCCTCAATGCGGTGGTGGCGACGGGAGACCGCGTCTTCGTCGAGGTCACCGGGCCACGGCTTGAGCAGTTCGGGATGCCCGGCGGGCAGGCGTGCATGGTCGTGACCGTGCGCGACCGGCGCATCCTGCGCGTGCAGGATCACCGCAGCCGTGCGGACGCGCTCGCGGACGCCGGCCTTCCGGCTGAGCTGCGACAAGCCGACTCCGGGCCGGCAAGCGGCTCGGCTGGCGCCCCGGCGCGGTTGGACTCTGAGGCGCCGCTGGCGCGCTACGTCACCGAGGTGATTCGCTCCGGTGACGCCGCCGCACTGCAGCAGCTACTGCATGAGCACCCCGAGCTTGCGACCGTGTGCCTCGGTGACCCGGAGCACGGGCAATCACGAACGCTGCTGCATGTGGTGACCGACTGGCCGGGGCACGTTCCAGAGGCTGGCCGCAAGATCGGGGCGCTCGTCGCCGCGGGTGCCGACGTCAACGGCCGCTTCAGCGGCCCGCATACCGAGACCCCGCTGCATTGGGCCGCGAGCAGCGATGACGTGGAGGCCGTCGACGCGCTGCTGGACGCCGGCGCCGATATCGAAGCCGACGGCGCGGTGATCGGCGACGGCACCCCGATGGACGACGCCGTCGCATTCGGGCAGTGGGGCGCCGCTCGCCGCCTGCTGGAACGCGGCGCTCGCACAAGCCTCTGGCACGCCGCGGCGCTCGGGCTGGTCGACCGCGTGCATGACGCGCTGGCCCAGACCCCGCCGCCGACACGCGACGACCTCACCCACGCGCTCTGGTGCGCCGCACATGGTGGTCAGCGGGCGACCGCGGAGCTGCTGCTCGAAAAGGGCGCCGACCCGACCTGGCTCGGCTACGACAACCTCACGGCGGCCGGCGCGGCGGACCGACGCCAAGCCCCCGAGCTAGCCGCGTGGCTGCGCGAACAAGCGGCAAGACGGCCGCCTTCATCCTGAAGCCTTGGCCGGTCGGCAACGGCGGCGGCTTTGGCGAGACCGTGCCGCCCGATAGACGCCCACTCGACGCGCCGCTGCTCACCGCCGGGGACCTTGGGGCGCTCCCGGGAGGCATCCCCGCGAAGACGGTCCTTCAGTACGCACGGGATGGACGGCTCCCGGGCGATGAAACTCGACGCGCGTAACCGTCTCCGGCTCGGTGCACGCGCTCCCGTCGACTCCTGCGGACGTCGCACGTTTCTTGCAGCGATCCCGGATCCCACGTAAGCGGGCGACGCGAAAGCTCGAGGACGTGCTGCGGCGCCTGCCGTCGCAGGAGTAGCCACTGAACGACGGTCAGGGAGCTCTGGGCGTTCGGGTCCTACGCTCGCGGAGCTGTGACGGTCGGCGACGTCGACCTCCAGATGCCCGATATCGACGGTATCGCGGCGAGTCGAGAACTCTCGCGCATCGGCTCCGCAACGAAGATCCTGATCCACACGACGTTCGAGCAGGACGACCACATCTTCGGGGCACTGCGGGCCGGCGCCTCGGGATTCCTGCTCAAGCGCACGCGCCCCGAAGACCTTCTCGCGGCGGTACACACGATCGCCGCAGGCGATGCGCCGCTGTCGCCCTCGATCACCCGGCGCGTGATCGATCGCATGGCGCAGCAGCCGGTGCCCGACCTGTCGATCGATGCCAGGCTCGACGAGCTCACGGCACGCGAGCGAGCCGTTCTGGAGCTCCTCGCCCGAGGCCTGTCGAACCGGGAGATCGCCGCCGCGCTGACCGTCGAGGTGTCGACGATCAGAACCCATGTGAAACGGCTGCTGATGAAGCTCGGCCTACGCGATCGCGTACAAGCCGTCATCTTCGCCTACGAGACGGTCGGTCATGCGAGCCGGGCCTCGAGCCCTGCCGTCCGGCGGACGACGCGGTCACGCCCGATGACGAGCCCGGCGTAGGACTTCAGGGCGCCGATCCAGTCCAGGCCGCCGGCGCCCATCGCGAATGCCGCCGTCGCGTACGCGTCGGCGTCGGCGAGCGACGGGCCGACGACGGTGACCGCGAGTAGCTCGTCGGCGGGACGGCCGCGGAGGGGATCCGCTTGCGCAGCTGCACACAGCGCGCGAGGATCTCGCGCACGGCGGGATCGGTGTCGACGAGGGCGAGCTCGCCGCGGTTCAGCCGGCTGATCTCGCTGTCGTCGCGGTACGTGCTGAATGTCGCGTCAGCGTCGCGCAGCCGCGCGAAGAATGCGTCGACCGCCGCGGGCGCGACCGCGTCGCGGACGTCGAGGCTGAAGACTGTGCCCATGATCCCCTCGACCCGGCGCACGCCGACCGAGGAGACGCTGTTAGGCACGGTCGAGCGCGGATTGCAGCGACTGGGCGTAGGCGTCACTGGTGTACGTGGCGCCGGAGACCACGTCGATGTTCGCGCTCTGGGCTCGCAGGACCTCGCTGCGCAGCAGTGGAGCGGCCTGCGTGTTGATCTCCTGCGAGCGGCCGCTGTCGAGCGGGATCGCGAGCGGGCGCACGTTCGTGATCCGTGAGCCCTTCATGGTGACGGCGACCTGCACGGTCCCGTAGGGCTGCTGGACGGGTGCCCCGGTCAGCGTCCGGGATCGGACGGCGGCCTTCGAGGACTTGCCCTTGGCCGTGCTCGGCGCCCGCGAGGACGGTCGCGAGGACGCCGGCGCCGGAGGCGGCGCCATCGCGAGACGCGATGTGGTCGTCTTGAAGTTCGTGACGAGGACGACGGCGACGACGGTGACGACGAGGGCGACGAAGGCTCGGGGCATGATGATCAGAAGGCGAAGCGCTCGGTGTGGATGTGGCGGCGCTCGACGCCCGCCGCGTGCAGGCTGCGCTCGGTGGCGTCGGCCATCGCCGGAGGGCCGCAGACGAAGACGTCGCGGCGCTGCAGGTCGGGGACGAGCCGGCGCAGGTGGGCGGGGCCGAGCAGGTCGCGTGCGGCGGGATCGCGGTGGTCCCCCAGCACGTAGCGCAGCTCGATCCCCCGGCGGTCGGCGATCGCCTCGAGCTCGCGGCGGAAGAGCAGCTCGCCGGCGTCGACGGCACGGTAGAGGACCGTGACGGGGCCGGTCCAGGCGCGTGTGTCCTCGAGGATCGCCCGGATCGGGGTGATGCCGATGCCGCCGCCGACGAAGAGTGCGCCGCGCCGATGGCGGCGCTCGTCGGTGAACGCGCCGTAGGGCCCTTCGGCGATCACGCGCGTACCTGGGCGCAGGGCGCGCAGCCGCGCGCTGTAGTCGCCCAGCGCCTTGACGGTGATGCGCAGCCGCCTGCCGTCGGGCGCCGCCGAGAGCGAGAACGGATGCGCCTCGTGCCAGCGGTCGCGTGTGAGGAAGCGCCACAGGAAGAACTGGCCGGAGCGGGCCGCGAGGCGGTCGAGACCGCGCCCGGTCATCGTGATCGACACCACCCCGGGACCCTCGTCGACGACCCGCTCGACGCGGATGCGATGGCGCAGCGCGAGCAGCAGCGGCCGGCCGGCTCGGAAGACGACGAGCGCCGCCAGGGTCGATCCCCAGATTGCGTACCAGTACCCGCGCGCGACGGGATCGCCGGAGAACGCGCGGCCCGTGGCGAGCTGATGGCTGAAGCTCAGCGCGAGTCCCAGGTAGGTGTAGAGGTGGACGAAGTACCACGTCTCGTAGCGAAGCCCGCGGCGGACGATCCGGACCGAGACGACGACGACGGCGACGAGCAGCGCCAGCCCCAACGTCGCCGTCAACATGCCGGGGAACGTCGTGAGCAGCTGCTTCCCCTCGTGCAACAGCGAGACGTGCGCCGCCAGCGCGTAGCCGACGGTGATGAGGACCGCGTGGGCGAGCAGCAGCGTGAGGCACACGCGCCCGTTGCGCCGGTGCCAGATCGTCAGCCGGTCGAGCCCGACGCGGCGCTCGAGCCCCGGCATGCGGGCGACGAGCAGGAGCTGTACGAGGACGAGGTAGGTGCCCACGAGCCCGGTCAGGCGACCGGCGCTGGTCAGCGCGGCCGCCGGACTGCCGAGGCCCGACGGCCCGCCGTCGCGCCACCACAGCGCCACGACGATGACGGCGTTGACGACGAACAGCAGCGCGAGGTCGCCCGTCGTCGGCGCGAGGGCGCGAAACAGCCGCCCCGGGCGCGGGGCCTCCCTGGCGGTTGCGACGGCACGGACAGCCACACGAGCAGTGTCGGCACGTCGCGTAAGACCCGCATACGAGCAGGGCAAAGCTTTGGCAAGGCTTCAGGCGGGCGAAAGGCGAATGCATACGCCGAGCCGGTGCGTCTTCTGATCCACGAGCACGACCTGCTCGTGCTCGACATCGGCCTGTCCGGGATCGGCGGCTCGAGTCTGCTGGCGGTGCGCGCGGCGCGCCCGCTCGCTGATCTAGCGTCCGGCCATGACGGGACTCTCGTCACAGTCGACGACGTCCCCTTCACCAAATCGGTTACGGTCAGAAAAGGCCGGGCCGCCGGATGCGAGCTTCCGCGCGGAACCAACAGCGCAGGTGAGTATGGGACGCGTCGAGCGCGACCTCGCGTTTCGGCCCAACGCGTGGGGTCGAAGTTAGGGTTCAAAGCGCGAGGATCTCAGCCCAAC
>JAXDHR010000190.1:0-4588 GCA_034664425.1 Solirubrobacteraceae bacterium
TGCCGTCGTGGACGAGCCACGCCCAGCCGGAGCCGAACTGGTTCACGCCGGCGTCCTTCACCTTGGCCTTGAAGTCGTCGAAGGAGCCGAAGGCGGCGTCGATCGCCTCGCCCAGCGCACCGGACGGCGCGCCGCCCTTGCCAGGGGCCATCGACTCCCAGAACAAGCTGTGGTTGTAGTGACCGCCGCCGTTGTTGCGCACGACGGCGCGCTTGTCGGCGGGCAGCGCGGACAGGTCGCGCAGGACGTCCTCGATCGGCTTGCCGTCCCACTCGGTGCCTGCGAGCGCGCCGTTGGCTTTGTCGACGTAGGCCTGGTGGTGCTTGTCGTGGTGGACACGCATCGTCGCCTCGTCGATGTGCGGCTCGAGCGCGGCGTAGTCGTAGGGAAGTGCGGGGACCTCGTAAGGCAAAAGCGCCTCCTGGTTCGAGAGGGGTTGGGAAGATCTTGCCACTCGGCCTCCCACGGCAGCTTCCACGCGAAACCACAGGTAGGCTGCTGACCCCTCATGACCCGCCTGACCGAGTACCTGCTCCCGACCGAGAAGCAGGCCCCAGCGGACGCCGAGGCCGTCTCGCACAAGCTCGTCGTCCGTGCCGGACTCGCGCGCCAGCTCGGCGCCGGGCTATGGACCTGGATGCCCGCCGGGTGGCGTGTGCACGAGACGATCGTGCAGATCGTGCGCGAGGAGATCAACCGCGCCGGCGGCCAGGAACTGCTGATGCCGGTGCTCAACCCGGCCGAGCTGTGGAAGCGCTCCGGGCGCTACTACATCGACGAGCTCTTCAAGCTGCAGGACCGCAGAGGCGCGGAGATGGTGCTGGCCATCACCCACGAGGAGGTCGTGACCTTCCACGTCTCGAGCCTCGTGCGCTCCTACCGCGACCTGCCCTTCAGCCTCTACCACTTCCAGACGAAGGAGCGCGACGAACCGCGGCCGCGCGCGGGAGTGCTGCGCACGCGCGAGTTCATCATGAAGGACGCGTACACCTTCGACCGCGACCGAGCGGGCCTCGACGCCCACTACGAGCGCTACCGCGAGGCCTACGACCGCATCTTCGACCGCGTCGGGCTCGAGTGGTACCGGGTCGAGTCCGACGTCGGTGCGATGGGCGGCCTGGGCGCCCACGAGTACATGGCGCCGTCGGCCGCGGGGGAGAACGACGTGGCGCTCGCGCCCGGCTACGCCGCCAACGTCGAGGTCGCCTCCGCCGATCCGCAGCCGGTGCGGCTGCCGCCGGGCCTGCCCGCGCCGGAGGCCGTGCATACGCCGGGGCTGACGACCGTGGCGCAGGTCGCCGCCGCGCTCGAGGTCCCCGAGGGCGCGCTGCTGAAGGCCTATCCCGTGGTCACGGCGCAGCGCGGCCTCGTGCTCGTCGTCGTCCGGGGCGACCACCGCGTCAACGACATCAAGCTCGCCAACGCGCTCGGCGAGTCGGTTCGGCCGGCGCAGGAGAGCGAGTTCGCGCAGCGCATCGGGCCCGCCGGCTACATCGGGCCGGTCGGCGCCGACGCGCCGATCCTGCTCGACGAGGCGGTCGCGCCGGGTGCCTACGTCAGCGGCGCCAACCGCCCGGACGAGCACCTGCGCGGAGTCGAGCCCGGCCGCGACTTCACGTTCGAGCGCGCCGACGTGCGCACGGTCGAGGCCGGCGACACCGTGGGCGGCCACCCGATCCGCATCGAGCCGGCGATCGAGGTCGGCAACATCTTCAAGCTCGGCACGCGCTACTCCGAGCCGCTGCGCGCGACCTACCTCGACGAGTCCGGTGCCGAACAGCCGATCTGGATGGGCTCCTACGGGATCGGCCCGGCGCGCATCGCCGCCGCGGCGATCGAGCAGCATGCCGACGACCACGGCATCTCGTGGCCGAAGGCGATCGCGCCGTGGGACATCCACCTCGTCGGCCTCGGCCGCGACGGGTCGGAGGAGCGCGCGCTGGCCGAGCGCCTCTACGACGAACTGCTCGAGACCGGGCTGGAGATCCTCTACGACGACCGCGACCTGGGCCCGGGACAGAAGTTCGCCGACGCCGAGCTGCTCGGCGTCCCGCTGCGGCTCACGGTCGGCCGTCGCACGGCGTCGTCCGGAGAGGTCGAGGCGCAGATCCGGCGCGGGCGCGAGGACCGCGCCGTGGCGCTGGAGGGAGCCGCCCAGGGGGCGATGGACCTGTGGCGGAGCCTCGCGTAGGCGAGCGCGCGGCCGAGCGGGCGGCGGAGGCCGCCGAGCGCGCCCGCTTGACCTTCCGGCGCCTCGCCGGGCTCGACCGCTCCGGGCCGCCGCCGCCGCAGACCCTCAAGGGCCAGCCGCTGCGCCCGTGGACGCTCCCGAACGCGATCGGCTACATCCGCCTCGCCCTGATCCCGGTGTTCCTCGTGCTGTCGTTCAACGCCGGCGGGCAGAGCACGCCCGGGGTGATCATCTACGCGGTGATCGCCTGGAGCGACTACCTCGACGGCATCACCGCGCGCCTCACGGGCCAGTACTCGCGGCTCGGCACGCTGCTCGACCCGGTGGTCGACCGGCTGCTGATCCTCTCGGGCGCGGTCGTCTGCTTTGCGTTCGACCTGTTGCCGCACTGGGCCCTGATCGTGCTCGCCGTGCGCGAGGTGTTCATCTTCGGCCTCGCCCGCTGGGGGCTCTACCACGGCTTCGACATCAAGGTGAACTGGCTCGGGCGTACGGGCGTCTGGCCGGTGTTCTCCGCGCTGTTCTTCGCGATGGCGGAACTCGAGACGGTCGGCACCGTCTGCCTCTACATCGGGTTGGTGCTGGTGCTGGCCAGCGCAGCCCAGTACTTTCGGGACGGGCTCGCCACGCGGCGGGCACAACCCTCGACCAGAGCTTGACACGCTATGGTTGCGCCCACACGCGGGGTCGCGATGCGGCCCGGCTGACGAAGAGGAGAGGCAAGAAGGCATGGACACGTTCCCCGACCTCGGCTCGCTATCGGATCAGGAGCTGAAGGACCTCATCCAGCAGCTCACCGACGAGGAGCAGGAGGTGTCCTACCGTCGCCGGATCCTGCACGGGAAGATCGACATCCTCCGCGCAGAGCTCGTCAACCGCCTCCGCAAGCGCCACGAGGGCGGCGAGGAGGTCATCTCCGGGGCCGACGTACAGCGCCTCACCGATATCCTGGCCGGCCGCGCGTCGGGCGGGGACGAATCCGTCTAGGGCGCCGCCCGTGGCGCGCCACTGCCCGGAATGCGGGTCCGTCGCCACCGACGGCGCGAACTACTGCGTCCGCTGCGGGGCGTTCCTCGGTACGCCGGAGCCGACGCGCGACGACGCGACGACGGCGACCTACGTCATCGACGAGGCGACGGGTGAGCTGCGCCCGGTCGACGTCGGCGACGTGGCGGCGGAGAGCGGCGCGCTCGTCATCCGCTCGGGCGGCGGGCGCACGGGGCAGTCGTTCCCGCTGCATGGTGAGCGCATGACGATCGGCCGCCACCCCGACGCCGAGATCTTCCTCGACGACGTCACGGTGTCGCGCGACCACGCGGTCCTGGTGCGCCGCTCCGGCGGCTGGTTCCTCGACGACTCCGGCTCGCTCAACGGCACCTACGTCAATCGGCGCCGGATCGACTCGCACAAGCTCGAGGACGGCGACGAGCTGCAGGTCGGCAAGTACAAGCTCACCTACCTCGCCCGCTAGGGCCATGTCCGACGACGATCCGCTCGGAGACGATCTCCCGCCCCTGCCGGTCGCCGACGAAGCCGAGGCTCCGCGCAAGTCGCTCACGATCGGCGCCGTCTGCAAGGCGCTCGCGCAGGAGTTTCCGGACATCTCGATCTCGAAGATCCGCTACCTCGAGGACCAGAAGCTGCTCGCGCCGCGGCGCACGCCCGGCGGCTACCGCCTGTACTCGACCACCGACGTCTCGCGCCTGCGCACGATCCTGCGCCTGCAGCGCGACGAGTTCCTGCCGCTGCGGGTGATTCGCCAGGAGCTGGCCGCCGGGCGCACGGAGGACGACATGCCGGCGCCCGCCGCGGGCAACTCGGGCGCACCGGCGGCCGACTCGGGCCGCCCGGGCGCCGCCCTGCGGCGGCTGACGTTCTCGCTGCAGGACCGCGGAGCGCTGTACTCGCTCGACGACGTGGTCGAGGAGACGGGTGCCGACGCCCGGCTGGTCTCCGAGCTCGAGGACTTCGGCATCGTCAAGGGGGAGAACCGCGGGGCGGGGGGGACGAAGTACTACGACGAGACCGAGCGGGAGATCATCCGCGCGGTCACCGAGCTCTCCCGCTACGGGGTGGCCGGGCGCAACCTGCGCGTGTTCCGCACCTCCGCCGAGCGCGAGGCGGCGCTGCTGCAGCAGATCCTTGCCCCGGCGCTGCGCTCGCGCAACCCGGAGCGCCGCAAGGAGGCGATCGAGGCGCTCGAGAACCTCGCCGCCGTGGCCTCGCATCTCAAGCACCTCCTGCTCGTGCGCGACCTGCGGAGGATCGCGAAGTGAGCGCCGAGCTCGAGGCGCGCATCCGCGACATCCCGGACTTCCCGAAGCCGGGGATCCTCTTCAAGGACATCACCCCACTGCTGCTCGACCCGGCGGCGCTGCGCCTGGCGGTGCGTGAGCT
>JAXDHR010000191.1:0-43983 GCA_034664425.1 Solirubrobacteraceae bacterium
CGATCGCGCCGGCGTTGTGGCCCGTGCCCTGCATCGCGATGCGCAGACCGTTGCCGGCGGCGTAGGCGACGATCGCCTGGACGTCGGCGACGGTGTGCGGGATCGCCACGAGCGCGGGCCGCTGATCGGCGGCGAGGTTCCAGGCGCTGCGGGCGGCGTCCCAGCCGTCGTCGCCGGGAGCGACGATGTGGCCGGCGACGACGTCGCGGAGCAGGGCGGGGTCGGGGAGCGTGGGCTCGGGGCTGAGCATGGAGAAGACCTCTGGGCGGGGGAGTTCGGGGTTGACGCGATACTTCCGGCCGCCCGGTGCGCGCGCATCGGAGGTGTCCCTAATCCTGCGGGTGGATAACCGGCCACAACGAGGTGCGACGAGCCGCCCTATCCCGGAGCGGCCGCGAGTGCCGCCCTGGCCACACGGCCGCCCGCCAAACTCGCTTAAAGGGGCCAGGCCCCTTTAACAAGGTTGAGGGTTGAGAGCCTCGCGTCAGACGGCCGCGGCGGCGCGGCGGCCGAGCACGTCGAGGAAGCCGTCGAGCCCGAGCCCGTCGAGATCCTCGACGATCGCGTCGGCCGCGCGGAGGTCCATCGCCGCGGTGATCGGGTTCGGGAAGGCGGCGACCTGCATGCCGGCGGCCTGCGCCGCCGTGACGCCGTTCGGCGAGTCCTCGATCGCGACCGCCTCGGCCGGCTCGACGCCGAGCAGCGAGGCTGCTTCGCGGTAGAGCAGCGGATCGGGCTTCGCGCGATCCGCGTCCCCGTTGGCCGCCACCACCTCGATGTCGACGTAGAGGTTCAGGCGCGCGAGGTGGCCGCGCACCCAGCGCTCGCTCGCGCTCGTGACCACGGCGACGTGCAGGCCACGCCCGCGCGCGTCGTCGACGAGCTGCTCGATGCCGGGACGCAGCAGCTCCTCCTCGAGCAGCTCGGAGTGGCGCCGGTTCGCACGCGTCTCGAGCGCATCGCGGTCGACGCTGGTGCCGAGATGCTCCTCGAGCAGCTCCAGCGGATCGACGCCGCCGATCGTGCCGACCGCCGCCGACCAGGTCTCCGGGGTGAGCTCGTAGCCGTGCTCGGCGAGCAGATCGCGCCACGATCCGTAGGACGCGCTCTCGGTCTCCAGCATCGTGCCGTCGAAGTCGAGCAGGAGCGCGCGGACGGGGGGCAAGTCGTTCGTCATCGCCTACCAGCCTAGATGGCCGATTCCGCGACGGCGGGCTCGCGGGGACGTGCACGGGTGGCGCCCAGACCCGCCCGGGTGCGTCAGCCGCGAGGGCGGACTCGCGGAATCGCCCATCTAGGATCAGCGCATGGATCTGTGCCTGATGGTCGAGGGCCAGGAGGGCGTGAGCTGGCCGGAGTGGGCCGCGCTCGCGCAGGGCTGCGAGGCGCACGGCATCCCGGCGCTCTTCCGCTCCGACCACCACCTCAACCTCGACGGGCGGGCCGACCGCGGCTCGCTCGACGCGTGGGCGACGCTCGCCGCGCTCGGCGCGGTCACCTCGACCGTCCGCCTCGGCACGCTGGTCTCCCCGGCCACGTTCCGCCACCCCTCGACGCTGGCCAAGGCCGTCCTCGCGGCCGATCACGCCTCGGGCGGGCGGGTCGAACTCGGCCTCGGCGCGGGCTGGCACCAGCGCGAGCACGAGGCCTACGGCTTCGACTTCCCGCCGCTCAAGGAGCGCATGGACCGGCTCGAGGAGCAGCTCGAGATCATCCACGGCCACTGGGCGGAGGGATCGTTCTCGTTCTCCGGGCGCCACTACCGGCTCGTCGACCTCGACGCGCAGCCGAAGCCGCTGCAGCGGCCGCACCCGCCGCTGCTGATGGGCGGTGGCGCCGGGCCGCGCGGCGCGCGCCTCGCCGCACGCTGGGCCGATGAGTACAACACCGTGATGCCGACGCTCGACGAGGTGCACGAGCGCCGGGAGCGCATCGAGCGCGCGTGCGCCGCCGCTGGCCGCGCGCCGATCCCGCTCTCGGTGATGACCGGCTTCGTCGTCGGCCGCGACCGCGGCGAGCTGCGCGACCGCACCCGCGCGCTGGCCGAGCGGCGCGGCGACGACGTGCTCCCCGGCACCTGGATCGTCGGCACGCTCGACGAGGCGACCGAGCAGCTCGCGGCGCTGCGCGACGCCGGCGTGCATCGGGTGATGCTGCAGAACCTGCTCCACACCGACCTCGACGTGCTCGCGCTGATCGGCGACGAGCTGGCCCCACGGCTGGCGTGACCGTGGCGACGCTCTGGACCATCGGCTACGAGAAGCTGCTCCCGCCGGAGCTCGTCACCGAGCTCGAGCACGCAGCTGTCGAGCGCGTCATCGACGTCCGCTTCCGGCCGCAGTCGCGGCGCCCCGGGATGAGCAAGACGCGCCTGGGCGAGATGCTCGCCGATCGCGGCATCGCCTACGAGCCGCGCCGCACGCTCGGCACGCCGCCGGACATCCGCCACCTGTTCCGCACGAACCGGATCCCTGAGGCGCGCGAGCAGATGCGCACCCATCTCGAGGCGAGCGCCGCCGGCGAGCTGGACGCGCTCGCCGCCGAGCTGCCGAACGCGCCGCGCACCGCGCTGCTGTGCCTCGAGGCCGATCCGGCGGGCTGCCATCGCCGGGTCGTCGCCGAGGCGCTCGTCCAGCGCCTGCCCGCGCTGCGGGTCGTCGACCTCTAGCTGCGCCCGCGCGCCGACGCCTCGCGGACGGCGACGGCGGTGTCCGGATGGTCGGCGAAGACGCCGTCGACCCCCAGCTCGAGGAAGCGCCGCAGCTCAGCGGCCGTGTCCCCGCGGGCGCGCCCGTGATCGGGATGGTCCGGGTCGCCGGCCTGCAGCTCCGCTGGCAGGAACGCGTTCTCCGGCCGGAACGCCCACGCGTGCACGTGCAGACCGGCCCGATGCGCATCGCCGGCGAACGCCGGTCCGACCTGGCTCTTCTCCGGGCCGATCGCCTGCGCGTAGCCCGCGACGTCGTCGAGCGCCAGCGGCGGCAAGCTCGGCGCGGTCAGCTGCACGCGCGGCGCGTCGACGAGCTCGGCGAGCCGGCGCAGGCTGTCGGGGTCGAAGGACTGCAGGAAGACGGGCGCGTCGCGCCGGTCGAGCGCGCTGCGCCGCAGCGCCGCCGCGAGCGGCTCTTCGAGGGCGAGGCCGAGCGACCGGAAGTACGCCGGGTGCTTGGTCTCGGGGTAGATGCCGACGTGTGTGCGCCGGGCGAGGTCGATCACCTCCTCGAGCGTCGGGATCGCGAAGGCCCCGTCGAACGCGGCGTTCGCGGGGCGCAGCTCGGGGATGCGCTCCGTGGCGCGCAGCGTGCGCAGCTCGGCGAGCGTGAGGTCCTCGGTGAACCAGCCGTCGTGCTCGCGGCCGTCGATCGTCTTGCGCGCGCGGCGGTCCGCGAACTCCGGCCGCCGCGCGACGTCCGTGGTCTGCGTGATGTCGTTCTCGTGGCGCGCGACCAGCACGCCGTCGGCCGTGGCCACGAGATCGGGCTCGATGAAGTCGGCGCCCAGCGCGATCGCCAGCGCGTAGGAGGCCAGCGTGTGCTCGGGGCGGTACGCCGACGCGCCCCGATGCGCGATGACGATCACCCGCGGACGGGCGCCCAGAGACGCTCGTCGGCGGGTCCGGGCGCGTGCTGGCTGAGGCCGCGCAGCCAGCGACCCAGCTCTGTCGCCGGCATCGGCCGGCCGAGGAAGTGGCCCTGCGCCTCGTCGCAGCCCCAGTGCGCCAGCAGCTCCCAGGCCTCGGCGTCCTCGACGCCCTCGGCGACCACGCGCAGGCCGAGCCGCCGCGACAGGTCGACGATCGACTGCACGATCGCGGCGTCGCGCCGGTCGCGCCCCATCCGCATGACGAACGAGCGGTCGATCTTGAGCTCGTCGACGCGCAGCTGCTTGAGCTGGCCGAGCACCGAGTGGCCGGCGCCGAAGTCGTCGAGCGCGGTCTGCACGCCGGTGCGACGCAGGCCGATCAGCACGTCGACCGTGCGCTCGAGATCGGCCATCACGACGTCCTCCGAGACCTCCAGCTGCAGATGCCCCGGGTCGAAGTCGTGCAGGCGCAGCAGCCGCTCGACCTCGACGGGCAGCCCGAGATCGAGCAGGTCGGCCGGCCCGAGGTTGACGGCGACGCTCAGCTCGAAGCCCTCGACGCGGCGCTGACCGATCTCGGCGAGCGCCTCGTCGAGCACGAAGGCGGTGAGGGCGCGCGTGAGCCCGCTCTGCTCGACCAGCGGCAGGAAGTGGCCCGGGCCGAGCAGGCCGTGCTGGGGATGCTGCCAGCGCACGAGCGCCTCGACCCCGCGCACCGCGCCCGTCCGCAGGTCGGCCTTCGGCTGGTAGTGCAGCGCCAGCTCGCCGGCCTGGAGCGCGTCGCTGAGTTGCCCGACCAGCGCGAGCCGCTGCCGGCTATGGCGGTCGCGCGAGGGAAGGTAGACCTCGTGGCCGGTGCGCATCCGCTTGGCCTCGTACATCGCGACGTCGGCCCGCTGCAGCAGCCCGAGCGAGTCCTCGGCGTGATGCGGGAAGAGCGCGATGCCGACGCTCGCGTCGATGTGGACGCTGATGCCGCCGACCTCGAAGGAGTCCTCCAGCGCCGCGCGCACGCGCAGCCCGGCGGTGCTCGCCGACGCCTCGTCGCCCGGATCGAGCACGACCGCGAACTCGTCCCCGCCAAGCCGCGACAGCGTGTCCTCGGTGCGCAGCATCGCCTGCAGGCGCGGGCCGATCTGGCGCAGCACCTCGTCGCCCGCGTGGTGGCCGAGCGTGTCGTTGAGCTCCTTGAAGCCGTCGAGGTCGACGAGCAGCAGCGCGACCTGCCCGCCGTGTTCGCGCGCTGACGCCGTCACCGCGTCGAGCCGGTCGATCAGATGCCGGCGGTTGCCCAAGCCGGTGAGGTCGTCGGTGATCGCGCGCCGGTTGCTCTCCCCCAGGCGCTCCACCACGGTCGCGCCCGAGCGCAGCGTCCCGATCACGACGGCGAGTGTCGCGAGGGCGACGGCGGTGTCGGCCACCTGCACGAACTGACCGACGGTCAGCAGCACCAGCGCGGCGATCGCGCACAGCATGAGCGCGCACATGACGATGCGGCTGAACTCGGGACTCGGCCGCGCGCGACGCTCCCGGTAGTGGGCGGCAAGCGGGAGCGCGACCGCCGCGACGACGACGAAGCCCTCGGGCAGAGCGAGCGCGACCAGGCCGAGGCAGCCGCCCGTCACGCACCAGCCGGGACGCCAGCGGCTCAGCGCCATCAGCCCGACGACGCCCCCGGCGGCAATCGCCGGTGGGGCCGAGGCGCCGAGGGCGACGGCGAGCGCGGCGGCGGCGGCGGCGCCCATGCCGGCGTCCAGACGCGAGAGCCGGCCGACGTCGGAGCGGTGCTCGAGCACCAGACCGATCAATCCCATGATCGCCACGACGCACGCGGCGATGCGCAACCAGCGGGCCGCGGCGTCGGACGCGAGCAGATCGGCGATGCCGGCGAGCACCAGGGCGGCCGCGAGCGCGAGCCGCGGTGCGCGGGCGCCGGGCCTGCGCAGGGCGGCTGTGACCGCCGCGATCCCCCCTGCACAGAGGACGGTTCCCGACGTGACGTCGGCGAGCATGCCGCGATCGTTACGCACCTTGCCCCGAAACGCCAGGCCATGGGGTGACAGCGGGCGCCAGCTTGCAAGTGCGTAGGGTGCCGCGGATGGAAGAGCGGACGCTCGGGCCGACGGGCCGCAAGGTGGGAGTCGTGGGGCTCGGCGCGTGGCAGCTCGGCGCCGATTGGGGCGAGGTCGCCGAGGACGACGCACTGGCCGTGCTCGATGCAGCGCTCGACGGCGGCGTGACGTTCGTCGACACCGCCGACGTCTACGGGGACGGCCGCTCGGAGCGGCTCGTCGGGCGGGCGGTGCGCGAGCGCGGCGCGGGGGCGCCGTTCGTGGCGACGAAGATGGGCCGCCGGGTGGAGCAGCGCCCTGAGCTCTACACGCGCGAGCACTTCCTCGAGTGGAACGAGCGCTCGCGACGGAACCTCGGGGTCGACACGATCGACCTGGTGCAACTGCACTGCCCGCCTCCGGCCGTCTACGCGGACGACGCCGTCTTCGCCGCGCTCGACGAGCTCGTGGAGCGCGGCCACGTCGCCCATTACGGCGTATCCGTCGAGACCGAGGCCGAAGCGCTCGCCGCGATCGCGCGCCCGCGTGTCGCGTCCGTGCAGATCGTCTTGAACCTGCTGCGGCGCAAGCCGCTCGAGCGCGTGCTGCCCGCCGCGCGTGAGGCGGGGGTCGGAATCATCGCCCGCGTGCCGCTCGCCTCGGGCCTACTCTCCGGCCGCTACGACGCGCAGACGACGTTCGCGGCCGACGACCACCGCTCGTTCAACCGCCACGGCGAGGCGTTCGACGTCGGCGAGACGTTCGCCGGCGTGCCCTTCGAGGCCGGGTTGGCGGCGGTCGACGCGCTGCGCGGGATCGTCCCCGAGGGCGTGGCCATGGCGCAGTTCGCGTTGCGCTGGATCGTCGACCAGCCGGGGGTGACGACCGTGATCCCGGGCGCCCGCAGCCCTCAGCAGGCGCGCGGCAACGTCGCGGCGGCTGCGCTCGCCCCGCTCTCGGACGAGCAGCTCGCCGCGGTCGCCGAGGTCTACGAGGCGCACGTGCGCGAGCACGTGCACGACCGCTGGTAGACCGGCGCCCGGAGCGGGCAGACGAGCCTCAGCGAATGTCCTCCGCCGCAACCGTCATCGATGACCGCTTCGTGCTCGGCGAGCGGCTCCACGGCACCGAGGAGCTCGGCGTCTGGGACGGCTCAGAGCCCGGCGCGGGCGACCGGCCGGTGCTCGTCTCGATCGGCCCGCACGCCGACGACGCCTTCGACGACCTCGCGCTCGACGTCCCCGGCGTGCCGACGCTGCTCGCGGTCGGCGATGCGACCGGCGACCGCACGGCCGTGGTCGAGGAGCATCCGCCCGGCGCGATCGCCGCGCCTGCGCCGGAGCAGGCGGCCGCGCTCGGCGCCGAGGTCGCCGAGCTGGCGGCGTTCGTGCACCACATGGGCCTCGCGCTCGGCGGGATCCGCCCCGAGGCGGTGTGGCGCGCCGAGGAGGTCTCGATCTCCCCGCGGCTGACGCGCCTTTGGGACCTGTCGCGCCAGAGCCTCGACGCCCCCGGCGGCCCGCCGGTCTACATCTCGCTCGGCCGCCTGCGCGGCACCGGCCCGACGGAGCGCGACGACGTCTTCGCACTCGGCGCGACGATCGCGTTCTGGGCCACCGGGGCGCACCCGTTCGAGGGCGAGACGCGCGGCGAGCAGATCCGCGCGATCCACGATCGCCGCCGGCGCCCGTGGACGGGCGACCCGGAGCTCGAGCCGATCGTGGCCGCGGCGCTGCGGCCGCTTGCCGAGCGACCGACGATGGAGTGGCTCGAGGGCGCGCTGCGCGAACTCGCCTGACGCGGGGGACGAGCGCTTGGCCGTCGCGCCCAGAGGAGGGGTGGCGCGACGACCGAGCGTCGGAGGGAGGAACGACCGCGGACGCCGGGTTGGAGGGAAAGAGCAGTCCTGGGGCCGGTCTCTGGGTTGCGATCGGAGGGATGTGATCGCGCTATGTGATGAGCATCTTCCATGACGCTCGGGTGCCTGCCACTACGGCTCCCCGGTGAGTGGACGTGCGGTGAACCGAACCCCCTCAGGCGAGCGCGGGCCGCCGGTGGCCGAAGCGGCGGCCGCGGCGCGTGTGCCGCTCCTCGTGGCGGATCAGCTGACGGCCCCGCTCGGCGAGGAGGAAGACCAGCTCGCCCGTGGGGCGGAACGGGTCGGCGACGGCGTGGAAGTCGGCCAGCGAGAGGGCGGCCCACACGGCTCCGCGGACCTCGGCGACGATCATGTCGCCCGTGGGCACGCGAGCTGAGTCGAGCTCGGCGAGTCGCTCGATCGCAGCCTCATCGTCGGGGCGGGCGAGCCGGATGATGAGTTCTGGAGTGGACATGGAACGGATGATCGCGCTGAGACAGCCGCGGCACATCGGGCGGATGGAGCGCGTTGCGCGCATGCGGGCCTTAGTCCGCGCGGGCGAAGCGCTTACTGGTTAGATGGCGGCGATGCGTCCCGCCCTCACCCCCGCCTACCGAGCCGTGATCGGCGCGTCCGACCCGATCATGCGGCAATGGTCGCGCATGGAGGTCACCGGGCTCGAGGCGCTGCCCGCGACCGGCCCCGTGCTGCTCGCCGCCAACCACGACTCCTACTGGGACCCGATCGCGATCGGTGTCGCCGCCGCGCCGACGCGCCAGATCCACGCGCTCGCGAAGTCGTCGCTGTGGAAGCCGGTGATCGGCTGGGTGCTCGACGGCATGGGGCAGATCCCCGTGGAGCGCGGCAGGGGCGACGCGTCGGCGATGGACCGCGCGATCGAGGCGCTGCGCGAGGGCAAGTGCATCGGCATCTTTCCCGAGGCGACGCGCAGCAAGGGGCTCGAGCTGCGCGCCCGCAGCGGCTTCGGACGCCTCGCCCGGGCCGTCCCGGAGGCGACGATCGTGTGCGCGACGGTGACGGGCACCGTCGACGACGCGCGCTTCCCCAAGCGCCCGTACGTCCGCGTGGACTTCTTCCGGCCCGCGGACGCGCACGTCGACCCGGACGAGCCGCCCGCCGCGCTCCCGACGCGCCTGCTCGCGGAGATCCGCGCCCGCGCTCCCCATGTCGTCCCGGGCCGGCGCCCGAAGCCCGTCGCGCCCGCGTAGCGGCGGCGCCAGAACCCGCCAGCGCCTCCTAGGGCATGGCCAGCAACCGCGCGCGCTGAGCCTCGATGTCGACCTCCGGCGGGGCGGGCGGCCAGCGCAGAGCCATCGCCTCGAGCTCCTCGATGAGGATGTTCATGACCGCCCAGTTGCGGTACCACTTGCGGTCCGCCGGGATCACGTGCCACGGCGCCGCCTCGCTCGCGCAGCGCTCGAGCGCGTCGGCGTAGGCGGTCAGGTACTCCTCCCACAGCTCGCGGTCGTCGAGGTCGCCCGGGTTGAACTTCCAGTGCTTGCGCGGATCGTCGAGGCGCGCGAGCAGCCGCTCGCGCTGCTCGTCCGGCGAGATGTGCAGGAAGCACTTGACCACGCGGGTGCCGGCGGCCGCGAGCTCGGCCTCGAAGCCATCGATCGTGCCGTAGCGCCGCGTCCAGGTGCGGCGATCGACGAGCCCGCGGACGCGCACGGCGACGACGTCCTCGTAGTGAGAGCGGTCGAAGACGCCGATCTGGCCCGGCGCGGGCAGTTGCGCGCGCACGCGCCAGAGGAAGTCGTGGCGGCGCTCTTGGGATGTCGGCGGACCGAACGCGTGCACGTGGACGCCCGAGGGATCGACGTGGCCGACGACGTGGCCGATCGTGCCGCCCTTGCCGGAGGTGTCCATCCCCTGCAGGACGAGGAGCAGGCTGCGCGTGCCGCCCGTGCGGCCCTCGGCGACGAGCTGCTCCTGCAGCGTCGCGAGCCGTGCGCCGAGCGCCGGGACGGCCGCCCGGGCGTCCTGCTTGGCGCCGGCGAAGCCGGGCGTGGCGCGCGGGTCGATCGCGTGGAGGTCGACCGGGCCCGCCGGGAGCCGCAGGAGGTCGGCGATGCGCGCGGCGGCCATCGCCGCAGGCTACCCGTCGATCCAGGCGCCGCCGACCATCGTCGCCGTCACGGCGAGGTCGTCGTCGAGCAGGACGAGGTCTGCATCGAGGCCCGGCTCGAGCGCGCCCTTGGACGCCTGCAGGCCGAGCACCCGGGCCGGCGTGGCCGACGCCATCTGCAGCGCGTCGCCGAGCGGGAGCCGCGCCAGCCGCACGGCGTTGCGCACGGCGGCGCCCATCGTCAGCGTGCTGCCGGCCAGCGTCGCCGAGCCCGCGAGCTCCGCGCGCCCGTCGCGGACGCGCACCGGCAGCGCGCCGAGCCGGTAGTCGCCGTCGCAGAGCCCCGCGGCCGACATCGCGTCCGTGACGAGCAGGCTGCGGCCGGGACCTTTGAGCCGGTGCACGAGCCGGATCGCCGCCGGATCGACATGCAGTCCGTCGCAGATCAGCTCGCAGGTGACGTCGTCGCGTTCGAGCGCCGCGCCGATCACGCCCGGCTCGCGGTGGTGGAACGGGCGCATGCCGTTGAACAGGTGGGTCGCGTGGGTGGCGCCCGCGTCGAACGCGGCCATCGCCTGCGCGTACGTCGCATCCGTATGTCCGACGGAGGCCACGACGCCCGCCCCGGTCAGGCGCTCGATCGCCGCGAGCGCGCCGGGCAACTCGGGCGCGAGCGTCACGAGCCGCACCGGCCCCGCGGTCAGCAGCGCGTCGAGCTCGTCGAGGTCGGGCGCGCGCAGGTGCTCGGGATCCTGGGCGCCGCGATGGCGCTCGCACAGGTACGGGCCCTCGAGGTGGATGCCGAGCAGCGCGGCGCCGCCCACCACCGGCTCCGCGGCGGCGAGCGCCTCGACGGCGGAGTGCAGTCGCTCGCGCGATGCGGTCACGGTCGTGGCGAGCAGCGCGGTCGTGCCGCCGCGCGCATGAGCCCGCAGGATCGCCGCACGCTGACCGCCATCGGCGCCGAGGAACTCGGCCCCCGCCGCCCCGTGCACGTGCACGTCGACGAACCCGGGGGCGAGCACGGCGCCACCGAGGTCGCGTGCGGATCGGTCGCCGCCCATCGCCTCGCCCTCGCCGAGCTCCGCGATGCAGCCGTCCCGGACGCGCAGCCAACCGCGGCGCAGGGCGCCGTCGGGGAGCGCGAGGCGCGCGTTCGCCAGCAGCTCGGAGGGCACAGCGCTCTGCCTACCCGCGATTGCGGGGCGCGGATGACGGGCATGCGGGACGCAGATCCGAACGGAGGGATCGAGATGCTCGACGCACCCGCTCAGCGTCGCACGCTGAGCTTCACCATCGCGCTCGCGGCGGCGACGATCGGCGTCATCTACGGCTACGACACCGGCAGCATCGCGGGCGCGCTGCTGTTCATCCCGAGCCGCTTCAACCTCTCGACGGGAGCGACCGAGTGGGTCGCGACGTTCACCGGGATCGGCCTGATCGTTGGCGCGCTCGCGGCGAACCGGCTCGCCGACCACTTCGGCCGGCGCGTCGCGATGATCGCCCTCTCCGCCGGCTTCGCGCTGTTCGCCCTGCTGCAGGGCATCGCGCCAAGCATCGTCGTGCTCGACGCCGCCCGTTTCCTGCTCGGCATCGCAATCGGCATCTCGACCGTCGTCGCCCCGGTCTACATCGCCGAGTCGGCGCCCGCGCGGATCCGCGGCGGGCTGATCGTCGGCTATCAGGTGGCCACCGTCGTCGGGATCATGGTCGCCTACTTCGTCGCCTGGGCGCTCGCAGGGGGCGAGCACTGGCGCTGGATGCTCGCGATCTCCGCGATCCCGGCCGCGCTCGTCCTGCTCGCGCTCCTGCGGCTGCCCGACACCCCGCGCTGGTACGTGATGCAGGACCGCATCGACGAGGCGCGCGCTACGTTCGCGCGCACCGATCCCGAAGCCGACGTCGAGCGCGAGCTCGCGGACATCCAGGCCGACCTGCGGGCCGAGCGCGGGGGCGAGCTGAGCAGGATGCTGAGGGCGCCCTACCTGCGGGCCACGGTCTTCGTCGTCGTGCTCGGCTTCCTCGTGCAGATCACCGGCATCAACGCGATCACGTACTACAGCCCGACGATCTTCAAGGAGCTCGGCTGGTCGGACACCACGTCGCTGCTGGTCCAGGGCTTCATCGAGCTGTTCTCCGTCTTCGCGGTGATCGCGGCGGTGCTCGTTGTCGACAGGATCGGGCGCCGCACGACGCTGCTCACCGGCGTCGGCGTGATGATCGCCGCGAACATCCTGATGGTGCTCCTGTTCGCGTTCGGCTCGCTCGACGGCGGCTTCTCGTCCGTACTCGGCTTCGTCGGCATCCTCTTCTTCACCGCCGGCTTCAACTTCGGCTTCGGCGCGCTCGTGTGGGTCTACGCCTCGGAGAGCTTCCCGGCACCGCTGCGCACCGCCGGCGCGTCCGCGATGCTGACCGCCGACCTGCTCGCCAACCTGCTGATCTCGCGCTTCTTCCTGACGGTGTTCGCGGACCTCGGCGGCACCGGTACGTTCGCGCTCTTCCTCGCGCTCGCGGTCATCTCGTTCGTGTTCATCGCGGCGCTCGCGCCCGAGACCAAGGGCCGCCCGCTCGAGGCGATCCGCGGCTACTGGGAGAACGGCGGCCGCTGGCCCGACGCAGGCGTCCGATGAGCGGAGCGGGCGGGCCGGGATCCGTGATGGCGGCCGAGATGGCCGAGCAGCCGGCGCGGCTGGCGGCTCTGATCGGCCGTGCGGACGACCTGCGCGATCGCGTGCGCGCCGTCGCGCCGGAGTCGCTCGCCGCGGTCGCGGTGATCGCCCGCGGGTCCTCCGACCACGCCGCGTTCTACGGCCGCTACCTGATCGAGCCGGCCGCCGCCCGCCCGCTGAGCTTCGTCTCCCCCAGCCTGTTCACGCTCTACGACGCCGACATCTCCTACCGCGACGTGCTCCTGGTGGCCGTCAGCCAGTCCGGCCAGACGCCGGAGATCACCGACACGCTCGCGCGCCTGCAGGCGACCGGCGGCTCCGGGGTCGCGGTCACCAACGACCCGGAGTCCGACCTGGCGGGTATCGCCCACGCCGTGCTGGCGACCGGCGCGGGTCCCGAGGAGGCCGTGCCGGCGACGAAGACCGTCACGACCCAGATGACCGCGCTGGCGATCCTCGCCGGCGCGCTGGGCCCGGTGCCGTTCACGTCCGGCGATCTCGAGCGCGTGCCCGACGCGATCGCCGCGGTGCTGGACGACGCGGAACCGGCCGGCACCGTCGCAGCCGCGCTCGCGGGCGCCTCGCGCGTCGTCGTCGTCGCGCGCGGCTTCCTCACCGGCGCCGCGCTGGAGGGCGCGCTGAAGATCGAGGAGACGTGCGGGATCCTCGCCGAGGGCGCCTCCGCGGCCGATCTGCGTCATGGCCCGATCGCCGCGGTCACACCCGACGTGCCGGTGATCGCGCTCGACACGCCGGGTCCCGCGCACGCCGACATGGCCGACCTGGTCGCGACGCTGCGCGACCGCGGCACGCGCGTGTTCCTCGCCGCGCCCGGCGACGCCGATCTGCCGCTTCCGGCCGCGCTGCCCGAGGCACTGCAGCCGATCGCCGCCGTCGTGCGCGCGCAGCAGGTGGCGCGCGCGCTCGCGCTGCGGCTCGGCTTGGACCCGGACCGCCCCGCGAACCTCTCGAAGGTCACGCGGACCTGACCGGCCTCATCGCGGCGGCCGGTGGGTCACCCCGCTCGAGGCGCCCGGCGCGAGCGCCGCCTCGCGCACCGGCACGTCGCCCAGCGCCTCGTCGATCGCCTCGAGCACATCGGCGGTCAGCTCGATACCCGCCGCCGCGGCGTTCTGGTGGACCTGCTCGGGCCGCGATGCGCCGATGATCGCCGAGGCGACCTCCGGGCGGCGCAGGACCCAGGCGAGGGCGAGCTGCGCCATCGTCAGGCCGGCGCCCTCGGCGATCGGGGCGAGACGCTGGACGGCCTCGAGCGCGCGGTCGTCGAGCCGGCGTCCGATGAACGTCCCCATCGACTCGCTCGCGGCGCGCGAGTCCGGCGGCGGCGCCTCGCCCGGCTTGTACTTGCCGGTCAGCACGCCCTCCGCCAGCGGCGACCAGACGATCTGCGAGATGCCGTGCTCCTCGCAGTACGGGAAGACCTCGCGCTCGGGCGCGCGCCACAGCATCGAGTACTGCGGCTGGGAGGACACGAACGCGACCGTGTCGGGGACCGAGAGAGCGGCCTCGATCTGCTCCGCCGTCCACTCGCTGAAGCCGAGGTAACGCGCCTTGCCGGCGCGCACCACCTCGCTGAGCGCCTCCATCGTCTCCTCGATCGGCGTCTCCGTATCGAAGCGATGGCACTGGTAGAGGTCGACGTGGTCGGTCTGCAGGCGCTCCAGCGACGCGTCGATCTGCTTGTGGATCTGCTCCGGCGAGAGCCCCTTGTCGACGTCCGACATCGGGAAGTAGACCTTGGTCGCCAGCACGTACGAGTCGCGCGGGTAGTCCTTGAGGATCTCGCCCCAGGCCGACTCGGCCGCGCCGCGCCCGTAGGCGTTCGCGGTATCGAAGAAGTTGATCCCGGCGTCGAAGGCGGCGCGCGTGCAGGCCGCCGTCTGGTCGCGCTCGACGCCGCCGGAGTAGGTGAGCCAGGAGCCGAGCGAGATCTCGGTGACCTCGAGGTCCGAGTTGCCGAGCTTGCGGGTCTGCATCAGGCCTCCAGTGGGTCGTCGGCGCTCCAGGGGAACGTGATCCAGCGCTCCGTGCGCCGCCAGACGTAGTCGCACTTGACGAGCGAGCGGGGCTTCTCGTAGAGCACGGCGGTGCGCACCTCGGCGACCTTGCCCGCACAGAAGCGCTGCACCACCTGCAGGGTGCCGCCCGTGTCCGCGACGTCGTCGACGATCAGCATCTGCTTGTCGGCGAGCGTGATGAGATCCGGCACGGGCGGGAGCACCATCGGCACCTCCAGGCGCTCCTCGACCCCCGTGTAGAACTCGACGCTCATCGCGCAGGCGTTCTTGATTCCGAGCGCGTACGCGACCGCGCCGGCCGGAAGCAGGCCGCCACGCGCGATCCCGAGGATCACCTCGGGGCGGTATCCGTCCGCGGTGATCTGCGCGCCGAGATCGCGCGCCGCGTCACCGAGATCGGACCATTCCATGACCTCGCGGATCGCGACGTCCTCGCTGGATTCGTTCACCAGGCTGAGGCTAGTGGGTCGTCCGTGGTAGGAGTCTGTCCCCATGAGCTCTTACGACATGGACGGCCGCGTGGTCCTGATCACGGGCGCCACCGACGGCCTCGGCCGCGCGCTGGCCCGCGAGGTGGCCGCGGCGGGCGCGACCGTGCTCGTCCACGGCCGCAGCGAGCAGCGGATCGCCGACACGCTCGCGGAGGTCCCGGGAGCGCGCGCCTACCAGGCCGATCTCTCCTCGTTGGAGGCGGTGCGCGGCCTCGCCGCCGCGATCCGCGAGCACGAGCCGCGGCTCGACGTGCTGGTCTCGAACGCCGGCATCGGCGCGTCCGAGCCGGGCAACGGGAAGCGCCAGGAGAGCGTCGACGGCTACGAGCTGCGCTTCGCGGTCAACTACCTGGCGGGATATGTGCTGACCGAGGAGCTGCTCGAGCTGCTGCGCGCGTCGGCGCCGGCGCGGATCGTCAACGTCGCCTCGGCGGGACAGACGCCGATCGACTTCGACGACCCGATGCTCGAGCGCGGCTACCGGGGCGTGCGCGCCTACTGCCAGAGCAAGCTCGCGCAGATCATCTCGACCTTCGACCTCGCCGAGCGGCTCGCGGGCTCGGGCGTCACCGTCAACGCGCTGCACCCGGCGACCTACATGCCGACGAAGATCGTCGCCTCGCCGACCTCCTCGCTGGAGGAAGGCGTGCACGCGACCCTGCGGCTGGTCGCCGATCCGGCGCTGGACGGCGTCAGCGGACGCTACTTCGACCGCGAGCGCGAGGCGACGCCGGACGCGCAGGCGTTCGACGCCAACGCGCGGCGCTGGCTGAGGGAGCTGTCCGAGCGGCTCAGCGGGCGCGATCGCTGAGCGCGGGCCGCGCCGACTGCAGGCGCGCCTCCATGCGCTCGAGCCGCGCGATCCGCGCCTTCAGCGACGGATGCGTGGCGGTGAGGGCGCGCTCGCGGGCCACCGGCAGCAGGTGGAAGGCGTCGCGCGCGGCGGCGACGCGCAGGTCGCGCGTCGGCAGCGCGTGGACGCCGTCGGAGACCTTCATGAGCGCGGTGGCGAGGACCGCGGGGTTGCCCGTGAGCGCGACCGCGCCGGCGTCGGCGGCGAACTCGCGGTAGCGCGAGAGCGCGCGCGTCCCCAGGCTCGCCACCCAGCCGATCGCCGCGGCCACCAGGCCGCCGAGCTGCAGCGGCCAGATCCAGCGCCCTGCGAGCAGCGAGCCGCCGCCGAGCAGCACCGCGCCGGGGCCCCCGACGACGGTCATGACGATCGCGTCGCGATGCGCGAGATGGGCCAGCTCGTGCGCGATCACGGCCTCCAGCTCGCGCGGCTCGAGGCGCTCGACGAGCCCGCGCGTGAGGTGCAGCCGCGCACGGTCGCGACCGGTGGCGACGATCCACGAGTTCGGCTGGCGCTCCTGCTCGAGCACGATCCGGGGCTTCGGCAGATCGGCGATCACGCACAGCCGCTCGACGGCGGCGTGCAGCTCGGGCGCGGCCGCCGGCGCCAGCTCACGCGCGCGGACGGTCGCTGCGCGCTCCTGGATCGCGGCGAAGAGGCCGACCGCGATCGCGACCGCGACGCCGATCACCAGCCGTGTCGGCGCGATCGCCACCACCGCGGCCAGCGCGGCGAGGACGACCAGCGGCGTCGCCACGGCAGCCACCGCCATCCGCGCGACGAGGCCGCGGTCGGTCGGGAAGAGCTCGCGGGAGGCGCCCGCCATGGTCCGATCGTACTCCTCCCCGGATGAGTGGTCGAAGGTGGCGCGGACGAAGTACCGCGGCTGGAGCGGTTCGCCACCGCACGGGAAGGGTTTCGCCCGTCTCCCGCCGGGCGATGTAGCCCGACATGGCGATCAGCGCCGAGGTCGACGGGTTCCGGCTCGCCTACGACCGCCACGGGCGCCCGGGCGCGACGGCCGTCGTGCTGCTGCACGGCTGGCCGGGCGGACGCCACGATCACGACGCGGTCGCCGCCGGCCTCGGCGACGATGCCGACGTGATCGTCCCCGACCTGCGCGGATTCGGCGACACTCTCGGGCCGGAGGACGCGCCGGATGCGGCCTATCACGCCTCGAATCAGGCCGCGAGCGTCGCGGGCCTGCTCGACGAGCTGGGTCTCGAGCGCGTGTTGATCGGCGGCTACGACATCGGCAGCCGCATCGCGCAGCGGATCGCTGTCGACCATCCCGCGCACGTAGCCGGCCTGGTGATCACGCCGCCGATCCCCGGCGCCGGCCAGCGCATCCTCGCGCGGGAGCCGATGGAGGAGTTCTGGTACCAGCCGTTTCACCGGCTGCCGCTCGCGCGGGCGCTGATCGACGGGCGCCCGGACGCGGTGCGCGCCTATCTCGCCCACTTCTGGGAGCACTGGAGCGCCCCGGGGTTCGTCGCCCCCGCCGACCATCTCGACGGGCTCGCGGAGCAGTACGCGCGTCCCGGCGCGTTCACACGCAGCACCGCCTGGTACCGCGCCGGCGCCGGCGCCGTGGCGAGTGCGCTGGCCGAGACGGTGCCCGATCCACAGGACCGCGTCGCCACGCCGGCCACGATCCTGTGGCCTGAGCACGACCCGCTGTTCCCGCAGGCCTGGTCGGACCGGGTCGATCTCTTCTTCGCCGCCGCCGAGGTGCGCGAGCTCCCGGGGTGCGGCCACTTCGTGCCGCTGGAGGCGCCCGAGACCTTCGCAGCCGCACTGCGCGAGCGCGCATGAGCGCCGATCACGCCTTCGGCTCCGGCGCTCCGTTCACCCTCGGGGTCGAGGAGGAGCTGTTCCTCGTCGACCCGCTGACCGGCGCCCAGGCCAACGCGTCGGCGGCCGTGCTCGACCGGCTCGGCGCCGTCGACGGCGAGGTCGAGCGCGAGCTGCACGCGTCGCAGGTCGAGCTGATCACCGGCATCTGCGCCCGCACCGGCGAGGCGGTGAGCGCGCTCGCGAAGCTGCGCCGCGCGGTTGTCGACACCGGCGCCGGGATCCTCGGCGCCGGCACCCATCCCGCCGCGCGGGAGGGCGACGCGGAGATCACCGACAAGGCACGCTACGAGCGCATCCGCGAGCTGATGGGCGATGCCGTCGCCACCGCCGTCGGCGGCACCCACGTGCACGTCGGCATGCCGGACGCAGCGAGCGCGATCCGCGCCTTCAACGGCCTGCGGCGTCACCTCCCGCTGCTGCAGGCGCTCGCCGCCAACTCGCCGTTCCGCCACGGGCGCGACACCGGGCTGGCCTCGGCACGCGAGGTGACGATGCGCGGCTGGGCACGCACCGGGGTGCCGCGGGCGATGCGCGACTTCGAGGACTTCGAGGCCTCGAGCGCGGCGCTGGCGCGCGTCGCCGACGTGCCCGACTACACGTGGTTCTGGTGGAAGCTGCGCCCGCATCCGCGGCTCGGGACGGTCGAGATCCGGGCGCTCGACGCCCAGACCTCGCTCGACGACCTCGCGGCGATCGTCGCACTCGCGCACTGCCTCGCCGTGCACGAGGCGACGCGTCACGACGCGCCTGACGGGCCGCCCGCGGAGATCCTCGACGAGGCGTCCTTCCGCGCCGCGCGCTACGGCAGCCGCGCCCAGCTGCCCGATGACGCGGGGCGTTTGCAACCACTCGGCGAGCTGCTCGCCCGTGCGCTCGACGCCGTCGCGGGGCAGGCCCGCGAGCTCGGCTGCGAGGCCGAGCTCGACGCGACGCGGCGCATCGTCGAGCAGGGCGGCGGCGCCGGGCGCCAGCGCCGCGCCTACGCGCTCGGCGGGATGGCGATGCTGCTTCGCGAGACCGCCACGGCGACGGCGGCCACGGGCGCCTAGCCCGGTTCGGTCGCCCGGAACAGCTCGGTGAGCGGCGAGTCGCGCAAGCTCGCGCGGCCCTTGCGGACGCTGATCGGACCCGGCGGCTCCTCGGGCGCGAGCGCGGGCTGCTCCGGCGCGCGGGAGGGCTGCTCGGGAGGTTCGCTGCGCAGCTCGGCGCGGTGGGCGGCGACCTGGGCGAGGGTGTCCTGGCCGAAGCGCTCGAGCTCAGCGAGGTACGCGCCGGCGTCGGCGGACTCGCGGCGGGCGCCGCGCTCGATCCGGCGCGCCTCGCGCTGCGCGCCCAGGACGATCTCCTGCGCCGCCTCCAGCGCCTCGGCATCGGCCAGCGCCGCCAGCGCTTCCCTCCGCCACGACTTCACGATCCAGGCCATGTGCCGGTTCCTTCGACGCCGGCGGTGGTCGTCCTGCGCGACGCGCCATGCTTCTCACATGGATCCCTCCCCCGTGCGCGTGCGCGGCGACGGCGTCGTCCTGCGCGAGTGGACCGACGCCGACCTGCCGGCCTTGGTCGAGCTCTTCGACGAGCCGGAGATCGCCGCGTGGACGCCGATCGAGTCGCCCTTCGACGCCGCGGCTGCCGCCCGCTACCTCGGGCGGGCGCGCGTCCGGCGCGCGGAGGGCCGGGCGCTGCAGCTGGCCGTGACCACCGACGGCGGCGCGCCGCGCGGCGAGGTGCTGCTCTTCGATCCGGCCGGCGGCACCGCGGAGCTCGGCTACGCGATCGGCGCCGCCCATCGTCGGCGCGGCCTCGCTCGCGCCGCAGTGCTCGCGCTCGTCGACCACGCCGCGACGGCCTTCGGGTTGACGACCTTCGTCCTGCGGATCCCACCCGCGAACACCGCCAGCCACGCGGTGGCGCGCGCGTGCGGGTTCGCTCCGGCCGGCGTGCCGCTCGTCACGCGGGCGGCGAAGGGACGCCGTGTCCGGCTCGAAACGTGGAGCCTCACTCCTGCTCGGTCGGACGGATCAGCAGCTCGTTGACCGCGATCCGCCGTGGGCGCGTGACGATGTAGGCGATCGCGTCGGCGATGTCCTGCGCTTCGAGGCGCTCGACGTTGCCAAAGCGCTTCATCGACTGCTCGCGGACCTCGGGACGCAGGTGGCTGGTCAGCTCGGTCGTCACCGCGCCGGGCTCGACCAGCGACACGCGGACGTGCTCGGTGGCCACCTCCTGGCGCAGCGACTCGCTGAAGGCCCCGACGCCGAACTTCGTGAGGTTGTAGACGCCCGCGCCACGCGCCGCCCGGCGGCCCGCGACGGACGAGATGTTGACGAGATCGGCGACCTGGCGGGGTTCGTCCTGAGCCGCGGCCCGCAGGTGCGCCAGTGCGGCGTGGGAGACGTACAGGAGACCCTGAACGTTGAGCGAGACCATCCGGTCCCACTCCTGGACCGGCGCGTCGACGATCGGGCCGAGCAGCATCACGCCCGCGTTGTTGACCACCGTATCGAGCCGTCCGAAGGCGTCGACCGTCTCGGCGACGGCGCGCCGCGCCTCGTCCTCGGAGGTGACGTCGACCTGGATGGCGAGCGCCTTGCCGCCGCCGCGCTCGATGCGCTCGACGAGCGCGTCGAGGCGGTCCTTGCGACGCGCGGCGACGGCCACGGCCGCCCCGTGGGATGCCAGCTCGAGCGCGGTCGCCTCACCGATGCCCGAGCTGGCGCCGGTGACCAGCGCGACGGTGCCGTCCAGCCGCTCGCCCATCAGCGCGCCGTGAAGGCCGAGGACAGGTCGCGCACGTGGCGGTCGCGCGAGTTGACCGGGCGCAGCTTGAAGCGGTGCTCGATCGTCGCGATCACCGACGTCGTGTCGTGCGAGGTGCTGTCGACCCCGACCCGCGTGCCAAGCAGCGGCGAGAGCACGAGCGCGGGGATCCGCGTTCCCGGACCCATCTCGTCGTGCGGGCCGCTCGGGCCGCCTGCCTGGCCGGGCGAGGGCACGTGGTCCCACTGGCCGCCGAACTCGTCGTAGGTGACGATCACCATCGTGCGCTTGCGACACGACGAGCGGTGGATGTCGCGAAGCAGCGAGACCAGGTGGTCCGAGCCGCCGTGCTCGCTCGCGTAGCCCGGGTGCTCGTTCTCGGCGCCGATCGGCTTGATAAACGAGACCGAGCGCAGCTTGCACGACGACGTGCTCGCCTTCGCCTTGTCGATGAACTCCTGCTCGTCGCGCAGGTCGCGCCGCCGCTGCGCGGTGCCCGGGGCGAACGACGCGTAGTAGTTGAGCGGCTGGTGGTGGTACTGGAACAGCTTGTCGGGGCAGTTCGGGTAGACCGCGCCGGTCGTCGTGCTCGGGTCGGTGCAGGTGCCCGGCGTCGTGCCGTTCGTCCAGCCGGGCGCACCGGCGTCGCCGTTGGCGTTGGACCATCCGCCCGAGTACCAGGCCCACGAGATGCCCTTCGCCGTCAGCCGGTCGCCGATCGTCGGCGAGGTCTGCGGCGGGAGCTGCGCGCCGCTCCCGTGCGGCTGGTAGGTCGGCTGGATCGTGTTGACGGCCCAGTCGCCGCAGGCCGCGCCGCCGATCGTCGTCGGCAGACCGCACGCCTGGGTCAGCGCGGTGTCCTTGACCGCGCGGTCGGGGGTGTAGAGCGGGTAGGTCGTCGGCATCGCGGCCGAGTCGAGGATCGAGTGCTGCGCGGCCGGCGCGCCGTGCCACACCGGGGTACGCGCGGCGACCAGCCACTGGTGATTGAGGAAGGAGCCGCCGAACGCCGCCTGGTAGAAGCGGTCGGCGATCGCGTAGCGCTGGTGCGTGACGCGGTGCAGGTAGCGGTAGATCGGCAGCGCGCGCGTCTTGTACGTGCCCATCGTGAGGCCGACGGCGTCGCTGCCGGTCACGTAGCGGTCGTGCTTGCCGCCGTCGAGCTGGTACTGCTCCTGGTAGAAGCGGTGGACCAGGTCGCGGGTGCAGCCGCCGGGGTCGCCCGTCCCCTTGGGGGTGCCGGCGGGCGGCGAGCTGGGACCGGGCGTCGGGCACGTCGTGTCCGCCGGCTGGATGTAGTCGTCGATCTTGAACGGCCGGTTCGCGAAGCAGCCGGTCCCGACCGCGGCGAGGTTGACGTCGTCCTGCGGCAGGCAGGCGAGCGGCGCACCGTGCTGGTCGACCTGCGTGGTGTGCGCCGCGTCGGCCTGCTTGAGCCCCGTGACCTTCTCCCAGCCGCCGTAGAGGTTGTCGAAGGAGTGGTTCTCCTCGTAGATGACGACGATGTGCTTGACCTTCTGCAGCGGCTTCGCCGCCTGTGCAGTCGCCGTCGCCACCAAGAGCACCAGCACTGCGAGACCCACCCCATGGACCATCCGTCGCATCGACCTCTCCTCCCGTTCGCGGCCGGAACGGGAGGCTACTCCGAGCCGACCTCGCGGGTCAGCGCCACGCCGATGCGCCGCGCGACGCCCGGAGCGGCCACGACGATCACGGCCCCGAGCGCCAGCCAGGCGAGCACGAGCCACGGGAAGCGGTCGTACGGGGCCGGAACGCCGGCGACGTTCTTGTAGATCGTGTAGACGAGGAAGGCGATGCCCAGCAGCGGGATCACGATCTCCCACAGCGGACGCCGGCGCGCACGGATGAACAGGTGGCGGATCGCGCCGAGGTTCGTGGCGATGTAGGCGACCAGCAGCGCCAGGACGCCGATCGTGCCGGGGTAGAAGAACGCGTTCGTCGCGTTCGTGCCCGCGAGCCGCTGGCCGACCATCCCGGCAACGCCGACGGTCATGACCACGACGAGCGCCGCGACGGGTGCGCCCGTGCGCGGGGAGATGCGCGCGAACCGCGATCCCGGGATGCCGTCGCGCGCGAGCGCGAAGAGGATGCGCGAGGCGGCGGTGGCGGCCGCGAGCCCGCTCGCGAACGCGCTGATCGCCGCGCCGAGGTTGATGGCGTCCTGCAGCGCCGAGCCGACGTAGGTCTTGGCGAGGTCGCCGAGCGGTGAGCTCGAGGACGCGAACGCCTTCACGCCCGCCGCGTCGGTCCCGAAGCCGAGCGTCTGGCAGAGGATCACGATCAGGTAGAAGATGCCGACGCCGAACGGCGCGAGGAACAGCGCGCGCGGGATGTTGCGCCCCGGCTCGTCGGTCTCCTCGCCGAGCGCGGCGGCGCCCTCGAAGCCCGCGAACGACAGGAAGCCGAACACCGCGGCCGAAGCCACCGCGTCCAGCGACGTCCCGGACGGCAGGCTGAACGCGTCGGCGAACGAGGCGGTGTGGCCGCTCGGGGAGCTGCCGCCGACCAGACGCACGACGATCACGACGACGAGGATCACGATCAGCACGATCGAGAGACCCTCGAGCGAGAGCAGCGCCCGCGCGGCGACACGGACATCGCCGTAGGCGACGAAGCCGATGATCGCGGCGGCCACGAGCGCGATCCAGATCCAGTCGGCCGAGTCCGCGATGCCGGTCGAGGCGAGGAACGAGGAGAAGAACAGGCCGACCTCGGCGGTCGAGGCGACGGTGAAGGCGAGGTAGGTGCCGAGCAGCGCCCAGCCGGCGAGGAAGCCGGCCCGCGGCCCGAGCGTGAGCCCGGTGAACGCGTACACCGAGCCGGCGTGGTTGACCTCGCGCGTCAGCTGTACGAACGCGTAGGAGACGAGCAGGACGCCGACCAGCGCGAACACGAAGGCGAGCGGCACGCCCGGCCCGATCAAGCCGGCGATGGCGACGCCGTTGAGCGCCATCGCCGCGGTCGGCGCCATGATCGCGATCGACAGCGCGATCGCCTCCCAGAAGCGCAGCTCGCGGCGCAGTCCGGTGCCCGTGCCCTCCGCCGTCCTCGCGTGCTCGTCGCTCATCGGCGGTCGTGAGCCTACTCCACCGCGCTCAGCCGGCGCGCCGCAGCAGCCGCGCGATCAGGCCCGGGTCGCGCGGCTGGGTCCGGCGCCACTCGTCGCGGTCGGGCAGCCGGCCGGCCTTGCGCTCCGCGAGCGCGCACGCGGTGTGGGCGTGGCGGCGGCGCGACGCGTCGCCCTCGGGCATGACGAGCACGTGCTCCGAGAGCGCGGGCAGGTAGCCGCCGCAGAACGGGCAGCGGTAGGTCGCGGGCTTGCGGTTCTGCGCCCGCCGGACCGTCCACCAGCGCGCGTCGGCGGCCATTCCCGCCACGGTACGCCACACTCGTCGCCGATGGCGGTGTACGTCGACGACGCGTTCGTGGCCGGCGACTGGGGGCGCTGGACCGGCGGCGGCCACCTGCAGGCCGATTCGCTTCGAGAGCTCGAGGCGTTCGCGCGCCGGCTCGGCCTCAGCCGCGTGTGGCTGCAGACGCGCCCGGGGCGGCCCGAGCGCGCGCACTACGACCTGCACGCGGCGGGTCGCTCGCGCGCGATCGCACTCGGCGCGGTGCCGGAGACGTGGCGCGACGGCGTGCGCCGCCGGCGCGCTGCGCGGCTCAGTGGTTGCGCAGCGCCTTGACCAGCTCCCCCTTGCTCATCTTCGAGCGACCGTCGATGCCGATCTCGCCGGCGCGCGCCGCCTTCTCCTTGCTCTCGCCGTTGTCTCGCAGGGCTTCGTACTGCTTAGGTCCTTGACGCTCCGTCCGGGGCTGCGCTGCGGCGTCGCGTAGTCAAGCCTCGCCGCCAGGGACCGATGATGGGTACGTGCGCCGTCTGTCCGGTCGTGGAATCCATGCAGTCCCCTGCGTGGTCGCCGTCGGCGTCCTGGCGACGGCTGCACTGATCGCCCTGCAGGTCGGCGGCGCCACGCCTGCCGCCGTGCAGGCCGCGTTCGGCGTCCTCGTCACGCTCGCCGTCGCCGTGACCTTCGCCGGCGCACGCGCCCGCGCCGCCGAGCGCGCGATCTGGCCGATCGTCGGCGCCACGCTCGCCTTCAACGCCCTCTGCGAGGTTGGCGCAGGGTGGTCGCAGATCGTCGGCGGCGGGCCCTGGGGCGCGATCAGCGTCGCCGCCGGCGTGATGGTGGTCCCGCTGGCGATCGCCTCGCTGCTGCTGCTGCTGCGCGAGCGCGTCGGCCGGCTGCGCGCGGTCGCATCGCTCGACGGTCTCACGCTCGCACTCGTGGTCCAGACGCTGATCGCGCTCGCCCTGCTGGGTCCGGTGGAGCACGCGCTCGCCGATCGCGGCTTCACGGCCTCGATCACGCTGCTCTATCCGCTGGCCGACCTGCTCGTCGTCGGCGTCGTCGGCGCTGCCGCCGCGCAGCACGGCTGGCGGCCGGACAGCTGGAGCTGGCTGCTGCTCGGCCTGATCGCGATGACCGCGGGCGACGCCGCGCAGGTCGGGGACGTCGTGCGCGCGACCGGCCCGGGCGGCGCGGCCAACGTCGCCTGGCTGGCCGGCAGCTGGCTGATCGCCGCCGGCGCCTGGGCGCGCGTGCCCCCGAAGCTGGCGGCGGTCGACCCGCGCAACTGGGTGCCGATCGCCTCGAGCGTGCTCGCGCTCGCCCTGCTGATCGTGACCGCGACGCGCTCCGCCGACCACCCGCTGGCGCTGGCGCTGGCGGCAGCCGCGCTCGCCGCCGTGCTCGCTCGCTTCGCGCTGACCCTGCGCGCCAACGCCCGCATGCTGCGCGACGCGCGCCGCGAGGCGATGACCGACGCGCTCACCGGCCTGCCCAACCGCCGCCGCCTCACGCTCGACCTCGAGGCGCGCATCACGCGCCGCGGCGGGACGACCTGTGGGCTCGCCCTCTACGACCTGAACGGCTTCAAGGACTACAACGACACCTACGGCCACGCCGCGGGCGACGCGCTGCTGATCACGCTCAGCGAGAAGCTGCAGGCAGCGGTCGACGGCCGCGGCGTCGCCTACCGCATGGGCGGCGACGAGTTCTGCGTGCTCGTCGAGTGCGCGAACGAGGAGCCGGCGGCCGTCGCCTCGCGCGCGGCGTTCGCGCTCGATCTCGGCACGCAGGGCTTCGAGGTCAACGCCGCACACGGCCTCGTGCTGCTCCCCTCGGAGGCCGACAACGCGAGCGACGCGCTGCGGCTCGCCGACATGCGGATGTACGAGGACAAGGAGCGCCGGCGCATGGGCCCCCGCCGGCAGGCGACCCGCGCGCTGATGCAGGCCCTCGCCGAGCGCGACGCCGGGCTGCACGAGCACCTCGAGGGCGTCCAGATGCTCGCGACCGAGGTCGCGCTGCGGCTCGGCCTCGATCCAGCCGAGGTCGAGCGCGTACGCCTGGGGGCGCTGCTGCACGACGTCGGCAAGATCGCGATCCCGGACTCGATCCTGCACAAGCCCGGTCCGCTGAGCGAGGCCGAGTGGACCCTGATGCACCGCCACACGCTGATCGGCCAGCGCATCCTCGAGCGAGCGCCGGCCCTCGCCGATGTCGCCGAGCTGGTGCGCTCGAGCCATGAACGCTTCGACGGAGGCGGCTACCCCGACGGCCTCGCGGGCGCGGCGATCCCGATCGGCGCGCGCATCATCGCCGTCTGCGACGCCTACGACGCGATGGTCTCCACCCGCAGCTACCGCGCGGCGCTGCGCGGGGAGGACGCGCTCGCCGAGCTGCGCCGCTGCGCCGGCGTCCAGTTCGACGCCGGCGTGGTCGAGCGGTTCGTCGCCGCCGTGCGCGAGCGCGACTACCCCGCCGACACCGAGAGCACCGGCGGCAGCCGCGTCGCCGCGTCGAACCACGTCGCGCCCGCATCGCCCGTCCCGAACACGTCGCCCGAGGTCGCGCCGAAGTAGAGCTCGAGCGCCGGGCCCTGGCCCGTCCAGTCGAGTGCCTCGCGCAGGACGGTGAGATACGCGTGGCGCGAGGGCAGGCCGGCGTCGCCACGCGGCGTCCAGCTCGCGCCCGCGTCGCGGGTCTCGTAGACGCGCACCTGCCCGCCGGGCGTGACGCGGTCGCTGTCGGCGACCAGCGGGATCACGAAGGCGGCGTCCGGATCGGCCGGGTCGATGGCGAGCGGGAAGCCGAAGTCCGACGGTAGCCCGGGCGCGATGTCCTGCCAGGACTCGCCCGCGTCGTCGGAGCGGTAGACGCCGCCGTGGAACTGCATGAACAGGCGCTCGGGTCGCGCCGGGGCGCGGTGCAGGCGATGGACGCAGAGCCCGATCTCCTCCTCGGGCGTGTCGTCCGGGAGGTAGCGCGGGTACAGGCCGCGGTTGCCGCGGCGCCAGCTGGCGCCGCCATCGTCGGTCAGCCACACGCCGGCGGCGGAGATGGCGACCGCGAGGCGATCGGGCTCGCCGGGCCAGGTGACGATCGAGTGCAGGCACAGCCCGCCACCGCCCGGCATCCACCGCGGCCGCGTCGGATGCTCCCAGAGGCCGCGGTCGAGCGTCCATGTCTCGCCGCCGTCGCGGCTCGCGAAGAGGACCCCGGGGTCGCCGCCCGCCCACAGCAGGCCGTCGGCCTCGCCGGGCACGATCGTCCAGATCCGCTCCAGGGCCTGCTCGCCGCCCTCGGGCAGCGCGACGCCCTCGGCCTGGCGCCACTCGCCCGCGGGATCGTCGCTCCACCACAGCTTCGGCCCGTAGAACGGCGAGGTGACCGAGGCGACGATGCGGCCGCTGCGGCGGTCACGGATCGCGTTCTCGACCGGCTCGCCGGGGAAGGCGCGCGCGGTGACCTCGAAGGCGGCGCCCGGCTCTCCCTCGAGCGTGAACAGGCCCTTGCGGGTGCCGATCAGCAGTTCGGTCATGTCCCTCCGGAGATGGCAGGTAGGACGTCGACCCGGTCGCCGTCGCCGACGGCTGCCCCAGCGGCGCGGAGCTCGCCATTGACGAACACGTTGATGTGCCGCCGCAGCTCCCCGCGCTCGTCGAGGATCCAGCCCTCGACGGCGGGGTTCGCACGCTCGAGCTCCTGCAGGAGCTCGAGCACCGTGCCGCCCGCGAGCGTGTGCTCGGAACGGTCACCGGCGAGCCGCTTGAGCGGCTGGCGAAGGCGGACGAAAGCTTGGGTCACGTCGATGCAGACCCTACGCCGGCCGCGAACTCATCGCTGCCGGCGAGAGATCTCGTCTTGCCCCGGTGGTGGAGCCGTGAGGCTCACTCCGCGGCGGCGGCGGCCCGCAGGCGCGCCTTATGGGCGCGCTTGCCCGCCTGGTAGGCGGCCAGCGCGTCCGGCGAGTCCACGTCGCCGAGCGTGGGCTGCGCGGGGACCAGCGGCCGGGCGAGCTCGACGCCGAAGCGGTTGGCGAGCACCGCCGCCAGCGACTTGACCTTCATCTCGCCGAAGCCGGGGAGCGCCTCGAGGTTCGCCTTCAGCTCGGCGGTGGTCGCCACGCCGGACCACACCCGCGCGGCGTCGCCGTCGTAGTGCTCGCTGAGGTGGACGACGAGCGCGTGCACGCGCGTCGCCATCGCGCCGGGGAAGCGGTGGATCGCCGGGCGCTCGCGGAAGATCGGCTCGAGGTCGAGCGCCGACAGCGCGCCGGCGTCCAGCGTCCCCGCGCGCTCGCGCAGCACGAGCGGTCCGCTGAACGCCTTCTGGACCGTGACCTGCTGGTCGAGCGCGAAGCCGATCAGCAGCGCCAGCGGGTCCTCGGCGATCAGCGTGTTCGCGTCGTCGGAGTCGGTGAAGTGCAGGCGCTCGACCATGGCGCCATCGTCCCACAGCCTCAGGCCGCTGCCCAGAGCCGGCGGCCGAGGCCGGAGGCGCGGGCGACCGGCCGCGCGACCGCGGCGCGGATCGCCGCCTCGCTGCCGGCGACGATCAGCTCCTTGCGCGCGCGCGTCACCGCCGTGTAGAGCAGCTCGCGCGTCAGCAGCGGCGACTCGGGCCCGGGCAGCACGACGGCGGCGGTGTCGAACTGCGACCCCTGGCTCTTGTGGACGGTCATCGCGTACGCCGTCTCGACGGCGGCGAGCCGCGACGGGCTGACCTCGGCGACATCCCCGTGGCGCTCGAACGCCGCGGTCACCGTGCCGTCGGCGCGGGCGACCACGACACCGGTGTCGCCGTTGTAGAGCCGCAGCCCGTAGTCGTTCTCGGTCACGAGCAGCGGGCGGCCGGGATACCAGTCGCCGAGCGCCCCGAAACCGGGGATCGCGTGAACGAGCCAGCCCTCGACGCGCGCGGTCCAGATGCCGACGCCGAACGGACCCCGGCGGTGCGCACACAGCACGCGGAACGTCCCGAGCCCGGCGATCGCCGTCGCGCCGTCGCCCGCGAGCGCCGCCGCACGGACGCCGCGAGCCGCTGCGACGGCCCGCTCGCGCACCGGTCCGGCCGCGTCCTCGCCGGCCGGCTCGGTGTCGATCCAGGTGACGTCGCCCAGCGCGTGCAGGACGGCGTCGGCGTCCCCTCGCCGGATCGCCTCGGCGACGGTGGCGATCGCGCCGCCGTAGCGGTGGACGCGGTCGAGCACGACGATGCCCCGCTCCGGCGCCGAGTCCCCCTGCCCCACGATGTCGCCGAGCACGGCGCCGGCCTCGATCGAGGTGAGCTGACCCGGATCCCCGACGAGGATCAGCCGCGCGTCGGGGCGCACCGCCTCGACGAGCCGCGCCATCAGCGAAAGCGAGACCATCGATGTCTCGTCGACGATCACCACGTCGTGCGGCAGCCGGTTCGCGCGGTTGTGGCGGAAGCGGCTGTGCGTGCCGGGCTGCCAGCCGAGCAGCCGGTGCAGCGTCGAGGCGTCGAGCGCGAGCAGCCGCGCGCGTACCGCGTCGCCGACGTCGAGCGCCTCCGCCTCCGCGTGGACGGCCTCGATCAGCCTCGCCGCGGCCCTGCCCGTGGGCGCCGCGAGCGCCACCAGCGGCGCCGCGCCGCCGGCCGCGTCGGCCTGCTCGAGCAGCAGCGCGACGATCCGCGCGACGGTCGTGGTCTTGCCGGTGCCCGGGCCGCCGGCGACCACGGCGAAGCGCTGCCGGACGGCGGTCTCGGCGGCGAGTCGCTGGCGCGTGTCGCCGGCGCCGGCGAACAGCCGATCGAGGCCGGCCACGAGCAGCTCCTCGCGTGGCTCAGCGGCAGTGCCGTCAGCGAGCGCGCGCAGGTCCTCGGCGAGCCGGCGCTCCTCGCGCCAGTAGCGGTCGAGGTAGAGCGCGTCGCCCGCGAGCTGCAGCGGCCCTTGGGTGAGCGGGCTCGCCGCTACGCGCGCGCGCCACGCGGCGGGCTCCGGCCAGGGCAGTGCGGACAGGTCGACCGGCTCGTCGGCGTCGACCGTCGCCGTCCCGCGGATCGTGGCGAGGTCGACGTAGACGTGCCCGAGCCGCGGCGCCCGCACCGCGAGCGCGACGGCGAGCACGACCGTCTCGTCCGCCTCGCCGGTCAGCGCCGCGAGACGGCGCGCCACGTGGACGTCGGCGGGTGCGAGCACGCCCGCGTCGTTGAAGGCACGCAGCGATCCGGGCGCGGCGAGCGCGCGTCGCGCGTCGTAGGGGTCGATCGCGGTCATCGCGCGCGTCCCTCGTCGAGCACGTCGCTGAGGGCGAGCACGAGCGCCGCTGGCGGGCGCCACGCGAACACGCCGCACGGCACCCCGTCGACCACGGGCGTCGCGGGACCCGTCATGCCGCGCAGGAACAGATAGAGCACGCCGGCGAGGTTGCGCTGCGGGTCATAGCCTGCGAGGCGCCAGCGCAGGAAGCGATGCAGCGCCACCGTGTAGAGGAGCGCCTGCAGGGCGTAGTGTGCCCGCTCCATCTCGGCCGCGAGCAGCTCCGGGCGATGGTGCCACGCGGTCAGCGGCTCGCCGGGCGCGGCGAGCCGGTTCGTCTTGTAGTCGACGACGGCGAAGCGCTCGCCCACGCGCGCGACGAGGTCGATGCTGCCGGTGAGGTAGCCGCGCACGCTGCGCCGCAGCACCGGGTCAGCGAGCCGGTCCGCGTAGCCGGCGAGCGGGTCGCCCGGCGGCAGCTCCGCACGCAGCACGGCGGCGATCGCGTCGAGTGCGACATGGCCGGTCGGGCGGTCGCCGCCGGCGAGCGGCAACTCGAAGTCGAGCTCATCGAGGCGGTCGCTGCGGTCGAGGTCGCGCAACCGCGCGCCCCCGAGCAGCGGGCCGAGGGGCGTCTCGAGCGCGGCGCGCAGGCCTGCGATCGCGGCGACGGGGTCGCCGATCTCGGCCGGCCGGCGGGCCTGGATCGCGGCGACGCGTTCGCCCAACTCGGCGTCGAGGTCGGCCGCGGCGAAGTCGGTCGCCTCGAGCACGCGGTGGACGAAGGTGCCGACCTCGGTGCCGACGGGCATCTCGCCGAGCAGCGAGCGCGTCGCGCGCAACGCGTCGTCGCCCGCCGGCGCCAGCGCGACGACCGCCGCCTCCGGCTCGTCGGCGACGACCGTCTCCTCGGGCTCGGAGGCGACGCGCGACTCGTAGGCGCCGGCCGTGATGTCGGAGAACGATGTCCGCCGCCAGCTCGGGTCCAGGCGGCGTTCGAAGCGGGCGGCGGCCAGCGCCGACACGTCGCGCAGCGGTCCCGACCAGGTCCGCGGCAGCCCGAGCGCCGCCCGCTCGACCGCGAAGCAGCCCGGCGCGCTGGCCGCGAGCGCCTCGAAGCGAGCCGTCGCCGCGGCGTCGGAGACGGCGCTGCGGCCGGCCCACGCGACGGTTCCGTCCTGCTCGCGCGCGAAGACCAGACGGCCGAGCGCGGAGTGCCGGCTGGTCGAGGACCCCGCCCACCAGACGACGGCGCGATGGCGCGCGCGGGTCAGGGCGACGTAGGCCAGCCGCAGATCCTCCCCGCGTTGCTCGATGAGCGCCAGACGCTTGTGCTCGCGATACCCGGGGCCGTCGAGGCCGACGTCGAGCACGCGGCGGTCGTCCTGGGAGGGGTCGTGGTAGGCGACGGGGACGCTCTCCTCCGTGATCCACGTCGGCTCCCACAGGTCCGGGCAGTAGACGACGCCGAACTCGAGGCCCTTGCTGCGGTGGATGGTCAGGACCTGCACCGCCTCGGCGTCGGACTCCAGGCGTCGCGAGCGGTCCTCATCGCCGGTGTCCTGCGCAGCCTCGGCGATCCGCCGCCGCAGCCAGCCCGCCAGCGCGGTGGTGCCGAGCTGCTCGCTCACCGCGGCGGCGTGCAGCAGCTGGGCGACGTGGCGCATGTCGGTCAGCCGGCGCTCGCCGTCCGGGGCCGCGAGCACGCGCTCGGGCAGGCTCTCGACGAGCGTGATCGTCTCGGCGAGCGACGCGACGCCCTGCACGCGCAGCGCGCGCGCCCAGCCGTGCAGTCGCCGGTGGACGTCCTCCCACGCTCCGTCCTCCGCGGTCGCGACCCGCTCCGCGGACCAGCCGAGGAACGGGGTCAGCGCGGCGGCGCGGGCCCGCGCGGTCGAGGTGGGCCGCTCGATCGCTTCCAGCAGCCGCAGCCACTCGAGCGCCGCGCGCGTCCCGAACACGCTGCCCGCGCCGTTGATGACCGCCGGCACGCCGACGGCGTCGAGCGCATCGCGGACCTGGGCGGCGTTGCGGTTGGTGCGCACGAGCACCGCGACATGCCCGGGCCGCAGCGCCGAGCCGTCCGGAAGCGAGCCGCCCGAGGACAGCAGGCTCACGAGATCCGCCGCGAGGTCGCGCGCGATGAACTCGCGGGCGGCCGGCGCGCTGGCGTAGCCGCCGGGCGTGCGCTTGACGTCCTCGCGCGCCAGGACGCGGATGCGCAGCGGCGCCCCCGGCAGCTCGGCGCGGCGGCGGCCCGCGGCGGCGCGGACCGTGCGGTAGACGATGCCCTCATGCCCGAGCCGCGCACCGCCGAAGAGGCCGTCATAGGCGTCGAGCAGCCCCTGGTCGCTGCGCCAGTTGACGTCGAGCGTCGCCTGCGCGCCCGCTTCGCGCGCCGCCTCGAGGTAGGCGTACACGTCGGCGCCGCGGAACGCGTAGATCGCCTGCTTGGGATCGCCGATGAGCACCAGCGTCGACGCCCCGAACGCGCGCCGCATGATGCTCCACTGCACCGGGTCGGTGTCCTGGAACTCGTCGACCAGCACGACGTGCCAGCGGTCGCGCAGCCGCCGGGCGACGGCCTCGCCGCCGGGCCCGGCGAGGATCGCGTCGAGCCGCGTGAGCAGGTCGTCGTAGGTGAGGACGCCCATCCGCCGCTTGCGCCGCTCGAGCTCCGCGCGCACCGCGCCCGCGAGCCGGGCGCGCATCCCCGGCGTCCCCTCGGCATCCTGCGGCTCGATCGGAGCCCCGGGGTTGGCGACCGCGATCGCGGCGATCCTGCCGGCCTCCGCGCGCGAGAACGCCGGGGTCCCCGCGGCGGCATGGAAGCGGCGTACGTAGAGATCGTCGACGACCTCGTCGACCAGGTCCTCGACGTCCTCGAGGAAGGTCCCGCCGCCATCGCCGTCACCGGCGAGCCCGAGTCCGCCGAGCACCTCCTGGCAGAAGCCGTGCGTGGTGGCGATCGTCGCCGCGTCGAAGCCGGCGAGCGCCTTGGCGAGGCGCTCGCGGCGCTGCTCCACGGTCGCCCGCGGGCCGTCCGCGAGCAGCCGGACGACCTCGTCCTCATCCTCGAGACCGCCCCCGCCGAGCGCGCGGGCGAGCGCCTGCTCGGCGCCGATCAGCCGCTCGCGGACGCGCTCGCGCAGCTCGCCGGTCGCCATCCGCGTGAAGGTGACGAGCAGCAGCTTGTCCAGCTCGATGCCGTCGGCGACGTAGCGCGCGGCGAGCGCGGCGATCGTGTACGTCTTGCCCGTCCCGGCGCTCGCCTCGAGCACGGTCACGCCGGTCGGCAGCGGCGCGCGGACGTCGAACGGCGCGGTCAGCACTCCAGCAGCTCCTCGGCGTCGAGCAGGCCGTCCCACAGGCGCCGCGCCCAGCGCCCGAAGCGGCGCGGCTCGCTCGCGTCCCAGAACGCGCCGCGCTCGTCCGGCCGCGCCGGCGCCTCGAGCAGCTCGGCGAAGCTGCGCACGCCGTCGAAGGCGAGCACGTGCTCGGGCTCGGCGTCCTCGCGCGCGAACGCGTACGCCGACTGCCACTCGCGCTGCCCCGCGGCGACGGCGTCGCGCCCCGCGCGGGCCGCTGCCGCGTAGGCGGCCGAGGCGAGGCACGCGAGCGGCGGCGGCTCGCGCAGCCCACGGTCGCGCAGGTCGGCGAGCACGGCCAGGTGGTCGAGGGCGAGTGCGCGGCGCGCCGCCGGATCGGGGTCGAGCGGTCCGATCCGCGCGATCGTCACCAGTGCGTCCGACCCCGAAGGGGCGCGCCCCACGGTCAGCGCCGCGAACGTCCGCTCGGGGTGGGCGGCGGTGAGCGCCAGCAGCCGAACCCAGGCGGCGATGCGATGGCGCGGGCTCACGCGCGAGTAGGTGACCGTGCGCAGCACGTCGCCGGCGAGCCCGGCGACCGTCCCGCTGAGCACGCGGCCGTCGTGCAGCGCGATCTTGACGTCGAGCGAGCGCGTCTCGCCCTCCGGCACGTGGCGCATGATCTCCTTGACCGCGGGCCAGACGCCGTCGATCGCGGGCCGGCCGAGCACCCCCGGGGGCAGCGTGCCGCGGGCGATCTCGGCGAGTGCCGCCTCGCGCTCGCCGGCGCCGGCGAGCCGGGCGCGCAGCAGCCGGTCGCCGACCTGCCAGCGCTCGAGGCCATCGAGCTCCACCGCCATCGCGTCGTCGAGCTCGTCCTCGTAGTCCGCGACGGAGACGCCGAGCCGCTGGCGCAGGAACGCGCGCACCGGGCGTTCGACGAAGCGGACGAGCTCGTCGAGCTCGATCAGCGCCCCCGCGAGCGGCGGCAGCGGTGCGGTCAGGAACCCGCCCGTCGCCCCGCGCTCGCCGGCGAGCGCCTGCGCCCCGCGCAGCGCCACCCGGTCGAAGCTCCAGACGGCGCCCGGCACGAGCGCGCCGGCGGCGAAGTTGCGCGCGTCGAACGGCTGCAGCGGATGCCGGACGACGACCTGGTCGCGCGCCGGGCGGTCGCCGCCGCTGACGGTGCGGTCGATGGAATCGAGCAGCTCACCGACCGGCACGGCGGGCGGCCGCGGGAGGTTCGTCCGCTCGTCGTTGCCCTCGTAGGTCACGAGCAGCCGGTCGCTCGCGGCCATCAGCGCGTCGAGCAGCTGCTGGCGGTCCTCGGTGCGCGGATCGCGCTCGCCGACGTGCGCGTCGGCGAGCATCAGGTCGTCGCCGTCGCGCGGCGCCTTGCGCGGGAACACGCCGTCGTCGAGCCCGAGCAGGCAGACGACGCGGTGCGGCACGGAGCGCATCGGCACGAGCGTGCAGATCGTCAGGTGGCCGGTGCGGAAGTTCGCCCGCGTCGGGCGTCCACGCAGGCGATCCGCGAGCAGCGTGCGCAGCTCGGCGAGCGTCAGCGCGACGTCGTGCCCCGCGGCCTCGCCGACGACGCCGTCGAGCAGCCGCTGCAGCTCCGCGCGCTGCCACGCGTCGCGCGGAGCCGGCAGCGCCAGCGCGTCGGCGGCCTCGCCGAGCGCCTGCGCCCACGCGCCGATCGGCTGCGCGATCGTGAGCCGGTCGAGGCTCGCATGCAGGCGATCGACCAGCTCGGCGAAGCGCCCGGCGAGGTCGATCGCGCCGCTGTCGACGTCGTCGAGGGGAAGCACGCCGGCGACCAGGCGCTGGTCGTCCTCGGTCATCGTCACGCCGACCAGCAGGCGGTCGAGTCCGAAGCGCCAGGTGCCGGTCGGCACGGCGTCGAGCTTGAACGGCGCGCGGTGCGCGGCGTCGAGACCCCAGCGGATCCCGCTCGCCCGCACCCATTCCTCGAGGCGGGCGAGGTCGTCGTCGTCGAAGCCGAAGCGGCGCCGCACGGGCTCGCGATCGGCGAGGTCCACGAGCTGCGACGCCGTCAACCGCTCGTCGGCCAGCTCGATCAGCCGCGCGACGACGGCCAGCAGCGGGTTCGTCTGGCGCAGCGAGCGGTCGGCCAGCCGCACGCGCAGGTCTGGCGGCCGCAGCTCGACGGGCAGCGCGTCCGTCTCATCGTCGTCGGGCGCGATCTCCCCAGCGCCGAACGTCGCCTGGATCAGCGGCGCGAACGACTCGATGTCCGGGCACATCACGATCACGTCGCGCGGCTCGAGCGTCGGGTCGTCCTCGAGCAGATGCAGGATCGCGTCGCGCAGCACCTCGACCTGGCGGGCGCGGCCGTGGCAGGCGTGGACCTCAACCGAGCGGTCGGACGGGTCCAGCCGCGGGCGCTCGCCGGGGGCGGGCGCCGAGCGGTCCTCGCGCACCGCGGCCTGCAGCCGGGCGAGCAGCGTGTCCTCACCGCCCGTCGCGACGGGGTGGTGGTGGTCGCCGCGCCGGCCGGCGTGCTCGAGCACGAGCTGCAGCTCGCGCACGTCGTGGCCCCAGGAGGCGAGCAGGCCGTTGCGGGCGATCGACGTGGTCGGGTCGTCGTGGCGCCGCACCACCGTGCGGCCGGCGACGCGCTCCCATAGCGCCGGCGAGGGATGCAGCACGAGCAGATGGACGTCGCGGTGCGCCGCGAGTGCGTCGAGCACGGCAAGCTGGCCGGCGGGGAGCCGCGTCAGCCCGAACAGCGCGATCCGCGCGGGGAGGTCGACGAGCCCGGGCGCCTCGCGCAGGCGCGCGCAGGCGCCGTCGATGCGCTCCGCGGGCCCGGCGACCTCGAGGCGGTCGCGCAGCCGCCGCCACAGCTGCGCCTGCCAGGCGGCGTCGGCTCCGACCCCGGCGTCCTCACCGCGCGCCCAGGCGCGCATCAGCTCCGGCCGGTACAGCGCGTAACGATCGAAGAGGTCGGCGAGGTGCCGGACGCCGGCGTAGCGCCGCGCCGCCCGGTCGCCGTCACCCAGGTGCTCGGCGAGCGGGCCGAGCCACGGCTCGCCGAGCGCGCCGTCGACGATCTCCAGCAGCGGCCAGACGGCGCGCTCGGGCAGCCACGGGTCGGCGTCGGGATCGATGCCGGAGACGGCGGCGACGGCGTCGCCGACGAGGCGACGCGGCGTCGGGAACTCGACCCGCGCGCAGATGCCGTCCGCGCGTCCGGGCTGGGCGCCGAGGCCGGACGACAGGCGCTGGGTCAGCCAGCGCTCCATGCCGCGCGTCGGCACGGCGACGACCTCGGCGGCGAAGGGGTCGCCGAGCGGCGCCGCGAGCAGCTCGCGGAGCGCGCGCACGAGGCCGTCCGCCCGTTCGGCTCGATGGATGTGGAGCACAGCCCTCCTCACCGTACGAGCCGCGGCGGACGCGCGCGACTCACCACAGCAGCGCGCGCACGAGGGCGTCCGCGGCCTCGTTCTGCGCGCGCGGGTGCCAGCGCCAGGCGACTCCGGCGAACGCGGCCGCCGCGGCGCGGACGTCCGCGGCGGGGCCAGTGGCCCCGCGCTCGATGGCCTCGATGGCGAGCCGCGAGTCACTGCACAGCTCGACGACCGCGATCCCGTGCGCGGCCGCCAGTTCGAGCCCGAGCAGGATCGCCCGGTACTCAGCCTCGGCCGCGGTCGCGCGGCCGATCGGCTCGGCGCGCGCCTCGATCTCGCCCCCGGCAGGCGCGAGCAGCACCGCGGCGACCGCTGCCGGCCCGGGATTGCCGCGCGAGCCCCCGTCGCAGAGGACGCGATGCGTCGCCGCCGCGGGGGCGGGCCGCTCGCCTGCCGCCGCGCGCCGCGAGGCGTAGGCGAGCTGGCGCCGCTCACCGTCGCGCAGGGTGCCGCCGGGGCGGCGCGGCGCTCGTCGCCTGGCCATGGGACGAGTGTCGCCGATCGGCGCATACTTCGTCCCGTGGCCGCCGACGAGTTCCTGCTCGACACTGCGACCGTCCGTGACTTCATCGCCGGCGCACGCGCGGCGATCGGGCAGGCGGACTCGCCGGCGGACGCCTGCGCGCGGATCCGGCCGCGCTTCGCGGCGCTGCTCGCCGACCCAGGCTGGCTGCCCGCGGCGTTCCAGGCGCCGAACGCCGACTCCGGCATGGGCGGCGGCATCGGGCAGTGGCTGCTGTTCCGCGCCGGCGACCGCTCGCTGACGCTGTTCGCGCTCGTCGTCCCCTCGGGCTCGGCGACGCCGATCCACGACCATCTCGCGTGGGGCCTGGTCGGGCTCTACCGGGGCACGCAGGACGAGGAGGTCTTCACCTCCCGCGACGGCCACGCGGAGCCGTCGCAGCGCCGCGCGCTCGCCACGGGCGACTTCTACACGCTGCTGCCGCCCCGCGATGACATCCACCGCGTGGGCACGACCTCGCCCGAGGCGTCGGTCTCGATCCACCTGCTGACCAACGACACCGGCTGCGTCTGGCGCCACGCGTACGACGAACGGTCGGGCGCGCCGGAGCCGTTTCGCTCGGGCTACGTGAACGTTCCCTGCGAGGACTGACCCGCGGCGCAGCGCCGACGCACTCAGCGCGGCGCGGCGACCACGCGGGTCCCGGTGGCGGGCGAGAACGTGACGTTGCGCCGCGCAACGCGCTCGGCGGCCGCGGCCACCGGCCGCAGCGTCCGCCCTCGCAGGATCTCGGCGAGCGCGACGCGCATCTCCATCTCGGCGAACGCCGCCCCGAGGCAGCGGCGCACGCCGCCGCCGAACGGGATCCAGGCGTAGGTCGACGGCGCGTCGCCGAGGAAGCGCTCGGGCCGGAACGCGTAGGGCTCCGGGTAGCGGTCGGCGCGCGTGTGGGTCAGCCAGATCGCCGGGGTGACATCGGTGCCCGGCGCCAGCACGTGCCCGTCGACACGCAGCTCGGAGGCGAGCCGGCGCCCGGCGAGCGGAACGACCGGCCGCAGCCGCAGCGACTCGGCGACGACCGCGCGCACGTACGCCTCCTCCCCCGCGTCGACCGCCGCGACGAGCCGCGCCAGCACGTCGGGGTGGCGCAACAGGAGGTCGAAGCTCCAGGCGAGCCCTGTCGCGGTCGTCTCGTGACCTGCGAGCAGCAGGGTCATGAGCTGGTCGCGGATCTCCCCATCGTCCATCGGCTCGCCGTCCTCGAAGCGTGCCGCGACGAGCAGCGACAGGATGTCCTCGCGCGGGTCGCCGCGGCGCTCGGCGATCTCGCGCTCGAGCAGCGCGTCGATCTCCCCGCGCAGGCCGGCCAGCCGCTCGAGCGGGTCCGGGCCGCCGAGCCGGCGCGCCAGCAGCACCCTGAACTGGAGCCCGGCCGAGGAGGTATCGGCGAGCAGCCGTGAGAGCCGCTCCGCGAGGCGGTCGCCCCGCCCGCGGTCGGTGACGCCGAACACCGCACGCAGGATCACCTCGAGCGTGATGCGCTGCATGCGTGGATGCAGCGCGAACGGCTCGCCGGCCGGCCACGTCGCGATCTCGCGCTCGACCACCTCGCCCACCGTCGACTCGTACGCGCGCATCCGCGCGCCGTGGAAGGGCGGCAGCATCAGCCGCCGCCGCGCGAGGTGCTCGCGGCCCTCGAGCAGCAACACGGAGCGCGCGCCCATGATCGGCCGCAGCGCGAAGGTCCGCCCCGGCGGCAGCCCGTGCTCGGACGCGGAGTACAGCGCCCGGATCGCCTCCGGGTCGGACACCATCACCATCGGCGTCTCGAACCCGAGGAAGCGAACGCTGAAGGCGTCGCCGAAGCGCCGCCGGCACGCCTCGAGGAACGAGATCGGGCGCAGCAGCCAGCGCGTCGTCTGCAGGATGGGCGGCGCGGTCGGGCCGGCGGGCAGGGCGGTCGGGAGCATCGCCCCGAGTATCCCTGCCCGCGGCCGCGCTCGCGCTACGCCGCTTCGACCGCCTTCGCGAACGCCGCGAGGCCGTCGCCCCAGCCGTTCTGGGAGCCGACGGCATCGCGCATCTGGACCCAGCCCTCGCCGTGGCGGTCGAGATGGCGGTGCTCGAGGACGACCAGCGTGCGGCCGTCGCCCTCGGGCGTGAAGCCGACCTCGAACTCGCTCGTCTTGTCCGGATCGAGCTCGTGCTTCCACTGCAGCGTGATGTCCCACGAGACGACGACGCGGTGCGGCGGCTCGAACACGAGCACGCGACCCCAGTCGGACTCGCTGCCGTCCTCGCCGCGCCCGTACGCACGCCCGCCCTGACGGCACTCGAGCACCATCTCGGCGAGCGGCGACTCGCCGATCGTGTGACTGCGCGGCCACCACGTGTCGATGCCTTCGGTGAAGACGGAGAAGGCGCGCTCGAGTGGCGCGTTGACGACGATCGACGTGCGAACCGCGTCGGATGCAGCCTGGGTGGTCATGTGATCCCCTCGTCCTGCTCGACCGCCGCTTTGAAGGCGTCGAGCGCTTGTGTCCAGAACCGGTCGACGTAGGCGCGCAGGGTGCCGAGTCCATCCGGGTCGAGGCTGTAGATGCGGCGGTTGCCCAGCTGCCGGTCCGTGACGAGCCCGGCCTGCTTGAGCACCTTCAGGTGCTGGGAGACCGCCGGCCGGCTCACCGGGAGCTCGCCGGCGATCGCGCCGACCGAGGCCGGCCCGTCGCCGAGGCGCTCGAAGACCGCCCGCCGCGTGGGGTCCCCGAGCGCCGTCATGATCGGATCTGCGTTAGCGAGCACTTACGGTAAGCCTAGGCTTACCACCGAGCGTTGTCAAGAGGCTGCGCGAGGTTCCTCGCGACGAGCCAGCCGACGCCGTCGCCACCCTATGGGCGCCCCGAAGTCAGTCCTCGTAGCTGCCGGTCCAGAGCGCGAAGACGGCGCCCTGCGCGTCGCCGAGCACCGCGATCGAGCCGGCCGGCATCTGCTTCGGGCCCGCGAACAGGCGCCCCCCGAGCGCCTCGGCCTCCCCGACCGCGCGCTCGACGTCCTCGTGGCCGAAGTACGGCCACCAGCTCGGCGGCGTGTGCGCGTTCGGCCCGTTCGGGTCGATCGGCATCAGCCCGCCGTTGCTGCGCTCGCCGTTGAAGATCACGTGGTAGCCGCCGGCATCCGGCATCTCGTTGAACGTCCAGCCGAAGACCTCGCCGTAGAAGGCGATCGCACCGTCCGGGTCGTGCGTGACCAGGTCGTTCCAGGTCATCGCCCCCGGTGTGTTGACGAGCTGGGCGCCGATGCTGGCGCGTGGCTCCCACACGCTCAGAGCCGCGCCCGTGGGGTCCACGACGACCGCCATGCGGCCGACGTCCATCACGTCGAACGGCTCCTGCCGTACCGTTCCGCCCGCCTCGCCGGCGCGAGCGGCGGCGGCATCGGCCGACGCGACGGTGACGTAGCAGTTCCAGTGCGGCGGCTGCTCGGAGCCGAACAGCGCGGCGACGTTCTTGCCGTCGCGGCGCGCCATCGAGTAGACCATGCCGTCGCCGATCGGGTTGTCGTCGTACTCCCAGCCGAGCAGCGCCGTGTAGAACGCCTTCGCACCCTCCGTGTCGCTCGTGGCCAGCTCGGCCCACGAGAAGGTGCCGGGCGTGTAGCTGGTTCGCTCTCCCATGGGACGATGCTACGCCGGTGGTGCGTCACGCGCTCCTGGCTCGAGCCCGTCGATCGCCGCGTTCAGCGTCTCGCTCGGACGCATCACCTGCGTCGCCCGATCGCGGTCGACGAAGTAGTAGCCGCCGAGGTCGACCGGCTCGCCCTGCACGCCGTTGAGCTCCGCGACGATCGCCTCCTCGTCCCCGGCGAGCCGCTCGGCGAGCGGCCCGAACGCCGCGGCGAGCTCGGCGTCGTCGGTCTGCTGGGCGAGTGCCTGCGCCCAGTAGAGCGCCAGGTAGAAGTGGCTGCCGCGGTTGTCGAGCTCGCCGGCGTTGCGCGACGGCGACTTGCCGTTCTCGAGCAGGGTGCCGGTAGCGGAATCCAGCGTGCGGCCGAGGATGCCCGCGCGGGGGTTCGAGTCCTTGTCCGCGAGCATCGCGAGCGACTCGGCGAGCGCGAGGAACTCGCCCAGCGAGTCCCAGCGCAGGTGGTTCTCCTTGACGAGCTGCTGCACGTGCTTGGGCGCCGAGCCTCCGGCGCCGGTCTCGAACAGCCCGCCGCCGTTCATCAGCGGAACGATCGAGAGCATCTTCGCGCTCGTGCCCAGCTCGAGGATCGGGAACAGGTCGGTCAGGTAGTCGCGCAGAACGTTGCCGGTGACCGAAATCGTGTCCTCGCCGTTGCGCGCGCGCTCGAGCGTGAAGCGGGTCGCCTCGGCGACGGGCAGGATCTCGATCTGGAGCCCGTCCGTGTCGTGCTCGGACAGGGCGGCGCGGACCTTCTCGAGGACCTCGGCGTCGTGGGCGCGCGTCTCGTCGAGCCAGAACACGGCAGGTGCGCTCGTGGCGCGCGCCCGCTCAACGGCCAGCCGGACCCAGTCGGTGACCGGGGCGTCCTTGGTCTGGCATCCGCGCCAGATGTCGCCAGGCTCGACCTCGTGCTCGAGCAGGGTTGCGCCGTCCCCGTCGACGACGCGCACGGTGCCCGCCGCCTCGATCTCGAACGTCTTGTCGTGGCTGCCGTACTCCTCGGCCTTCTGCGCCATCAGACCGACGTTCGGTGTCGTGCCCATCGTGGCGGGGTCGAAGGCGCCGTGCTCGCGGCAGAAGTCGAGCGTCTCGGCGTACAGCGGCGCGTAGCTCGAGTCGGGGATGACCGCCTTGGTGTCCTGCTGCTCGCCGGCGGCGTTCCACATCTGGCCCGAGGTCCGGATCATCGCGGGCATCGACGCGTCGATGATCACATCGCTCGGCACGTGCAAATTCGTGATCCCGCGGTCGGAGTCGACCATCGCGAGCTGCGGCGCGTCCTCGTAGGTCCGCTCGATCGCCTCCTCGATCGCCCGGCGCTCGTTGTCGGGCAGGCGCTCGATCGCGGTGAGGATGCTCGCCAAGCCGTGGTTGGCGCTCGCGCCGGCCCGCGCCAGCGCGTCGCCGTGCTCGGCGAACACGTCCGCGAAGTAGGTGCGCACGACGTGCCCGAAGAGGATCGGGTCGGACACCTTCATCATCGTCGCCTTCAAGTGCACCGAGAACAGGACGCCCTGCGCCTTGGCGTCTGCCATCTGGGCCTCGAGGAACGCGTCCAGGGCGCGGCGGCGCATCACCGCGGCGTCGACGATCTCGCCGGCCTGCACCGGCAGCGACGCCTTGAGCACGGTCACGCTGCCGTCGGGCGCGACATGCTCGATCCGCAGCTCACCCGCGGACTCGATCGTGATCGAGCGCTCGGTGGAGCGGAAGTCGCCGTTGTCCATCGTCGCCACGTGTGACTTCGACCCCTTCGACCACTCGCCCATCGAGTGCGGGTGCTTGCGCGCGAACGCCTTCACCGAGGCCGGCGCGCGCCGGTCGGAGTTGCCCTCGCGCAGGACGGGGTTGACCGCCGAGCCCTTGACCGCGTCGTAGGCTTCGCGCGCCGCGCGCTCGTCGTCGGTCTGCGGCTCCTCCGGATAGTCCGGGATCGCGTAGCCGGCGTCCTGGAGCTCCTCGATCGCGGCCTTCAGCTGCGGGTTGGACGCGCTGACGTTCGGCAGCTTGATGATGTTCGCCTCGGGCGTCTTCGCCAGCTCGCCGAGCTCGGCCAACGCGTCCGGCACGCGCTGCTCGTCGCTCAGCAGGTCGGGGAACTGGGCGAGGATCCGTCCGGCGAGCGAGATGTCGCGGAGCTCGACGTCGACGCCGGCCTGCCCGGCGAAGGCCTCGATGATCGGCAGGAACGAGTGCGTCGCGAGCGCGGGCGCCTCGTCGGTGTACGTGTAGATGAGCTTCATGTTGGCCGCCGACACGGTATAGGAGCGATACTTGGCCCCATGGCGTACGTGCCACCCGCCCGACACCTGCTCCGCGCGCGCGACCTCGCCGACGCTCGGTACTTCGAGGCCCTCGACGTCGACGACCTCGCGGGCGCCGCGGGGCTTTCGCGCGCGCACTTCTCGCGCGAGTTCCGGCGCGCGTTCGGCGAGTCGCCGCACGCGTACCTGCTCACGCGCCGCCTGGAGCGCGCCGCAGCGCTGCTGCGCGTCAGCGACCGCTCGGTCGCGGACATCTGCATGTCGGTCGGCCTGCGCAGCGTCGGGTCGTTCACGACGAGCTTCCGCCGCATGTTCGGGATGCCGCCGACGGCGTATCGCGCCACGTTCCCGCCCGCCTCCCACCACGCGCGCGTCCCGGCCTGCGTGGTCCGCACGTACGCCCGCCCCCAACACCGCACATTTCGAGAAGACAGCGCGAGCGGGCCGCAATAGCGTGGCTGTCGACCCTTCCGTCGACGCCAGGAGGCAACGATGATCAAGCTCGACAGCGCCCAGCTGTGGGTGCACGACCAGGACGAGGCGCTCGCCTTCTACACCGACAAGCTCGGGATGGAGGTCCGTTCCGACGTCACCATGCCCGAGATGGGGAACTTCCGCTGGCTCGCCGTCGGACCCCCCGGCCAGGAGATCTCGATCGTGCTGATGGCGATCCCCGGCGCGCCGGTCCTCGACGACGAGAGCAACCGGCAGATCCGCGCACTCATGGCCAAGGGCTTCGCCGGCACGCTGTTCCTGACGACGGACGACTGCCAGGCGTCCTACGAGGAGCTCAAGGGCCGCGGCGTCGAGTTCACCGAGACGCCCGAGGAGCGCCCGTACGGGATCGACGCGGGCTTCCACGACCCGTCGGGCAACAGCTTCCGCCTCACGCAGGTGCGCGAGCTGGCCAACACCTGACCGAACACCTGACCGATAGCGCAACCGGTTGGTTGCGCTATTGTCGCAGACATGCGCCTGCTCGTGC
>JAXDHR010000192.1:0-2743 GCA_034664425.1 Solirubrobacteraceae bacterium
AGCTCGCAGGTCGGGCGCCCGTCGACGGCGACCTCGACCGGCTCCTCGCGGCTCGCGTTGTGGACCGTCAGCTCGTCGCCCGGCGCGATGACCAGCGCCCGGGCCGTCAGCGAGTGCGGCGCGATGAACGAGACGACGAAGCCCTCCACGCCCCATGCCAGCACGGGGCCGCCGTTGGCGAGGTTGTAGCCCGTCGACCCCTGGGGCGTCGCGACCACGATGCCGTCGCAGCGCACCCGGCCGATCTCCTCGCCGGCGAGCGCGTAGGAGAGGTCGGCGACGCGCAGCCCCGCCTTGCGATGCACGGAGATGTCGTTGAGCGCCGGCCACGTCCCCTCGGGACGCCCGGCCGAGATCACGGGCAGTGCGAGCGTCTCGAAGTCGCCGCTGAACGCGCGCTCGTAGTCGCCGCCGAGCCCGTCCGGGTCGATCGTCGCGAGGAATCCGACCTCTCCGAAGTTGACGCCGAACACCGGCACCTCGGTGTCCGTGAAGTGGCGCAGCGCGGTCAGGATGGTGCCGTCGCCGCCGAGCGCGATGCAGAGGTCCGCGTCGTGCGCCAGCGGGCCGCCGAGCTCGAGTCCCTCGCCCGGCTGCAGATCGTGCTTGGCGAGCTCCTCGTCGCTGAAGAGCAGCGTCACCCCGGCGCGGCGGCCGGCGGCGAGCAACTGCCGCAGCGCCTCGGTGGTGATGCCGGCGCGGCGATGGGTGAGCACGGCGACGCGGGTCACACATCCACCCCCGCGAGCGCGGCGCGAACGTCGCCGAGCGCACCGGCGCGCCCGCCCTCGGTGAGCCACGCGAAGGTCTCCCGGTTGCCCGCCGGGCCGGGCAGCCCCGACGGGGCGAAGCCCGCGACGGCGGCGCCGAGCCCTCGGGCGGCCTCGGCCACCTCCGCGACCATCGCGCGCCGCAACTCCGGATCGCGCACCACGCCGCCCTTGCCGAGCCGCTCGCGGCCGACCTCGAACTGCGGTTTGACCATGGCCAGCGCGTCCCAGGCGTCCGCGACGGTGCCGAGCACGGCGGGGAGGATCGTGCGCAAGGAGATGAACGAGACGTCGATCACGACGAGGTCGGGGCGATAGGGGAGCGCGGCCGGCTCGAGCGCGCGCGCGTTCGTGCGCTCGAGCACCGTCACCCTGGCATCCTGGCGGATCTTCCAATCGAGCTCGCCGTAGGCGACGTCGAGCGCGACGACGTGGGCCGCGCCGCGCTGCAGGAGGCAGTCGGTGAACCCCCCGGTCGAGGCGCCGACGTCGAGCGCGTGGGCACCTTCGACGCCGAGCCCGAGCGCGTCGAGCGCGTTCGCCAGCTTGATCCCGCCGCGCGATACGAACGGCGGCGGCCCCGTCACCTCGACCGCGACGTCCTCGGCGACGAGCTGGCCGGGCTTCTCCGCGCGGGCGTGACCCGGGCCGACGCGTACGTCGCCGGCGAGCACCGCGGCCGCCGCCCGCGATCGGGAGGAGAAGAGCCCGCGCTCCGCCAGCAGGCTGTCGAGGCGCACGCGCGGCACGGCGCGACACGGTACTCGGTGACTGCCCTCACAGTGGCTCCCGAGCGGCGCGATCACCATGGAGGCATGAGCACCACCCGCCGTCTCCCCCTCCCCACCCACGGCGCCATCGAGCTGCTCATCGGCCTCGCCTTGCTGGCCGCACCCTTCGCGGCCGGGCTGGCGACGGGCGGCCTCGTCCTCGGGGTCGCGGCCGGGACGCTCGTCGCCGGGCTCGCACTCGCGGGCGCCGACGCGCTGCCGGTCGGCGCCCACCGGGCGCTCGACCAGGCGATGGCGACGATCCTGATCGGCCTGGCCGCGGCGATGGCGATCGCCGGGCAGCCCGCCGGCGCCGTCGTGTTCGGCGCGGCCGCGCTCGCCGAGCTGCTGCTGATCGTCGGCACGCACTGGACGCGCAGCCGCTGAGCGCCCGGGGACCCGCCGGGTCGCCGTGGACTAGACGAGCGCGTCGCGGTCCTCGAGGACCGCGGCCTCGATGCGCTCGGCGATGCGCGCGGGCGTGAAGCCGACCTCCTCGTGGAGCAGGCTCGGCGCCCCGTGGGTGACGTAGCGATCGGGCATGCCGATGCGCAGGATCCGCGTACGCGTCAGCGGGCCGTCGTTCAGCGCCTCCCAGACCGCGGTGCCGAAGCCGCCCTGCAGCACCCCCTCCTCGAGCGTGACGAGCAGCTCGTGCTCAGCTGCGAGCTGAGCGAGCAGGCCCGTGTCGAGCGGCTTCGCGAAGCGTGCGTCCGCGACGGTGACATCGAGGCCGCGCTCCGCGAGCAGGTCGGCGGCGCCGAGCGCCTTCTGGACGCCGGTGCCGTAGCCGACGAGCGCGACGCGCTCGCCCTCGCGCAGGATCTCCCCCGTCCCGATCGGGACGAGCTCGGGCGCGTCGGGGATCTGCACGCCGACCGCCTCCCCGCGCGGGTAGCGGATCGCGGCCGGCCCCGAGCCGAGCTCGAGCGCCGTGTGCAGCATGTGCACGAGCATCGCCTCGTCGCGCGGGGCCATCAGGGTGATGTTGGGCAGCGGGCGCAGGTAGGCGATGTCGAAGACGCCATGGTGCGTGGGGCCGTCGTCGCCGACGAGGCCGGCACGGTCCATGCAGAACGTCACGGGCAGCGACTGCAGGCAGACGTCGTGCACGATCTGGTCGTAGGCGCGCTGGAGGAAGGTCGAGTAGATCGCCACGACCGGGCGCATTCCCTGTAGCGCGAGGCCGGAGGCGAAGAGCAC
>JAXDHR010000193.1:0-6645 GCA_034664425.1 Solirubrobacteraceae bacterium
CTGCACACGCTGCGCGCGGACATCGACTACGGCTACTACGAGGCGCGCACGACGTTCGGCCGCATCGGCGTCAAGTGCTGGATCAACAAGGGCGAGATCATGCCCGCCGGCTACGCCGGTCAGGACCTGACGTCGCTCGACGAGCCGGCCGGCGGCCCGCAGGATCGCGACGATCGCGGGCGCGGCGGCCGTGACGGCCGTGGGCGCGGACGCGGCGACGGCGGCGGTGGCCGCGGCGGCCGTGGCGGTCGCGGCGGTCAGGGCGGCGGCGGCGCCGGTGGCGGTGGCGGCGCCGGTGGCGGCCGGGGTGGCCGTGGCGGCCGCGGCGGCGGCGGTGGCGGCGGGGGGCGCGGCGGCCAGGGCGGCCGTCCCGACCTGAGCGGAGGCATCAGCCGGTAATGCTCTCCCCGAAGCGCGTCAAGTTCCGCCGCGTCCATCGCGGTCGCAAGCGCGGTCTCTCGCGAGGCCAGCAGCGCGTCGAGTTCGGCGAGTACGGCCTGAAGTCGATGGAGGCCGGCTGGCTCACCAACCGCCAGATCGAGGCCGCGCGTATCGCGATGACCCGCAAGATCAAGCGTGGCGGCAAGGTGTGGATCAACGTCTACCCTGACAAGCCCTACACGAAGAAGCCCGCCGAGACCCGCATGGGCTCGGGCAAGGGCTCTCCGGAGGGATGGGTGGCCGTGGTCAAGCCCGGCCGCGTCATGTTCGAGCTGGCCGGCGTGCCCGAGCCGCTCGCGCGTGAGGCCCTGCGCCTCGCCGGCCACAAGCTGCCCGTCAAGACCAAGATCGTCCTCCGTGAGGACGGTCAGTAGGAATCCGATGAAGAGCACCGAGCTGAGAGACATCACCGACGACGCCCTGCGCGATCACATCGCGACGGCCCGGCGCGACTTCTTCGGGCTGCGCATGCAGCACGCCACGGGCGAGCTGGACAACACGGCACGTCTGCGCACCGTCAAGCGCGACCTCGCACGCGCGCTGACAGTCGCGCGCCAGCGCGGCGTCGACCCGAACTCCACGAGCAATTCCAATGGCTGAGACTCCCGAGAACAACCAAGAGACACCCGAGACGCTCCAGGAGGAGGTCGCGAACGCCGCGTCCCCCGAGGGCGCGGGCGATGCGACCGGCTCTGCGGGCGACGCGGCCACCCCAGAGGCTGCCGAGACGGCCGCCCCTGTGGCTCCCGCCGCCGGCGCCACGCGCCGCGACCGGCTGGAGGCCCGGCGCGCCGTGCGGCAGGCCGAGGCGGGCAAGCGCCCGTCGCGCACCCCCGAGGAGCGCAACGCCGAGCGGCTCGAGGAGCGCAAGCGCAAGGCCGCCGAGCGGCGCCGCTACCGCACGCGCTTGAAGGCGAAGAAGGCCGAGGTGCGCGCTGCCCAGCCCGCGCCGGAGGCCGACCACGCGCCCGAGCACGGCCCCGGCCGCGCGAAGGTGCGCCAGGGCGTCGTCGTGTCCGACAAGGGCGAGAAGACGATCGTCGTTCGCCTGGACGTGGTCCGCAGCCACCGCCGCTACCACAAGATCCTGCGCTCGACGCAGACGCTGGCCGCCCACGACGAGCGCAACGACGCCCATCCGGGCGACACCGTGCGCGTCCAGGAGTGCCGGCCGATGTCGCGCTCGAAGCGCTGGCGCCTGCTCGACGTGGTGGAGCGTGCCCGGTGATCCAGAACGAGACCCGGCTGCGCGTCGCCGACAACACCGGCGCGCGCGAGATCCTCACGATCCGCGTGATGGGCGGCTCCAAGCGGCGCTACGCGAGCGTGGGCGACGTGATCGTCGCCACGGTCAAGCAGGCGACGCCCAACGGCACCGTCAAGAAGGGCGAGGTGGTACGGGCGGTCGTCGTGCGCACGAAGAAGGAGTTCGGGCGCAAGGACGGCACGTACATCGCCTTCGACGAGAACGCCGCCGTGATCATCGACGCGCAGAACAGCCCGCGCGGCACGCGCATCTTCGGGCCGGTGGCCCGCGAGCTGCGCGACGGCGGCTTCATGCGCATCGTCTCCCTCGCCCCGGAGGTGCTCTGATGAGGATCCGCACCGATGACGAGGTGATCGTCATCTCCGGCAAGGACAAGGGGAAGACGGGCAAGGTCCTCCGCGTCGACCGCGACTCCGAGCGCGTGTTCGTCGAGGGCCTGAACATGATCAAGCGCCACCAGCGCCCGACGCCCGGCCGGCCGAACCAGCAGGTCGGCGTGATCGAGCGCGAGGGCCCGATCCACGTGTCCAACGTGGCGATCGTCGACCCCAAGGACCACAAGCCGACCCGCATCGGCGTGCGTCGCGACGAGAACGGTCGCCGCATGCGCGTGACGCGGCGCTCGGGAAGCGAGCTGGACTGACATGGCACGACTCAAGGACCGCTACAACGACGAGATCCGCGACGCGCTCGTGCGCAAGTACGAGTACGACTCGGTCATGCAGGCGCCGAAGCTGACCAAGATCACGCTCAACATGGGCGTGGGCGAGGCCAAGCAGGACGCCAAGATGCTCGAGGCGGCGCGCGAGCAGCTCGCCACGATCGCCGGCCAGCAGCCGAACGTCCGCCGTGCCCGCAAGTCGGTCGCCGCCTTCAAGCTGCGCGAGGGCATGCCCGTGGGCCTCGTGGTGACGCTCCGCCAGGAGCGCGCCTACGAGTTCCTCGATCGCCTGACCTCCGTCGCGATCCCCCGGATCCGCGACTTCCGCGGCCTCAACCCGCGCTCGTTCGATGGGCGCGGCAACTACTCGATGGGCGTCCGCGAGCAGATCATCTTCCCCGAGATCGACTACGACGCCATCGACCAGGTCCGGGGCCTGGACGTGACCATCACCACCACCGCCAAGACCGACGCCGAGGCGTTCGCCCTCCTCGACGCGCTGGGCATGCCCTTCGCTCGCGACGGGCGCCCGGCCGGGTTCGAGAGCCTCGCCGGCGAGCCGGTGGCTGCGTAAGGAAACCCTGGAGACCCATGGCCAAGACCTCCCAGATCGTCCGCGCCCAGCGCGTGCCGAAGTACAAGACCCGAGCGCACTCGCGCTGCCGCCGCTGCGGTCGTCCCCGCGCGGTGTACCGCAAGTTCGGCATCTGCCGCATCTGCCTGCGCGAGCTCGCCCATGAGGGGTTCATCCCCGGCATGACGAAGTCGAGCTGGTGATCGCATGTCCATGACCGACCCGATCGCCGATTTCCTCACGCGTATCCGCAACGGCATCATGGCCGCCCACGAGACGGTCGTGATCCCGGACTCAAAGCTCAAGCGCGAGATGGCCCGGATCCTCGACGAACAGGGCTACATCGAGGGCTTCGAGATCCAGCCGGGCGAGCCTGGCGAGCGGATCGTGGTTCGCCTCAAGTACACTGAGAACCGCACGTCCGTCATCTCCGGCCTGCGCCGCGTGTCGCGCCCGGGCCAGCGGACGTACGTCGACGCCAAGCACGTCCCGAAGGTCCTGGGCGGCATGGGCACCGCGATCGTCTCCACGTCCCAGGGCGTGATGACCGGTCACGACGCCCGCCGCGCCGGCGTCGGCGGCGAGATCGTGGCGGAGGTCTGGTAACCGCATCATGAGCCGCATCGGACGAAAGCCCATCCCCGTGCCCTCCTCCGTGACCGTCACGGTGGAGCCCGAGGTCGTGCGCGTCGCCGGCCCGCTCGGCAACCTCGAGGAGCGCAAGTCGCGCGCCATCGAGATCCGCCAGGAGGGCGAGGAGCTGCTCGTGACGCGCCCCACCGACCGCTCCGAGCACCGTGCCCTGCACGGGCTCACCCGCTCGCTCGTCGCGAACATGGTCGAGGGCGTGACAACCGGCTTCCGCAAGACCCTCGAGATCCAGGGCGTCGGCTACCGCGCGCAGCTCAAGGGCCGCGACCTGGAGCTGGCGCTCGGCTACTCGCACCCGGTGCCGATCAAGGCGCCCGAGGGGATCGAGTTCGAGGTGCCCGTGCCGACGCGCGTGATCGTCAAGGGCAACTCCAAGCAGCAGGTCGGCGAGATCGCCGCGATCATCCGCAAGCAGCGTCCGCCCGAGCCCTACAAGGGCAAGGGCATCCGCTACGAGGGCGAGTACGTCGCCAGGAAGGTCGGTAAGCGCGCATGAGCCTGGTCACCGCCCCCCAGCGCCGCCTCAAGCGCCGTCGCCGCGTACGGGCGAAGGTCACCGGCTCCGCCGAGCGCCCGCGCATCTCCGTGTTCCGCTCCAACCGCGGCATCTTCGCCCAGCTCATCGACGACGAGGCGGGCCGTACGCTCGCATCCGTCAACTGGACGGAGGCCGACCTGCGCGGCCTCAAGCCGATGGAGCAGGCCAACAAGGCCGGGCAGGTGCTCGCCGAGCGCGCCAAGGCCGCGGGCGTCGAGCGCGCCGTCTTCGACCGTGGCGGCTACCAGTACCACGGCCGTGTCAAGGCCCTGGCCGAGGGCGCCCGCGAGGGCGGCCTGACCGTCTGACCGCTACCCTCGAAGGACTCATGGCAGCCCCCGATCGTTCTGTATCCAGCTCCGGCCTCGACCTCCAGGAGCGCGTCGTCGAGATCAACCGCGTCGCCAAGGTGGTCAAGGGCGGACGTCGGTTCTCGTTCACCGCCCTCGTCGTCGTCGGCGACGAGAACGGCATCGTGGGCGTGGGCTACGGCAAGGCCAACGAGGTCCCGCTCGCGATCCAGAAGGGCGTCGAGCAGGCCAAGAAGAACCTTTTCCGCGTGCCGCTGCACGGGTCGACCATCACCCACCAGACGACGGGCATCTTCGGCTCCGGCCGTGTGTTCCTCAAGCCGGCCTCGCCCGGTACCGGCGTCATCGCCGGCGGTGGCGTGCGCGCCGTGCTCGAGCTCGCGGGGGTCCACGACATCCTCTCGAAGTCGCTGGGCACCCAGAACCCGATCAACCTCGTCAAGGCGACGATCGCGGGCCTCAAGGACCTGCGCCGCCCGGAGGAGATCGCCGCGCTGCGCGGGATGTCCGTCGACCGCGTGCTCGGCCTCGGCGGCCAGAACGGCGTGACGGTGACGGCCGAGGCTCCGGCCGACGCCGAGGAGCCCGTGGAGGCCGGCGCCTGATGCCGTCCTCGTTCGTCATCACCCAGGTCAAGTCGGCGAACGGCACGAACGGGCGCCAGCGCGACACGTTGCGCTCGCTCGGCCTGCGCGGCATCGGCAAGTCGGTCGAGCGGCAGGACTCGCCGCAGCTGCGCGGCATGGTCCACGCCGTCCGTCACCTCGTCACCGTGGAGGAGAAGTAGATGGCCGCTGACGAGAAGGACACCGTCGACGAGATCATCGCCGCCGAGCACGTGGGACTGCACACGCTCGCCCCGGCTCCCGGCTCGCGCCGGCCGCGCAAGCGCATCGGCCGCGGCGAGGGCTCGGGCACCGGCAAGACCGCCGGTCGTGGCCAGAAGGGCTACGGCTCCCGCGCCGGCGCCAAGGATCGCGCCCGCTTCGAGGGCGGCCAGAACCCGATCCACATGCGGATGCGCAAGCTGCGCGGCCCGAACAAGAAGATGTCGATGCCGTTCGAGCCGTTCCGGACGCACACCCAGCCCGTCAACCTCGACGACCTCGATACGCGCTTCGACGACGGCGCGTCGATCGATCCCGGCGCCATGAAGGCCGTCGGCCTCGCCACCCGTCGGGGCATCCCCGTCAAGGTGCTCGGGGACGGCGAGCTCACCAAGAAGCTCACGGTGCGCGCACACGGCTTCTCGAAGACCGCTCGCGAGCGGATCGAGTCGGCCGGCGGCACCTGCGAGCTGATCGACTAGCGGCGCACCCGCGTAGGAGCGAGCCGTGCTGGCGACGATCCTCAACTCCTTCCGGGTCGCGGAGATCCGCAAGAAGCTGCTGTTCACGGCCGCGCTGCTCGCGGTCTACCGGCTCGGCTCCTACATCCCGGTGCCGGGCGTCAACCTCGCCTCGCTCAACGCGCTGCAGTCCAACTACGGCGGGTCGAACATCCTCGGCTTCCTCAACCTGTTCACGGGCGGAGGGCTCTCGCGAATCGCGATCTTCGCGCTCGGGATCATGCCGTACATCACGGCTTCGATCATCCTGCAGCTGCTGACCGTCGTCTCGCCGTCGCTGGAGAAGCTGCAGAAGGAGGGCGAGGTCGGCCAGCAGCGGATCACGCAGTACACGCGCTACCTGACCGTCGGCCTCGCGGCCGCCCAGTCGGTCGGCTACGTCTTCCTGTTTCGCTCGCAGGGCAACACGAACGGCCAGCCGGTCTTCACGAACTTCAACGCCGGCACGCTCGTGCTCGTGGTCGTGTGCCTCACCGCCGGTTGCGTACTGCTGATGTGGCTCGGCGAGCTGATCACCCAGCGCGGCATCGGCAACGGCATCTCGCTGATGATCTTCGCCTCGATCGTCTCGCGTCTGCCGCACGGCGTCAGCTCGTGGTGGTCGAACCCCGACCAGGTCTTCAAGGTGATCATGCCGTTCCTGGCCCTCGGCGTGGTCGCGGCGATCGTCTTCATCCAGGAGGGTCAGCGCCGCATCCCCGTCCAGTACGCCAAGCGGGTGATCGGGCGGCGCATGAGCTCCGGCGGCCAGACCTACCTGCCGCTGCGCGTGAACATGGCCGGCGTGATCCCGGTGATCTTCGCCGCCTCGATCATGGCCTTCCCGCCGACGCTCGGCCAGCTCGTGCCGGGCC
>JAXDHR010000194.1:0-3019 GCA_034664425.1 Solirubrobacteraceae bacterium
TCATCTGCGGCTTCTCGCGCCTCAACGGGCACACGATCGGCATCGTCGGCAACCAGCCGCGCGCGATGGCCGGCGTGCTCGACATCGACGCGAGCGCGAAGGCCGCGCGCTTCGTGCGCACCTGCGACGCCTTCAACATCCCGCTGCTGACCCTCGTCGACGTGCCCGGCTTCCTCCCCGGCACCACGCAGGAGTGGGGCGGCATCATCCGCCACGGCGCGAAGCTGCTCTACGCCTACGCCGAGGCGACGGTCCCGAAGCTCACGGTGATCACGCGCAAGGCGTACGGCGGCGCCTACGACGTCATGGCCTCCAAGCATCTGCTCGCCGACTTCAACTTCGCGTGGCCCACGGCCGAGATCGCGGTGATGGGGCCCGAGGGCGCGGTCAACATCATCCACCGCCGCGACATCGCGAGCTCCCCGACCCCGGACGAGCGCCGCGCGAAGCTGATCGACGACTACAAGGCGCGCTTCGCGAACCCGTACGCGGCAGCGGAGCGCGGCTACGTCGACGACGTCCTGATCCCGCACGAGACGCGCCCGAAGCTGATCTCAGCGCTCGAGACCCTGCAGACCAAGCGCGAGCCGGGGCCGCGGCGCAAGCACGGGAACATCCCGCTGTAACAGGGACGCGGTCAGCGGGCTCGAGCGGGACGCGTATCGGCGGCCTCAGCAGGCCATGTGGGCGCGCGCGGCGGCCGAGCTGCAGTGCGCCGTGGCCTCCTGCCGTGCCGCGCGCTCCCGGGCGCGCACCCCTGCGACGCGGCGCGGGTCGCGCAGCAGCAGCTCGACGTTGCGGTCCGCGCGCGTGCCGCGGCCGGTGTCGCCCGCCGATCCGCCGTTGCCCGAGGAGGTCGAGCGCTGCGGATCGTTCCACGCCAGCGTGCGCGCCAAAGACGCGAGCTTCGCCGTCGTGAAGCCCGACGCCGGCGCGCGAACCGGCGCGGCCGTGTCGAGCAGCGTGCCGAACAGCGACAGCGTCCCGTCGCGGTTGTCCATCACCTCGATCTCGCGACTCTGCTCGGGCCAGTCGATGTGCGACGCCGTGTTGATCTGCCAGAAGCCGTGTCCGCCGCCCCCTGCGAAGAAGTCGACCTTGTTCTCGTGCGTGTGGCCGGCGACGTAGGCGATCACGTTCGGCGTCGCATCGAGCAGCGCGCGCACCGGCTGCGGGCCCGCGAGGCCGCGGTGGATCGGGGTCGAGAGCCGCGGGTCGCGGTCGCAGCCGGGCTCGTCGGCCGTCGTGCACGGCTTCGCGTCCTCGTCGGGGAGGACGTTGTCCATCGTCGCCATCGTGTGGTGGCCGTAGACGACCACGAGCTGGTCGGCGCGGCGCGCGGCCCGCAGCTCGCCCGCCAGCCAGCGGTACTGCGGGTCGTCGAGGTTGCCGCTCTGGTTGCCGCCCTCGGCGACGGTGTCGAGCGCGATGAACCGCAGCGACCCGCGCGTGAAGGCGTAGTAGCTCGCGGTGCCCTTGGAGGCGCGCAGCTGCGAGCGGTCCGTGTAGCCGAGCCCGTGCGCGTGGTCGCCCGTGCGCAGCAGGCGCCGGAACTCGGCCTTGCCGACGAAGCGCCGGTCGGGATCAGGCGGAACCTGCCTGGCGCCGGCCAGCAGCTGGGCGATGAAGGCCGGATCGCCGAAGGAGCGGAACAGCTCGCCGGCCGAGGCTCCCGCGAACGCGGCGGGGTCGAAGCCCGGGCCGGGGAAGACCTTCAGGCAGCCGACGGCGATCGAGCGGAACAGCGGCTCGCTGGCCGGGGCGTTGCCCTGGACGAGCCCGTCGTGGTTGCCGCGGGCGTCGTACCACGGGACCTTCAGCCCCTCGGCGGTGAACGGCCGCTGCGCGGCGTCCATCACTCCGGGGTAGCGCGGGAACGCCGCAAAGGCCCCGCCGGCCGGCGCGGTGTCGGGATCCCAGAAGCCGTTCTTGCGGTCGGCGCTCGCCGTCGCGTAGTCCGCGTAGTCCTGCACGCCGGTGTAGCGCCGCGCGGCGACGTCGGCATCGAGCCGCGCGACGGCGTCTGAGCCGGCGCCGGGGCAGGCGTTGCTCGCGCTGATGGGCTTGCCGGAGAACGGGTCGACGCGGCCGCCGTCGAGCACGGTCCGGTACCAGCGCGTCTCGTTGAGCTGCTGGTTGTCGGTCAGGTCGCCGGTCGTGAGCGCCATCTGCAGCCGTGCGCGGCGCCCGTTGCTCTGCGCGACCGGGCTCGTCCGGTTCGCGTTGACCGCGTGCACCGTGCGATCGAAGACGTCGAGGCCGAGCGCCTCCTGCGGGCGCCATGCGGCGGACACCTCGCCCCCCGCCGGGTCGGCGAAGTCGACGCGCGCCGGCGACATCTCGTCGGCGATCTGCGGGTCGGTCAGCTGCGCGAAGAACGCGAGCGAGCGCCGGCTGCGCGCGCGCGCGGCGTGCACCGGGGCGCCGGCGCCCCGGCGCACGACGTACGGCTCTCCGGGCGCGCGATGCAGGCCCCGGTAGCCGCTGCCCGCATCCGGCGCGATCGTCCGCTGCAGCGTGGTGGCGGCGCCCGCCGGGGCGGCCACGAGCGCGGCGGCCGCGAGCACGGCGAGGGGCGGGACGCGGCGAGGGAGACGCATCGCGCGATCCTACGGGTGGGCGGTACGCTGAGCGTCGATGAACCGGCGCCCGCGCCTCGAGTTGCACGGCTCCTCGGCCTCCCCTGAGGAGGCCGCCGCCCTGATGGCCGCCGTCGAGCAGTTCCTGCGCGACACCGCGCCGCCGCCGGCGCCCTCGGAACCGGCGCCGTCGCCCTGGATCCGGACCGCCCGCCTCGAGGCCGTCGACCGCGATCCGCAGCGCGATCCCTGGTGACGCCTCCCTCGAAGGCAAATAACATGAAACCCTGGAGGGTTTTGGTACTTTGATGGAATGGAGCCCTCCACCACCACCGGTCGCAAGGGATCGCTGAGCAACCCCGAGGTGCGCGAGGACGTCCCGGGGCACGTCATCCCGATCATCCGGCGCGAGTTCGACGACTTCGACAACGAGGCCGAGA
>JAXDHR010000195.1:0-3360 GCA_034664425.1 Solirubrobacteraceae bacterium
CCCGACTGGGAGCTCGGTCTCGGCTCCTCGCCGCGGGCGGCGGCGTCCGCCGCGCCCGGGCCCGCCGCGCCGGCACCCTCCCGGTAGTGTCCGCGGCGATGGCTCCGCGCTTCTCGATGCCCGCCGAGTGGACGCCGCACGAGCGGACCTTGATGTGCTGGCCGGCGCGTGCGGACATGTGGGGCTCGCTGCTGCATGAGGCGGAGGCCTCGCACGCCGAGGTGGCGAACGCGATCGCTGCGTTCGAGCCGGTGCTGATGGCGGTGCGACCCGCGCAGGCCGCTGCCGCGCGCGCCGCCTGCTCCGCGGGGGTCGAGCTCTTCGAGGTCGCGCTCGACGACTCGTGGGCGCGTGACTCGGGGCCGATCATCGTGGCCGACGAGGCGGCGGGCCGTCGTGCCGGCGTCGACTTCGGCTTCAACGCCTGGGGTGAGAAGTTCCGGCCCTGGGACGACGACGCCGCGTTCGGCGCCCGGGCGCTGGCGCGGCTGGGGATCGAGCGCGTCGACGCGACCGACCTGGTGCTCGAGGGCGGCTCGATCGCCGTCGACGGGTCGGGAACCCTGTTCACGACCGAGCAGTGCCTGCTGCAGCCGAAGCGCAACCCGTCGCTCTCGGGCGACGAGATCGCGGAGCGGCTGTGCGAGCTGCTGGGCGTGACACGCGTGATCTGGCTCGGGCGCGGGCTCGTCGAGGACGACGACACCGACGGGCACGTCGACAACATCTGCGCCGCGGTGGCCGCGGGGCACGTCCTGCTGCAGACGGTCGAGGATCCTGCGGATCCGAACTACGAGCCCGCGCAGGACAACCTCGCCCGGCTGCGAGACGCTGGGGTGGCGGTGACCGAGCTCGAGCTGCTCCCGCGCCTGGACTGGTCCGGCCCCCCGACGGTCGTGCCGTACACCAACTTCTACGTCTGCAACGGGGCGGTGATCGTCCCGATCGCCGATCCTGCGACCGACGACGAGGCCCTGGCCCGCATCGCCGCGCTCTACCCCTCCCGTGAAGTCGTCGGCATCCCAGGCGCCACGCTGGCGAAGGGCGGCGGCGGCATCCACTGCATCACCCAGCAGATCCCCACTCCGTAAAGGGGCCTGGCCCCTTTACGGCGCCGCGGTAAAGGGGCCAGGCCCCTTTAAGGGGCGAGAAGCGGGCGGCAGCGACTACATGGCGCATGGCACGCAAGCCCAGGGAGGAGGTAGCCGACGGGATCTTCCACGTGTTCGCCCGCGGGGCAGCGCAGCAAGCGATCTTCCTCGGCGACGCGGATCGATTGCGCTATCTCGCCGGCCTCGGACGTGTCGTCGGCCGGCGAGAGTGGAACTGTCTCTCGTACTGCCTGATGGACAACCATGTCCATCTCCTCCTCAAGACTCCCAACGCGAACCTCGGCGAGGGCATGCATGGCCTCCACGGGGACTACGCACAGATCTTCAACCGGCGGCATGGGCGCCGCGGTCATCTCTTCCAGAGCCGCTACGGCGCGGTACGGGTGCGCGACGACGTGCAGATGTGGACGGTTGCCGCGTACATCGCCCGCAACCCGTGCCAGGCCGGGCTCGCCGAGCGCCCTGAGGACTGGCGATGGAGCAGCTTCGCGGCGACGATCGGCGCTCCCGGCCCCGCGTGGCTGGATACGGCGCACCTACTCGAACACTTCAACGCGCTCGGCGGCGATCCGCGGCATCAGTACGAGGACTTGGTCCGTCGGGGCATGCACGGAGCCGCGCCCCGTTAGCATCGCCGGCATGCCCGAGCCGCAGCTGATCACCGCCGTGGGCGCGACGCCCCCGTCGCTCGCGCGCGTCGACCCGCCCGCCCGCGAGCCGTTCCGGATCGGGGCCGTGCAGGAGGCCTGGAACCCCGACCCGGAGGCGCATGCGGCAGCGCTCGCGCGCGGTATCGCGATGGCCGCGGGGGAGGGGGCGAAGCTCGTCTGCCTGCAGGAGCTGACGCTCTCGCCGTACTTCGCGATCGTCCCCGACGCGCTCGAGGACGCGCTCGAGCGCGCCGAGCAGATCCCCGACGGGCCCACGACCAGGCTGGCGGCCGCGAGCGCGCGCGAGCACGGGATCACGGTGCATGCCTCGCTGTACGAGCGCGCCGAGGACGGCGGCATGGGCTACAACACGGCGATCGTCGTCGGCCCGGACGGCGAGGTCGTCGCGCGCACCCGCAAGCTGCACATCCCCGTGACGGCCGGCTACTACGAGGACCGCTACTTCCGGCCGGGCGACGACGATGACGGCTATCCCGTCGTCGGGATCGGGCAGGGCGCGTTCGGCTTCCCGACCTGCTGGGATCAGTGGTTCCCGGAGCTCGCGCGCGCGTACTCCCTCGGCGGGGCCGAGGTGATCGTCTACCCGACCGCGATCGGCTCCGAGCCAGACCATCCCGGCTTCGACACCGAGCCGCTGTGGGAGAAGGTGATCACGGCCAACGGGATCGCCAACGCCACCTTCATGGTCGCCGTCAACCGCATCGGCAGCGAGGGACCGCTGACCTTCTACGGCTCCTCGTTCATCTCGGACCCCTACGGCCGCGTGCTCGTCCAGGCGCCGCGCGACGCCCCCGCCGTGCTCGTCGCCGACCTCGACCTCGACCAGCGCCGCGACTGGCTGACGCTGTTCCCCTTCCTCTCCACGCGGCGGCCCGAAACCTACGCGGCCCTGCTGGAGCAGACGGTCGAGCGCTGATCAGCGCCGGGCCGGGTCCTGCTCGGCCGCGCTCGGACCCGTGTGGCAGACGGCCTCGACGTTGTTGCCGTCGGGATCGACCACGTACGCCGCGTAGTAGCGCTCGTGGTACTGCGGCCGCGGTCCCGGCTTGCCGTTGTCGCCGCCGCCGGCCTCGAGTGCGGCGGCGTGGAACGCGTCGACCGTCTCGGGGTCCATGGCCAGGAAGGCGATGTGGAGCGGGCCAGACGGCTTGCCCGCGGCGAGCACCAGGTCCTCGGAGCCTTCGGGACCGATCGCGAGCTCGGGCCCGTCCGTGCCGTCGATCTGCTGCACGTGCACCCCGAACGGCTCGAGCGCCCGCTCGTAGAAGGCGCGGCTGCGCTCGAGATCGGAGACCCGGACCGTCACGTGGTCGATGAAGGGTGCGCGCATGTTGCGCGCGAGCCTACTCGCCGGCGTGGGCGGTCGACGCGCGCTTGACGACCTTGACCGAGTAGCGCGACGGCCGGTCGGCGACCGTCGGGTTGTCGATCTGGCCGAGGCGGGAGATCAGCTTGATCCACTGGTCGGGCTTGAGGATCGCGTCGATCTGCTTCGAGGCCTTGGTGTTCTCGCCGTACATCGGGTGGTAGCCGACGTGGATGTGGTCGTAGTGATCGGCCATCGCGAGCGTGTTGTC
>JAXDHR010000196.1:0-19862 GCA_034664425.1 Solirubrobacteraceae bacterium
CCGAGTCGTCGACGTGCATGTACTCCGAGCACGGGTTGGACGCGTTGATGCGTCCGGAGTTCGGCGACGTGTGCCACTGGTTGATCGTCGTGTCGTACTGGACGCCCGGATCGGCGCAGCGCCACGCGGCCTCGGCGATCTCGCGCATCAGCTCACGGGCGCGCACCGGCTCGCCGACCGGCTCGCCCGTCGCGCGGGCGATCAGGTGCCAGTCCTCGTCGTTCTCGACGGCGTGCATGAACTCGTCCGTGACCCGGACCGAGTTGTTGGCGTTCTGGTACTGGATCGAGGTGAAGCCGTCACCGTCGATCGACATGTCGAAGCCCGCGTCGCGCAGCGCGGCCGCCTTGTCCTCCTCCTTGGCCTTGCACCAGATGAAGTCGCGGATGTCGGGGTGGTCGACGTCGAGCACGACCATCTTCGCCGCGCGGCGCGTCTTGCCGCCGGACTTGATCGTGCCCGCCCACGCGTCGGCGCCGCGCATGAAGGAGACCGGGCCCGACGCCGTGCCGCCCTTCGACAGCGGCTCCATCGACCCGCGGATCTTCGAGAGGTTGATGCCCGACCCGGACCCGCCGCGGAAGATGCGGCCCTCGCGCGTGTTCCACTCGAGGATCGACTCGATGTTGTCCTCGACCGAGAGGATGAAGCAGGCCGAGCACTGCGGCTGCTCCTCGAAGCCGACGTTGAACCAGACCGGGCTGTTGAACGCCGCGATCTGGTTGAGCAGGATGTAGGTCAGCTCGGCCTCGAAGGCGTCGCCGTCCTCGACGGTGGCGAAGTAGCCGCGCTCACGACCCCAGTCCGCGATCGTGCCGGACACGCGCGAGATCATCTGCTTGACCGAGCGCTCGCGCGTCGGCGAGTCGAGCTGGCCGCGGAAGTACTTCTGAGCGACGATGTTCGTCGCGTTCTGCGACCACGTCACGGGGAACTCGACGCCGTCCTGGCGGAACTTGCCCACGGCCGCCGTGCGCGACTCCCACTCGACCATGTCGAAGGGATGGACGCCGGGCTGCGTGAACAGCCGCCTGACCGTCAGCGCCTCGCCGGCGCGCGGCTCCGGCGTGAGGGTGGGCTGTGGCGTCTGCTCCATGGCTACGGGACTCCTTCTCAAGTGTTGCCGCGTGTGGCGCGGCGGTCAAAACGTGGTGCGTCGGGGGAGGGCATGCTCCGCCTCGGGTCGGACGGAACGCAGGCCTTCGTGCACCGCCTGGGAGCGTGACCCCGCTCCGAGGGCAAAGATCAGCGGCCGAGGTGCAGCCAGTCGGTGAAGTCCCCCCAGGTGCCGGAGGTCCGGTAGGCCGCTTCGCGCCAGGCCTGGCCCATGCCCGCGAAGCGCGGGACGCGGGTGCCGAGCAGCGCCGACGAGGCGGCCGCGGCGAGCCCGGCGAGGGCGATCGCCCCGAGGATCAGCGGCACCAGGAGCGACCCCTGGTCGTGCGGATGGCTGACGATGACCTGCGCCTCCTGGGGCGCCGTCGCCGCGGGCGGCGCCGGCGCCGGGGTCGCCGTCGGCGGGACCGCGGTCGAGGCAGGCGGCGGGACCGCCTTGCCGCCGCGGCCTGCGTGCGTCTTGGGCAGCGTCCCCGGGCTCGACGGTGCTGGAGCCGCGGGCGCGGGCGCCGGCGTCGCGGGCGCCGGAGCCGGCGTGGGTGACGGCGGTGAGCCGCCCGAGCCGCCGCCATTCGACGGTGCGGCGGTCGCAGTCGCAGTCGGAGTCGGCGTCGGCGTCGGCTTGTCGCAGCGGCCCTTGCTGTGGGCCTTGATCGCCGCGTTGATCTGCTGGCGGAATTCGGGGTAGTCGGCGTCGCGCGCCGCGGTGATCGTGAGCAGCGTCCGCTTGAGCACCTTCACCGTGTGGGCGCACGCGCTGATCACGCCGTCCTGGTTGAAGTCCTTGTAGACCTTGCGGATCGCCTTCGTCCTCTTGAGGGGCGTCGGGGTGGGTGTCGGCGTCGGCGTCGGGGTCGGAGTAGGGGAAGCCGTCGGCGTCGGGGTCGGCGTCGGAGTCGGAGTCGGAGGGGGCGTCACCTGGGCCGAAGCTGCCGCCGGCGCGCTCAGCGAGAGGGCCAGCGCGAGTCCCAGGACGGGCCGGAGGAAGCGCACGCGCACCCTTTCCATTGTACGAACGGCTGCCATGATGGCCGCTCCATGAAGCTCCTCGTCACCGGCGGCGCCGGCTACATCGGCTCGGTCGTCGCGAACCACCTCGTCGCAGGCGGCCACGAGGTCGTCGTCCTCGACCACCTCGAGCGCGGGCACCGCGAGGCGATCCCCGAGGGCGCGCGCTTCGTCCAGGTCGACCTGCTGGACGAGGCGGCCACGCACGCGGTTCTCGCCGACGGCTTCGACGGCGTCCTGCACTTCGCCGCGCTGGCGCTCGTCGCGGAGTCCGTCGCCCATCCCGAGCGCTATCACCGCGGCAACTTCGTCGGCACGCTGAACCTGCTCGACGCGATGCGCGACGCCGGCATCGGCAACCTCGTCTTCTCCTCGACCTGCGCGACCTATGGGGAGCCCGACGTCGTGCCGATGCGCGAGGACCTCCCCACCAACCCGGTCAACGCCTACGGGAACTCGAAGCTCGCCGTCGACCGGATGATCGCCGACGAGAGCCGCGCCCATGGACTCGCCGCGACCTCGCTGCGCTACTTCAACGTCGCCGGCTCGAGCGGGCGCTTCGGGGAGGACCATGACCCCGAAACGCACCTCATCCCCCTGGTGTTGCGGGCGGCCGCCGGCCGGACCGACCACGTGAAGGTGTTCGGGACGGACTATCCGACCGACGATGGCACAGCCGTGCGCGACTACATCCACGTCGACGACCTGGCGATCGCCCACCGGCTGGCGCTCGAGACCAACACCGCGGGGCGCCACCGCATCATCAACCTCGGCACGGGGCACGGCTACTCGGTCAAGCAGGTCATCGAGACGGCCCGCAGGGTCACGGGCAAGGAGATCCCCGCGATCGAGGAGGACCGCCGTGATGGCGACCCCGCAGCGCTCGTGGCCGCCGCCGATCTCGCACGCGAGGAACTGGGCTGGGCGCCCGAGCGCGACCTCGAGGCGATGATCGCCGACGCCTGGTCCTGGCACCAGGCGCACCCCGCGGGCTACGGCAGCAACGGCTGAAGCGCGGCGAGCGCCTCGCGGAGCACGACGTCGGGCGATCCGCCGGCGTCGACGACGGCGAAGCGCTCCGGCTCCTCGGCCGCGAGCGCGTCGTAGGCGGCTCCCGTCGCGGCGAAGAACGACGGGTCCTCGCGTTCGAGCCGATCCGCCACGCCGGCGCGCCCGGATGTGCGTGCGAGCCCGTCGCCCGCCTCGATGCGCAGCAGGATCGTGCGGTCGGGCACCAGGCCGCCGGTGGCGAACGCGTTGATCGCGCGCACCGCCTCGACGCCGAGCCCCCGGCCAGCGCCCTGGTAGGCCAGCGAGGAGTCGACGAAGCGGTCGAGCAGCACCCACTCGCCCGCGGCCAGCAGCGGCTCGAGCCGCTCGGCCACGAGCTGCGCCCGGGCGGCGGCGAACAGCAGCGCCTCGGCGCGCGGATCGGTCGGATGCGCCGGGTCGCGCACCAGCTCGCGGATGCGCTCGGAGAGCTCCACCCCGCCGGGTTCGCGCAGCGCCTGGACGGGCCGGCCGCGGTCGGCGAGGGCTGCGGCGAGGCCGGCGACGAGCGTCGTCTTGCCCGCACCGTCGAGCCCCTCGACGGTGATCAGGCGGCCGCGGTCCACGCCGGGACGGTATCGCGCCCGATCGATCCGTCGCGCCTAGGATGACCGCCGTGGCCGCGCTCGCCCTCGATGCCCATCCGCACGCCGCCGCCGTCCTCGGCGCGGCGCTCGGCGCCGACGCGCAGCCCGCGCATGCGTACCTGCTGCACGGCCCGGCCGGCAGCGGGAAGCGGGCAGCGGCACGCGCGTTCGCGGCCGCGCTGCTCGCCCGCGGGGCGCCTGATCCGGAGAGCGCGCGCACGCGCGTCGAGCACGGCACGCACCCCGACCTGACCTGGATCGCTCCCAGCGGTGCGCACGAGATGCTGCGCCGCGACATCGACGAGTCTGTGGTCGCCGCCGCCTCGCGCACGCCGTTCGAGGCGGGCCACCGCGTGTTCGTGCTCGAGCGGGCCGACACGATGAACGACGAGGCGGCCAACGCGCTGCTCAAGACGCTCGAGGAGCCGCCGTCCTACGTCGTTGTGCTGCTGCTCACCGACCGGCTCACGCAGGTGCTGCCGACGATCGCCTCGCGCTGCCAGGCGGTGCGCTTCGATGCGCCGTCGGACGAGCAGCTCGCGCGGACCCTCGAGGCGAGAGGCGTCGCACCGGCCGCCGCGCTCCCCTGCGCGCGGGTCTCGCTCGGCGACGGGGAGCGCGCGCTCGCCCTCGCGCTCGGCGACGGACCCGCCATGCGTGCCCGCGCCGAGGCGTTCGCGCGCGCGCCGCTGCACGGCGCGAGCGCTGGCGAGCAGCCGTGGCGGCCGCTGCTCGAGCAGGCGCGCGCGCTCGGCGCCCTGGCGCGCGAGGCGGTCGAGGCGGCCCTGGCCGACGAGCTGGCCTACCTGCCCAAGAAGGAGCACAAGCGGCGCACGACCGAGTACACCGAGCGCGCGCGCCGGGCGGAGCGGCGGGCCGAGACCGGCGCAGTCGACCACGCGCTGCAGCTGGCCGGCCTCTGGTACCGCGACCTCGCGTGCGTCGCGGACGGCGCGCCCGAGCTGGCCCACAACGCCGACCGCGCGGACGCGCTTGCCGAGGACGCACGCGAGCGCTCGCCGCAGGACCTGCGGACCGCGCTCGAGCTCGTGCAGGACACGCGCGCCCGGCTCGCGCTCAACGTCGGCTACGAGCTGGCCTGCGAGGCGCTCGCCTACCGGCTCGAGTCGCTGCTCGGCTGACGCTCGCGCCCCGCGAGCTGATCCAGCTCGCCCGCGGCGAAGGCCTCGAGGTCCTCGCTGGGCGCGGGCCACTGCGGGTCGATCGCCGCGAGCGTCCCCGCGACGGTGCGGGCGACGACGTAGTTGCGCAGCCACTTGTGGTCGGCGGGGACGACGTGCCACGGCGACCACGGCGTGCTCGTGTGGGCGAGCATGTCGGTGAACGCCGCCTGGTAGTCGTCCCAGTGGCGGCGCTCGCGCACGTCGGAGGAGGAGAACTTGTAGTGCTTGTCCGTGCGCTCGAGCCGCTCCCGGAAACGCTCGAGCTGTGCGTCGCGCGAGATGTGCAGGAAGAACTTCAGCACCACGGTGCCCTCGCGCACGAGCATCCGCTCGAAGTCGTTGATCGAGTCGTAGCGCGACCGCCAGCGCGCCTCGTCGACCAGTCCCTTGACGCGCACGACCAGCACGTCCTCGTAGTGTGAGCGGTTGAAGACGTGGATCATGCCGCGCGCCGGCGTATCCTGGTGATAGCGCCACAGGAAGTCGTGCGCGGCCTCGTCACTGGAGGGCTGCTTGAAGGTGTAGACGCGGCAACCCTGCGGGTTGACGCCGCCGAACACGTGCTTGACCGAGGAGTCCTTGCCGGCGGCGTCGATGCCCTGCAGGACGACGAGCAGCGAGCGCTCCTCCTCGGCGTACAGGCGCGCCTGCAGGTCGGCGATCCGCTCGACGATGCCGGACATCTCGGCATCCGCCTCCTCGCGGTCGGCGAAGCCGGCCGTGTCGGCCGTGTCGAGCTGCGCGAGGTCGACCGCCTCGCCGGGCTCGACGCGGTAGCGCGCGAAGTCTGGTGCGAGCGGTGCGGTGACGTCGTCCGTCATGCCGCGGGTCTACCCGCCACCATGCAGACCATGACCGAGGTGCACCTGCGCGGCAGCTACGCGACCGTCCGCGCGCCGGGGCTCGAGGACGAGGTCGCCGTCGAGGAGCCGCTCGAGATCCGCGTCGACGGTGCGGCGCTCGCCGTGACCATGCGCACGCCGGGCCACGACGATGAGCTGGCGCTGGGCTTCCTGCACGGCGAGGGGCTGATCGACGGCGCGCGCCAGGCCTCACCGCCCGCCGATCTGGCCGGCAACACGATCGAGGTCGCGGGTCCGCTGCTGCGCGCTCCCGACGCGCGCTCGTTCTTCACCTCGTCCTCGTGCGGCGTCTGCGGCAAGGGCGCGCTCGAGCAGGTCGCCGTGCACGCCGCGCCGCTTGCCCACGGGCCGGTGCTCGAGCGCGCGCTGCTGGCCGGGCTGCCCGACCGCCTGCGCCAGCCGACGTTCGCGCGCACCGGCGGGCTGCACGCCACGGGCCTCTTCGATGCCGCGGGCGAGCTGCTGTGCGTACGCGAGGACGTCGGGCGCCACAACGCGATGGACAAGGTGATCGGCTGGGCGCTGCGCGAGGGGCGCGTCCCGCTGCACCCGCACGTGCTCTGCGTCTCGGGCCGGTTGTCGTTCGAGCTCGTGCAGAAGGCCGCGGTCGCGGGCGCGCCCGTGCTCGTCGGCGTCGGCGCGCCGACCTCGCTCGCGGTCACGCTCGCCGACGATCGCGGCCTGACGCTGTGCGGCTTCGCCCGCGGCGGGCGCGTGAACGTCTACACGCGCCCGGACCGCGTCAGCTGATCGGCCCGAGGTTCGGCTCGAGACCGTAGAGCTCGAACGTGCGGAAGCGCGAGAACGGATCGTGCTCGGGACCGTGGAAGTCCGCGGACCCCGTGGTCAGGAGCCCCCGCTCGGACGCCGCCTCGAACAGGAAGCGCGTCTGGCGCTCGTCGTGCGTCGGATAGAAGACCTCGATCCCGTCGAGCCCCGCCGCCGTGAAGGCGTCGATCGCGTCGAGCGCCTCCTGCGGGGACTCGAGGTCCCAGAACGGATGCGCCCAGACCGCCACTCCACCCGCAGCGTGGATCACCGCGATCGCCTCCGCGACCGTCGGCCGCGAGCGCGCGACGTAGGCCGCCGCGCCGGGGACCAGGTAGGGCGGGAACAGCTTCGCGCGTCCGTCGATGCCCTCCTCGCGCAGGCGTTCCCCGTTCGCCGGGTGTGCGAGGACGGCGTCGGCGAGGTGCGGGCGCCCGACGGGCTTGCCGGCGTCACGGCGGGCACGCAGCGGCGCGTCGTCGAGCGAGAAGCCGAGGTCGCGCAGCCGGTCGGCCATCGCCTCGATGCGGTGCGCGCGGTCGGCGCGGAAGTCCTCGAGGGTGGCGAGCAGGTCGCGATCGCCGACATCGAGCCCGTAGCCCAGCACGTGCAGGTCCTCATGGCCGCCATGCACGGCCGACAGCTCCGAGGCGGGGGAGATGCGGATGCCCTGCTCGCGGGCGGCGGCCTGCGCCTCCGGCACGCCGTCGACGGTGTCGTGGTCGGTCAGTGCGAGCAGCTCGACCCCCGCTGCGGCCGCGCGGGCGACGACCTCGGCGGCGCCGAGGGCGCCGTCGGAGTGGACGGAGTGCGACTGCAGGTCGAAGGCGAGCGGCATACGCGGGAGTTTGACGTGATGGGCGGTCCGGGCACTCTGGAGCACAACCCCCGACCCCGACACGAGGGAGAGAGACGATGTCCACCGGATTGATCGTCGTGATCGTCGTGGTCGTCCTGATCCTCATCGCCCTGGCCGTCATGCTGCCCCGCATGCGGCGCCAGGCGCAGGTGAAGGCGCGCGAGCGCGAGCTCGGCCAGCGTCGTGATCGAGTGGCGACCGAACACCAGCAGGTGGCCAGTCAGCGTGAGCGCGAGGCCGAGGTGGCCGAGCAGAAGGCGCGCATGGCGCAGACCGAGGCCGAGCGCCAGCGCTCCGAGGCCCAGCTGCACGAGCAGAAGGCCGAGATGCACCAGCGCGGGCTCGCCGATGACGAGCTCATCGACGACCACGAGCGCGACCACTTCGCGCCGGCGCTGGAGAGCAACGATGCGCGCCGGTCCGACGAGGGCGTCACCTCGACCGACCGCGAGGGCGGCCGGGCGCACGAGCCGGCCGGCTCGACCGCTGCCGGCGGCGAGCGCCGCTCCGAGTACGACCAGGGCCGTGTCGACGAGCGCCAGGCCGAGAGCGGCGGCCGCTTCGACCGTACGGCGGACGACTCCTCTGCCGAGACGGGGCGGCCGTAGCGGCTAGGAGACGCTGAGCACGCCGTCGCGCAGGAGCGCGGCGGCGCCGCTTGGCGCCAGCGGGGCCGCCAGGTGGAAGCCCTGAGCGAACTCGCAGCCGAGCCGCGTGAGGTGCTCGAGCTGCTCCTCGTGCTCGACGCCCTCGGCGATCACCTCGAGCCCGAGGTTGTGAGCCAGCCCGGCGAGCGCCTTGACGATCTCGAAGGCGCCCGCGTCGTGGCCCATCCCGATCACCAGCCCGCGGTGGATCTTCACCGCGTCGCCCGGGAACCCGTGCAGCAGACGCAGCGACGATGCCCCCGTGCCGAAGTCGTCGATGTGCGAGCGCACGCCGTGCGCCTGGAACAAATGGACCAGGCGGCTGCGCATCCCGTCCGGGTCGCGCGAGAGCTCGAGCTCTGAAATCTCCAGGCGCAGCGCCGCCGGGTCGAGCGACGCGGTGCCGAACGCGTCCTCGAGCAGGTCCTCGAAGCCGGGATCGGTGAGCTGCCGGCGCGAGACGTTGACACCCATCGTCAGCCCGGCGCCCTGCGGGAGCCGGCGCCATTCGGCGAGCTGCACGCAGGCCGCCCGCAGCACCCAGGCGCCGAGCGGGACGATCAGCCCGGTCTCCTCGGCGATCGGGACGAAGTCGGCCGGCTCGTGGAAGCCGCCGCGGCCGTCGGGCCAGCGGCACAGCGCCTCGAAGCCCGCGATCCGCCCCGACGCGGTCTGCACGATCGGCTGGTAGGCGACCTGCAGCGAGCGTGCCTCGATCGCGCGGCGCAGCTCGCCTTCCATGTCGAGCCGGTGCAGTACCTGCGCGTGCATCGCCGCGTCGAACACGGCGTGCCCGCCGCTGCCGTCGGCCTTCGCGCGATACATCGCGACGTCCGCGTCGCGCACGATGTCCTCCGGCGCGGCGTCGGGGCGTGCGAGCGCGATCCCGATCGACGCGTCGACGAACAGCTCGCGACCGCCGAGCTCGAACGGGGTCGAGAGCGCCTGGTGGACGCGGTCGGCGACGACCGACGCCTCGTGCGCGTCGGTCACGTCGGCCAGCAGCAGCGTGAACTCGTCACCGCCGATCCGGGCGACCGTGTCGGTCGGGCGCAACGCGCCCTCGAGGCGCTGGGCGACGGCCACGAGCAGCCGGTCGCCGACGAGGTGGCCGAGCGAGTCGTTGACGACCTTGAAGCGGTCGAGGTCGAGGAACAGCACCGCGGCGCAGGCGTCGGAGCCCTTGCGCTGGGCGCGACGGATCGCCTGGTCGAGGCGGTCGAGGAAGAGCACCCGGTTCGGCAGCCCGGTGAGGGCGTCGTGCAGGGCGTCCTGCTGCAGGCGCTGCTCGGCTGCCTTGCGGTCGCTGACGTCGGTCTGGCTGCCGACGACCCGGGTCGCGCGGCCGAGCCGGTCGCGTACAGCGATCCCGCGGGCGAGCATCCAGCGGTAGCCGCCGTCCCGGTGCTCCATGCGGTACTCGTGCTCGAAGTGGCGGCTCGTGCCCGCGAGGTGCGCCTCGAGCGCCTGCGAGAGCATCGCGCGGTCGTCGGCATGCACGCGGCCGAGCCACTCGCCGGGCGCGTCGGTGACGTCGCCCGGGGCGTAGCCGAGCATCGCCTTCCAGCGCGGCGACGCGTACAGGCGGTCGGCGCGCACGTCCCAGTCCCACAGCCCGTCGTTGGCGCCCTGCAGCGCGAGCGCGTGGCGTTCTTCGGATTCGGCGAGCGCGCGTTGCGCCGCCTGGTGCACGATGGAGTAGCGCACCGCGCGCTCGAGCGCCGCCGGCTCGGGGTCGACGAGGTACTCCGCGACGCCGGCCGCGACCGCGGCGAGGTCGGCCGCGACGTCGTCGCTCTGCGCCGTGGCGAGCAGCACGACCGGCGCGTGGGGGTCGGCGCCGAGCAACACCTCCGCGGCCGCGAGCTCGGCGACCACGTAGGCGTCGTGGCCGTGGTCGTCCGCGGCGGCGCGCAGCGCCGCCAGCGTCGTCACGCGATGGATCTCGTAGTGCCCGCGGTCGCCGTCGTGAAGGGCGGCGACGAGCCGCTCGTGGCGGGCGTCGTCGAGCAGCGCGGCGAGCACGACGGTCGGATGCCGGCTCATGCGGCCTCCTCACGGGGCAGGATCGCGGCCTCGAGCCAGTAGGCGGTGACGACCTTGACGAGGCGCACCAGCGCGAGGAAGGTCGCGGGCTTGGGCAGCACGGTGTTGACACCGGCCTCGTAAGCGCGGGCGGCGAGCGCGGGATCAACATCGCGGCGGCTGGTCAGCGCGATCACCGGGATCCGGCGCAGGCGGCCGTCGCGCTTGACGAGGTCGATCGCGGCGAACGGCTGGGCGTCTTCGCGGTCGAGATCGACCATGACGAGGCTCGGGGCGTGCTCGGTGTGGCCGAGGTGCTCGACGAGCTGCTCGGCGTTGGCGACGGCCTCGAGCTCGAACGCGCCGGTGCCCTCGAGCAGCGCGTCGCGGAGCATCTCACGCCCGCGCTCGTCGGCGTCGACGAGCAGGATCGAGGGTGGCGGCGCCAGCCGCATGCGATCCGGTGCATCCGGATCGCCGACCTTCCGTGGCCGCATGTTGTCAGTCCGTCGTCTCTGTTCGCCGTGAGGAGTAGACGCCGAGCGTAGGTGCGCTCAGGCTCGGCTACAACGTCATACGCCGGATTTCGGCAGATATACGACTCGTGAACTGCCTCGGCGTACGGCGTGGCGGCGCCGGTCGACGCGCGTTCTGCGCCGCCTGCCGCCGGCGAGTGCCGCGGTCCTCGGGGTCGCTGCCCGCCGGGCCGGCGCGACACGCGGCAGGCGCTAGGCTTTTCGCCGCACCACGCCGACATAGCTCAGCTGGTAGAGCACTTCACTCGTAATGAAGGGGTCCCCGGTTCGAGTCCGGGTGTCGGCTTCGGCGGAATAGCGCGATCTTCCCGGTTCCGGGAGGTCGCGTTTTTCAGTTCTGGGGGCACTGTGGGGTCCCGCTTGCCGCGGGCGCGCTCGATCTGCTCGACCGCGCTGCGGCGCGGCCCTTCGCGCAGTTCGGCGATGACGTGCCCGTAGGTGTTGAGCGTCATGGTCGGCGCGTGGCCGAGCTGAGCGGCGAGGTCGACGACGGAGACGCGGCCCTCGTGGAGCAGGAGGCTGGCGAAGGAGTGGCGGAGGTCGTACGGCCGCGCGTTCGGCAGCCCGGCCGCGCGGGCGGCAGGCTCGAAGCGGCGTCGGCGCCAGTTGCGGTAGTCGTGGTCGCGCCACGGTCCGGCGCCTGTTGCGCCGGTGAAGATAAACGCCTCCTTGGCCGGCCGCCCCCGGGCGAGCCTGTGGGCGGCGAGGTCGCGCCTCAGCGGCGCCAACAGGTCCACGGTCCGCGGGGGCCGGCCGGTCTTCTGGCCCTTGAGCTCGCCGTCGGAGATGGCGTGCTCGATCAGCAGCGTCCGCTCGCGTACGTGCCGCCACTGGAGCGCGAGCGCCTCCTCGGGACGCAGCCCGGCGTATGCGAGCAGCGAAACGAGGACGGCGCCGTCGAGGTCGCCACGGGTGGTGAGCTCGCGCCGGATAGCCTCGACGCTGTCCGGCGCGAGTGGCACCACCGCCCGGTATCGCCGCGTCCGCGGCTTGCGCACGGCGCGGACGGGGTTCGACAGGATCCGCTGCCACTCGACCGCGCGCGCGAGGATGCTCTGGAGCAGCACGAGGCAGCGCCGGATCGTCTCGCTCCCCACGCCGTCCGCCTCGAGATCCGCGCGGAACCGCGTCAGGGTCAGGGGCGTGATGTCACGGATCGGGAGGTGTCCGAGCCGCGGAAGGATGTGCCGATTCCAGTGCGAGGCGTATCCCTTGAGCGTCGCGCGCTCGAGGCGGCTGGTGGCATCGAGCCGCCACCACTCCTCGACGAACTCCGCAAGCGTCTCGCGACCGGCGTCGAGGCTGGCCAGCTCGTTCGAGCGCCGCATGAGGCGCAGCTTGGCCTCGAAGTCGAGCGCGTCGCGCTCGGTGTCGAACGTCGTCGCGCGCTTGACACCCGCCTCGTTCGTCCAGCGCACGCGCCAGACGACGTACTCCTCGCCGTTCCTACGGCGTCGCTGGCGGCGCTCGATGGCCATGGCGCCCCATCTCCTCGGTGACGATCAGCCGCCCCGGCACGGCGCGCTCCGGCGGGCAACCGGGCTGTGGCAGCGGCAGCACGGTCGTGCCGACGATCCACGCCTCGAGATCCTCAGGCCGGACGCGATACGCGCCACGCGAGCCGAGCCGGCTCGCCCGCAGTCGACCGGAACGGATGGCGCGCATGACCGTCCGGGTGCTCACCTGGCAGCGGGCGGCGATGTCTGCGGGGCGGTACATCGGTGTGGTGTTGTCGCTCATAACCCTCAAGCCGCCAGAGGCGCCGTTCGGGCCAACGGAATTTCACGTCCTAGGCTCGAGGTTGCCGAATCTCGCCCCCGCCGGCGATTAGCAGCGCCTCGAGCGCATCGACCTGCGCGCGGATCGCGGCGAGCGCGGCGTCGGCGCTCGCGTCCGGCGAGCTCTTGGCACGGCGGACGTCCGCGTCGACGAGTTGCCCGAGCCGGATGCTCGCGGGCGTCGTTCCGCACAGCGCGCGGAAGGCGGCCCAGGTGGCGTCGTCGACGGCGACCCGTGCAACGCGTGCGCCGGGAGGCTTCGGCGGGCTCGGTGTCTGGGCGTTACCGGTGCGTGGAGGTGACGCGTTGCGCGGGCGCCGGCGGCGCGATCGAGCCATGCGGCGACTGTAGCGTGGCTGTAAACAGCACGCCAGTGCAACTGCGTGCCCGGTGTTTGGGGTTTTAGCTTCCGCAGCGCTCGAGCCAAGGCTCGCTGGCTCGTTGGGAAGTTGGTCGCTTCGCTATGGCGCCGAACCGACTCGTCGATCGACAAATCGCTTGCCGACCGGATCAGCGAGAGCTTCTTAGGGTTCGGCGACCGATGGGTCTAGCGGCGAGTGCTGCCTTCACGCGAAACGAGCACTCTATTTGCGCCAGCGCAACGCGCCGGTGCTGCACTAGCGTTCGCCGGCTTGGGCGGCTGGGGGTCCCTCGGTGGCAGGACGCCGGACACCCTGTGGCTCGGCGAAAGCGTCGTCCTCCTAGTGATCATGAGCATCAGGGGCTTCTCCGACATCCCAAATCGGTCGTTCGTCATTGACCCGGACGGGAACAACGTCGAAGCGGTCTTCCACGGGGACCGCGAGTTACCAGCCGCGTGACGCTCCTTGGGCGAGAGTGCTCTCGCTTGAGCATGGTCTCAGACGCTCACCTCTGACGGCATGCGGCCTTCTTCCGGGCGGCCGGGCATGCGCGGCCACCCTCCGGCCGGATTCGCCGCCGCAGCGACTGGCCAGCGCCAGCCGGTCGCCCCGGCCAGTGCCGCTTTGCGCGACAGGAAGCACTCTCGCGACGGGACGGCACGCTTTCGCGTGTGCCTCGCACCAGCACTCGTAGCGCAACCAGCGGGTCTGAGCGGCGAGGCGCCTGCGCCCGGCCCTACCGTCGCTCGTCAGGCTCCTGGGGCGCGGTACTCGACGGAGCGCTTCGCCGCCGCATCCACTTCCTCGGGTGTCACAAGTACCGTCGTCCGAACCTTCACGGCGCCCGAGGCGTTGACGGTCAGAGCGACGGCCGTGGCGCTCTCATTGTCTGGGAGGTCGACAACCGTGTAGACATCGCGCTCGCCGAACGCGAAGTAGAAGCTCTCAAGTTGACCGCCCACGCTCTCGGCCAGCGCGGCGATCGCGTCGCGGCGGCTGCTGCCGCCGGCGCTCTGGATCCCTTTGACGCCTTCCACGGTGTAGCTCGCCTCGACCAGGTACTTCGGCATGAGCAGCCTCCTGAGGATCGGTAGACCGCCACCCTCTCACCCGCGACCGCCACTCTGCAAGGCGTCTCCCCGCGAGCGCACCGCCGGACGCCGCGTGCCTCACGTTAGGAGGCATACGAGCGCTTCGGCGGGCGAGAACGGCTCCCCTCGCCCGCGGGCTCCACCGTGACTGCCGTCCGGCCCAGTGCTCCTTTGCGCGACAAGCGGCAGCCGGCACAGCCTCTCGACGACAGCTGCTTCTGCCTCGAGCGACAGCGCTGCGGAACGCTCGACGTCGCTCACCGGCCGCGCCCACGTCGCCGTCGTGAACCGCGTGAGCCAAACCGGCCCACAAAGCCTCGCGGCCGTCCGCTGATCACGCGGCCGCCATCGCTTTGCGCGGGACATCGTCGGGCTCGACGGCAACTGCAGTGCCGCCGACCGGAAGGGTGGCTGAGAGCCGTACCCGCTCGCGCACTCGCTCGCTGACGGCGGGCGCATCCCGGGAGGCGACGATCCCGGCGGCCTGTGCCCGCATGTGCGCGAGAAGCCGGGGCGCGCGATCGATGCGGGCGGCGAGCGAGCGGTTCTCATCAATGGCGAACGCTGCCGCCACAGCCCCGCCGATCTCGCCGATGAGGATTTCGCCGAGCGGCCAGTCGCTGTTGGTGGCCCAGCCGAGGAGGACCAGCTCAGGCACATCTGCGAGTCGGGCGTCGCGGATGACGTAGGCGGTAGCGGAAAACACGAGGGCGCTCCTTTTGGCTGGTTCCGCTCGTACAGACGCTGCCGACGACCATGTTGTGAGATCGCCACGCGGCGCCCGCGGCCCGCGGACGGCATGAGCCGCTCGCCGCGCGACTGCTCCTTTCGCCTGCAGGAGGGACGCGCCGGGCCCGACTGCTCGAGTGCCGCTTCGCGCGAGAAACGACAGCGACTCGCTGCCGCGTCGCTTAGCGCAGGCCTCTCGCCGGCTCAGGCGACGAGTTCGCCGCGAGGCTTGAGAAAACTGCCTTTCGACCGACCGAGTCGCCACTCGTCAGCGCGGCGGCGTCAATTGCTGCCTTTGGGAGCGAGAGTGCTCCACTGGCGGCAATGGAAGGCACCACCTGTCTGAGCCTCGGGTCCGTCGTCAGCGGCCGGGGAGAAGACCTGACCAGAGCTTGTTGAAGCTGGGTTGGACGAAGATCCGGCGCCGCGAAACGGTGATGATTGGTGTCGCGAGCTGGCGATCCCGAGGCAGCTTCCAGCTGCGCTTCCGCCAGCTCCGGATGACGAGTGCGTGAACTCGATCGCCGTCGCTCCAGGCGACAGTGCCTCCTGCCAACGTCAGTCCAACGCACCCGCCGCATCGTGTGATGAGCCGCCGTGACTGCGTCTCGCATCGACGCAACCGCAAGGCGCTTCGCGAGCGCGCGACGAGATACGGCGGTTCGAAGATTGCCGGAGAGAAGTACGTCGGCAGTTGCGCCACCTCGGGATCGGACGGATCGCTGGGAATCGGCTGACGAGCGAACGGCGCGCACAGCGGCGCTGAGCCCGAGACGGCGTCGAGATCGCTCACCCGATGCCGCGTCTCCGATGGGTCGTCGACGGTCCGGCCGGCGTGCCAGTCGAACAATCTCTCGGCATAGACCCCGTGGGAGTCGAGGATGGCCACGGCCACCCAACGCTTGCCGATGCCCGTGAAGTGGAACGTGGGAGCGACCCAGAATCCGTTCGCCCCGGCGGAGTAGATCGACGACGGATCCGCGACCGCAAGCGGCCGCCGTGACCGGAGATCCCAGATCCGTGGGACCGGGTACGGTGCGCCGTTTGGATCCGGCGCCGGCGGACAGCTCATCAGCAGCCAGCGCCCACCCACCTCGGGCGCCGAGCATCCTGGCGGTACGTCCGTGAGCGCGGCACGCGTGTGATCGGTCTCGTCGCGTACGAGCACTCTTCGGGTCACTGCCAGCCGCAACGCCGAATAACGACCGGCGTCTGACGCCACGGTGCCGTCGCTGATCCGCCGTAGGGTCGCCGCTGACGCCGACCCGGCGTAACTAGCGACGATCAGTGACGCGATCGCGACGATCTGACTCGTAATTCGCGCCCGGTGTCGCGCCGAGAGCCGCAGCCGCTGCATGACACTGCAACGTGGCATATGGCTCGAGGTTGCGGAGCATCTTGTCCCGCTGCGATCACGGCATCACCGCGGGTGACGCCGCCGGACGCTCGATTGGAAGCGTCAGCCCGAGGTCGCGCGCCGCGCTGCTGCTTCGCGCGACGAGGAACACTCCGGGCCAGTGCCGGCGGGCTCTCGCTCGTGCCTCGACGGAGCAGCCGGGTGCTTACGCTCCGTACCGACCCCGGCGGGATCCGCGACGGATCGACGTAGTCGAGGCGACGCTGCCGAAGCCACGAGAAATCGACGTCATCGTAAAGGCGAGCTGGGGGAGCGCGGAATGGCTCGGCGTCCCCCGAGTCCTCACGGGCGAACGCGGATGATCGTCTTCCCCTTGATCCGCTCGGTCGGGTTGAGGGCGGCGACGGCATCGTCGAGGGTCGCGACGTTGCCGATGTTGGTCCGCAGTCGTCCGTCCCGCACCCGCTGGACGATGCCACTCAGTTGGGCACGATCGAACTCGACGACGAAGTCGACTGCCAGGCCGTCGGCGGGCCGCGCCTCGGGCGGCCCTACGACGGTCACCAAGGTTCCTCCGGCCCGGATCAGGCTTGCGGACCGCTTCTGGATGTCTCCGCCGATGACGTCGAACACCAGGTCGACGACGCCGACGTCTTCCAGGGCGTCGTTCTCGAGATCGACGAACTCCTGCGCGCCGAAGTCGAGCGCCTTCTGGCGGTCGGCGGCGCGCCCGGTGCCGATGACGTAGGCGCCGGCCTCACGTGCGAGTTGCGTCACCATCGTCCCGACCGCGCCGGCCGCACCGTGCGCAAGGACGCTCTGCCCCGCCTGAAGGTGGCCGTGGTCGAACAGGCCCTGCCACGCGGTCAGGCCCGAGATTGGCAGGCTCGCGCCCACGGTGAAGTCGACATCGCCCGGCAGCGGCGCGAGGTTGCGCGCCTCGATCGCGACATATTCCGCCAGCGTGCCGTCGCGATGCCAGTCCGCGAGGCCGAACACCCGCTGTCCCACCGACACCCCCGTCGTGCCGTACCCGAGGTCGCTGACCACTCCGGCCAGCTCGTGCCCAGGGGTCGACGGTGTCCGGTCACGGTCGCGGCGATCGGTCCAGGTCGAGGGCCACGCCATCTCAGTCGGGACGAATCCCGACGCATGAATCTCAACGATGACGTCGTTTATCGCCGCAGGCGGCTCGGGCCGCTCCACCAGCGTCATCCCGGCCCTTCCCGCAGCCTCGTCCGTCACCACAATCGCCTTCATCCGGGACCTCCCTTGTGTCGAGTTCTCGCCCTTACTCGCGCGGTCGCCGCCAACTGCTGCTATCGCCTGCTGGGAGCGGCCTCGGCGACTCGGATCGGAGTGTCGCAATGCGCGACGAGCAAGCGGCGCTGCGAATGATCAGAGCTGCAGCGAGACGCTGACCGGAATCATCGGCGCGCGTCGGGCGTGCACGGTCTCGATGATCTCGCCGCTGTCGATGCCTTGAAGGTAGACGGAGGTGATGCCGAGACTGCTGTGGCCGAGTTGGCGCTGGATGACGATCAGCGGAACGCCTTCGCGGGCCATTTCAACGGCGTGGGCGTGGCGGAGCTGGTGCGGGGCGAATCGGCGCCGCACTCCTGCGGCGGCCGCGGTGCGCCGCAGCTCTGCCCGAGCCGCGGCGGATGACCAGTGGCGTCCGCGCGTCGGGCCGTTGATGACACACAACAGCGGACCGACCGGAAGCTCGCGCCGCAACTCGAGCCAGGGCTGCAGCTGCTCCCAGCCCCATGCATCCATGCCGACCTCGCGCCGGCGCCCGCCCTTGCCGCGCCGGACCAGCAAGGAGCCGCGGCGTTGGTCGAGATCGCCTTCGGCGAGCGCGAGCGCTTCCTGGATGCGCAGCCCGGCGCGCCACATGATCACGATCAGGCCGCGGAGGCGACGACCGTGCCGTCCGTCTCCGGCGATGCGCATGACGGCGATGATCTCTTCGACCTTCGGCGGGTCGGCCAGGTAGCGCAACCCCTTGTTGCCTGGCGCGTGGCCGGCGTGGAACCCCGGCAACGTCGCCGGTGACCGACGTCGACCGGCACGATCGAGCAGCAGCTCGGACATGGCCCCTCCTCGGGCTCGTGGAACGAAACCCGACTATCGGGCGCTACCCGACCCGTGGTGACTCGCCAGGCCGCCGCGCTATCGCTTCCGGCACCGAGCAGCGGTCAAAGTCGATCCGCGAGCGCTATCGCGGCTGCCTCAAACCGGCAGCGCAGCTACCCGTGGTCCGGTTGCTCGCCGCGCTGCGCCGTGTCGTCGGAAGCGGGAGCGCCTGAGCGCGTCCGCAGATGGCGGGGACGCGTGCTCGTCGAGCTGGCGTGACGTGAGCTGCCTCGCGGCGATACTGATGATCTGCGAGAAACTCCGTCGTCGATGATTTCTGCCGCGCAGCTCGCGCCGGCACCCCAGGAAGGACGAATGCCCGTGAACGAAGCAAGCTCGCAAGAGACCCCGTACGGCCGGTACATCACGTCGGACGGCTGGTTCGTCCTGAACCTCGCGGACGCGTTGGCGGTGCGCAACGACCACAAGGGCGGCGCGGTGTATCCGCTGGAGTCGCGGGAGGCGCCGTTCGGCGACTTCGGCGTCAACGTGAAGGTCCTCTGGCCAGGCCAGCCGAACGCTCTCTACCACGCGGAGAGTGGTCAGGAAGGGTTCCTCGTGCTCGCGGGCGAGTGCACGCTGATCGTCGAAGAGGAGGAGCGACCGCTGCGGCAGTGGGACTACTTCCACTGTCCGCCGAACACTCACCACATCTTCGTCGGCGCCGGCGACGGGCCGTGCGCGGTCCTCATGATCGGTCTGCGGCCCGAAGTGGAGACACTGCACTACCCGGTCAGCGAGGCCGCGGCGAGGTACGGCGCATCCGCCGCCAAGGACACCAACGACGGCGATGAGGCGTACGCCGACTGGCCGGGCGAGTATCTGCCGGTACGCCTTTCGTGGCCGCTTGTGTCCGACCCGACGCCGTGATGGGCATGACGTCCTCCCCGCAAACCCGCACGCCGCGCTCTCGCGTCGCATGGATCCGAGCCGTGCCGATGCTGGGCCGCCTGCCCGGCCAGCGCGCTACCGCGTTCGCCTGGGAGGAGCGGCCGCCACGTGCCGTCCGCGCCGCTTCCTCCTTCTGCCTCAAAGCGGAGCGGCGGAACGCCGGTGGTGACACAATCCCCCAGGTGACAGAACGCGCTCTTTTTCTGGCTGTTCCGGTCGCGGCGTTGTCGTACGCCACCTTCGGAGTTGCCTCGCCCAGCGCTGGGCCTGGCGTCTCCGTAACGTTCGAGTTGACGTTGTTGGCGCTGTTAGCCCTGGGCACGTATGCCAGGTGGAAATCTGTGGCGGCGCTGCTGGCCGCCTATGCCCTGGCCGCGATAATCCACGAGGCGTTCTTCTGGCACGACAACCTCGCGCTCACCGGCATCGACGACATCCCTCCCGTCGGTGGCGCGTTCCTCACGGTGCCGGTCCTGCTTTTGCCTGTCGCGGTCGGCGCCGCGGGACGCTCGCTGTTTGTCTCCCTCCGCACTCGCCAGACCAGGCGATAAACGCAAATACCGCTTCTGGCGGCTGCTGCTTTCGCCTGCCAGGAGCAGTCCGGCCTGCTCGAAGTGCGAGTTGCGCCTTGCGCGAGAAGCGCAAGCCGGCGTTGCGCACCCGCGATGAGCGATGAATGCACGCCTCGGGGTAGGTCTCGACCGTCATGAGCGATCGGAAAGTGATTCTCAAGATGGTCATGTCTCTCGACGGTTTTGTCACCAGCACCGACGGGACCCATGAATGGATGTTCGAGTGGTTCGGCGACGACTCGGGTGAGTGGAACCGCCGCGCTCTCGAGGAGGCCGGCGTTCATGCGATGGGCCGCCGCA
>JAXDHR010000197.1:0-19779 GCA_034664425.1 Solirubrobacteraceae bacterium
TCATCGCGATCGTCGTGCTGCTGATCGTGCTCAACTGGTTCGTGCACAAGGTCTACTGGTCGGAATGGATCGGGCGCCATCACCGCCAGCGCCGCAAGCTGCTCGCGCGGACCGGCATCGGCGCGACATTCGGGCTCGTCGCGCTCGGCTTCACGAGCGTGTACCGCGAGGGCTTCGAGGTCGTCCTCTTCCTGCAGACCCTGCAGCTGCAGTCGGGCACGGGCACCGTGCTCGACGGCGTCGCGCTCGGCCTGGCCGGCACTGCGGTCGTCGGCGTGCTCACGTTCTGGCTGCACCACAAGCTGCCCTACAAGAAGATGCTCGTGCTGACCGGCGTCCTCGTCGGCGTCGTGCTCGTCGTCATGATCGGCGGCACCGCCCTGTCCTTCCAGGGCCTCGGCTGGCTGCCGAGCCATGCGACGCCGTTCACCATCCCCACGTGGATGGGCTCCTGGTTCGAGATGTACTCGACCTGGGAGACGCTCGCCGCGCAGCTGCTCGCCGCGCTGTTCGTGGTCGGCTCCTACTGGCTGGCCAAGGAGTTCAAGGTCAAGCGCCCGCAGCGCCAGGGCCTGCAGCCGGCGGTTCGCACCGAGGCGCCGCCGGAGCGCGTCGCCGAGCCGTCTCTGATCGCGCGCTAGGACGATGAGCGCCCGCACGGGCACCTTCGAGCGCCAGGCGAGCGTCTTCCGCGACTGGGTCCCGGCCGTCGAGGCCGGCCGCTACCACCTGTACATCTCCTGGGCGTGCCCGTGGGCGCACCGCACGGCGATCGGCCGCCTCGTCATGGGGCTCGAGGACGCGGTCGGGCTGACCGCCGTGGACCCGATCCGCGACGAGCGCGGCTGGCGCTTCTCGGGCGGCGAGTACCGCGATCCGCTCAACGGCTTCGAGTTCCTCTCGGAGGCCTACGCCGCGACCGAGCCGGCGTTCGCGGGCCGCGTCAGCACGCCCGTCCTGTGGGACCGCGAGAGCGGCCGGATCGTCAATAACGAGTCGGGCGAGATCCTGCGCATGCTCCTCACGGACTTCGCGCCGCTCGCCCAGCATCCCGCCGACCTCTATCCGGCCGCGCTCGCCGAGCGCATCGACCGCGTCGAGCAGGACCTCTACGACGGACTCAACAACGCCGTCTACCGCGCCGGCTTCGCGACGACGCAGGAGGCCTACGCGGACGATGCCCGGCGCGTGTTCGCGACCCTCGATCTGCTCGAGCACCGGCTCTCGGAGTCGCGCTACCTGATGGGCGACGCGATCACGGAGGTCGACTGGCGCGCATTCACGACGCTCGTGCGCTTCGACTCCGTCTACTACTCGCACTTCAAGTGCAACGTGCGCCGGATCGTCGACTACCCCGGACTGTGGGGCTACACCCGCGAGCTGTACCAGGAGCCGGGGATCGCCGCGACGGTGCGCATGGACGAGATCAAGGCGCACTACTACCGCACCCACCCGTCCATCAACCCGACGGGGATCGTCCCGATCGGCCCGGACCTCGACTTCAGCGCGCCCCACGGTCGCGGCTGAAGGCGACGAACGCGTCGAGCGCCTCCGGATTGGCGAGCGAGTCGCGGCTCGCCGCCTGCTCGGCCGCCGTGCCCATCAGGATCCGCTTGACCGGGAGCTCGAGCACCTTGCCCGAGAGCGTCCGGGGGACGGCGTCGACCCGGACGATCTCGTTCGGGACGTGCCGCGGCGAGCAGTCCTCGCGGATGCGCGTGCGGATCTGGCCGGTCAGCTCGTCGTCGAGCTCCGCGCCCTCGCGCAGGACGACGAACAGCGGCATCCAGCCCTCGGGATGGTCGTCGCGCCCGCCCACATCCACGACCAGCGCGTCGACGACGTCGTCGACCGCGAGCACCGCGCGGTAGATCTCCGCGGTGCCCATGCGCACGCCGCCGCGGTTGATCGTCGCGTCCGAGCGGCCGCTGATGATCGCCGTTCCGCGCTCGGTGATCTCGATCCAGTCACCGTGGCGCCACACGCCCGGGTAGGTGTCGAAGTACGCCTCGCGGTAGCGCTCGCCGTCGGGATCGTCCCACAGGTACAGCGGCATCGACGGCATCGGCTCGGTCACGACGAGCTCGCCGACCTCGCCGATCAGCGGGCGTCCCTCGGGATCCCAGGCCTCGACCTTGGCCGCGAGCGAGCGGGCCTGCAACTCGCCCTCGTAGACGGGCACGAGCGGGCAGCCGCCGACGAACGCCGAGCACAGGTCGGTCCCGCCGGACGTCGAGAACAGCCATGTGTCCTCCCCGACGTGCTCGTAGACCCAGCGGAAGCCCTCGGGCGAGAGCGGCGAGCCGGTCGAGCCGACCGACCGCAGCGCGGACAGGCCGTGGTCGCGGGCGGGTTCGATGCCCGCCTTCATGCACGAGGCGATGAAGCTCGCGCTCGTCCCGAACATCGTGACGCCGGCCTCGTCGGCGAGCGACCACAGCCGGTTGAGGTCCGGGTGTCCCGGGTTGCCGTCGAAGAGGACGATCGCCGCCTCCGTGAGCAGCCCGGAGACGAGGAAGTTCCACATCATCCAGCCCGTGGTCGTGAACCAGAACAGCCGGTCGCCCGGGTGGGCGTCGACATGCAGGTGGAGCATCTTGAGGTGCTCGAGCAGAATCCCGCCCTGGCCCTGGACGATCGCCTTCGGCAGCCCGGTCGTGCCCGAGGAGTACAGGATCCACAGCGGGTGGTCGAAGGGAACGAGCTCGAACTCGAGCGCCGCGTCGGGCGGGCCGAGGAAGCCGTCCTCCCAGCCGCTGCCGTCGAGGTAGCCGAGGCGGACGACCCGCGCGCCGGATTCGCGGCCGATCTCCTGCACGGCGGCAGCCCGGTCGTAGTCGCGGCCGTTGTAGCGATAGCCGTCGATCGCCAGCAGCACCTTCGGCTCGATCTGGGCGAAGCGGTCGATCACGCTGCGGGCGCCGAACTCGGGCGCCGCCGAGGACCAGACCGCGCCCAGCGACGCGGTCGCGAGGAAGGCGGCCACCGTCTCGGGGATGTTCGGCAGGTAGGCGACGACGCGGTCGCCGCGCCCGACCCCGAGCGCCTTCAGGCCGGCGGCGATGCGCGCCACCTGAGTGCCCAGCTCTCCCCAGGAGAGCTCCGCGAGCTCGCGCGACTCCGACGTGTGCAGGATCGCCGTGGCCTCGGGGTCGCGGCCACGCAGCGCGTACTCGGCGTAGTTGAGCTCGGCATCGGGGAACCAGCGCGCGCCCGGCATCGACCGCGACGCGAGCACGGGCCCGCTGCGCGGCCCGACGTCGAAGTGGTCCCACAGCGCCGCCCAGAAGCCCTCGAGGTCGTCGACCGACCACTGCCACAGCTCGTCGTAGCCGTCGAAGCCGCGCTCGCGCATGAAGCGCGTCATCCGTGCCCGGTCGACCATCTCGTGCGAGGGCGTCCAGAGGGGCGTGGGCATCTCAGGGCATGATGCCAGGATGCTGCGCACGATCACCGCGACCCGCTACGTCACCCCGCTGCGCGAGGGCGGGTCGCTGCCCGCGATCGTCGAAGCCGACGACGACGGGCTCTACGTGGTCAAGTTCCGGGGCGCGGGGCAGGGGCCGAAGGCGCTCGCAGCCGAGATCGTCGCGGGGGAGATCGGGCGCGCGCTCGGGCTCCCGGTACCGGAGCTCGTGCTCGTCGAGCTCGACCCCCAGCTCGCCGGCGCCGAGCCCGACCCGGAGATCCGGGAGCTGCTCGCTGCGAGCGCGGGCCTCAACGTCGGCATGGACTTCCTGCCGGGCGCGATGCCGTACTCGCCCGCGCAGCCGCCGGACGCCGAGCTGTCCGCCGACGTGGTGTGGTTCGACGCGCTCGTGCTCAACGTCGACCGCACCCCGCGCAACCCGAACCTGCTGCGCTGGCACGGGCGGACCTGGCTGATCGATCACGGCGCCGCGCTCTACATCCACCACGGCGGCGGCGATGTGCTGCACCGTGCCGGCGCGCCGTTCGCGGCCGTGCGCGACCACGTGCTGCTCCCGTACGCCGGCTCGCTGCCCGCCGCCGACGCGCGGCTGGGCGGCCTGCTCGATCGCGGCGCGCTCACCGCGATCGCCGCGCTGGTGCCGCCGGAGTGGACGGGCGACGCGCCGTACGCCGAGCACCTGGCGGCCCGGCTCGAGCCGCCCCGGGCGTGGGTGCAGGCGGCGGAGGCCGCGCGGGTCGAGCTGACCGCGGCCCCGCGCCGGGCGCGCGACGAGGAGGCCGATCGTGGCCGCGCGTGAGCCGTTCCAGTACGCGCTCGTGCGCGTCGTGCCGCGGGTCGAGCGGGGCGAATCGCTGAACGCCGGCGTCGTGCTCTTCTGCCGGCCGCGCCGCTTCCTCGCCGCCCGCACATGGCTCGACGAGGCCGCGCTGGCGGTGCTCGCCCCCGGCTGCGACGCCGGCGAGGTCCGGCCGCACCTGCAGGTCGTCGAGGCGGTCGCGGCCGGCGACCCGGACGCCGGCGGCGCGGTCGCCGCCCTGCCGCAGTCCGAGCGCTTCCACTGGCTGACCGCGCCGGCCAGCACGATCGTGCAGCCGTCTGCCGTGCACACGGGCCTGACCGAGGATCCCGCGGCGCAGCTCGAGCACCTCTTCGCCACGCTCGTGGCGCGCTGACGCCGCGAACCCCAACCCCGCGGGGTAGGCGGTCCGGGCGCGAGGCGGCGATGCCAGGGGCGTCGGAGGCCCGCCCGGCCGCCCTGCGGGGAGCGCGCCGAGGGCGGGGTGGGCGGCGGCGAGTCGCACCCGACTCGGAGGCGCGTGGCGACGTACCGTCGCATATACACGGCAACCTGCCACGCGCTCAGCCGGGGGGCGATCGCCGCGGCCGATCCCTCAGCGCCGTACCCGGCCGGGGTTGACGTTCGCCTGCGCTAGGACCCCTTGATCTCCTGGATCGTGTTCCCCCCGTCGACGACGATCGACTGGCCCGTCACGTACGAGGCGGCGGGGGAGGCGAGGAAGGCGATCACCTCGGCGACCTCGCGCGGCGTGCCGGGCCGCCCGACCGGCGTGTGCACGCCGGCGCGGCGCTCGGCTTCGGTGGCGGACGCGGTGTCGATCCAGCCCGGCGCGACGCTGTTGACGGTCACTCCGCGCGGCCCGAGCTCGAGCGCCAGCGCGCGGGTGAGGCCGTCGAGCCCGGCCTTGGCGGCCGAGTAGCCTGCGGCGCCGCGCGTCGTCGCCACCGGTCCCGTGACCGACGAGACGTTGACGATCCGGCCCCAGCCGCGCGCGACCATCGCCGGCGCGAGGCCGCGGCTCACCCGGAACGCCGTGTGCAGGTTGCGGTCGATGTCCTTCAGCCAGGCCGACTCGCTCAGCTCGAGGAACTCCGCCTCGGCGAACGCCTCGCCGACCTGGACCATGCCGGCGTTGTTGACGAGCACGTCGACCGGGCCGAGGTCGGCGAGCGCCCGCTCGGTCGCAGCGGCGTCGGTCAGGTCGGCGATCACCGTCCTGGTGCCGTCGCCGAGCTCCGCGGCGCGCTCGCGGATGCGCTCGGATGTCGCGGCGACGATCAGCCGCGCACCGCGCTCGTGCAGTGCGCGCGCGGTTGCGAAGCCGATCCCGTCAGGGCTGCCGGCGCCGGTGACGAGGGCGACGCGGCCCTCGAGGGTGAGCGGATCGGAGGTCATCAGCCGCGCATTATGCTCGGGCGATGCCGGTGTACGTGACGAGCACCCCCGGCGAGCCGGTGCTGCTCTCGATGACGCTCGCGCCGGACGACGCGAGCTCCGGCCGCGTCTACGTCGACGGGCCTCGCTAGTGGCCGACGTCGCGCTCGTGCGCGCGGACAACCCCTCCGCGCTGACCCTGAGCGGGACCAACACGTGGGTACTGGGCCGCGATCCCGCCTGGGTGATCGACCCCGGCCCGCTGCTGCCGGCGCACGTCGACGCGGTCGCCGCCGAGGTCGAGCGTCGCGGCGGCGCCGGCGGCATCGCGATCACGCATGACCACGCCGATCACGTCGAGGCGGTGGATGCGCTGCGCCGGAGGCTCGGAGGACCGCCCGTCGCCGCCGCCCGCCATCGCGCGGAGGTCCGGCTCGCCGACGGCGACACCTTCGGCCCGCTGCGCGCGCTCGCAGTCCCGGGCCACGCCGACGACCACCTGGTTCTCATCGCCGGACCCGTCGCGTTCACCGGCGACGCGGTGCTGGGCCACGGCTCGGTGTTCGTGCAGTCGCGCCTGCGGGAGTACCTCGCCGGACTCGAGCGCCTGCGCGCGCTGGCGCCCGAGCGGCTGCTGCCGGGCCACGGCGAACCGGTCCAGGACGCGGACGCGCGACTCGTGGAGCTGCTCGCCCACCGCGCCGCCCGCGAGGCGGCGCTCGTCGACGCGCTCGCACGCGGCCTGCGCGCCCGCGACGAGCTGCTCGACGCCGCCTGGGCCGACGCGCCGCCCGGCCTGCGCGGAGCGGCCGGGCTGTCGCTCGACGCCCACCTCGGCAAGCTGGCCGAGGAAGGTCGGCTGCCGGACGGCGTCGAGCTACGCTGAGCCCGCCGCGCGACTTCCACGTCCGCGGCGGTTTGAACCCATCGTGCTCTCCCGTCGTGATCTGCTTCGCGCCGGCGCCGTGGCGGTCCTGTTCCCCGCACAGGCCGCCGCCCAGCGACCGCCGCACCGTCCCATCCGGCGCTTCGGCGCCGCGCAGTTCCCCCAGGGCGTGCTCTCGGGCGATCCCACGACGGACGGCATCACGCTGGTGACGTTCCTCGGGGGCGTCCAGGGTTTCGGGACCGTCCGCCTCGAGATCGCGCGCGACCCCGGGTTCCGGCGTCTGATCACGACCCAGGACGTCCCCACCGGGCCTGCGACGGGCTTCTCGGTCAAGGTCCGCGCCACGGGCCTCGAGCCCCGCACGCGCTACTGGTACCGCTTCGAGACGAGGCATTCGCACAGCCCGGTCGGTCGCTTCCAGACGGCGCTGCCCGCCGACTCGCACGAGACCGTGCGCTTCGCCTGCTTCTCGTGCGCGAACTTCGCGCACGGCTTCTACAACGCCTATGACGCGATGGCGCGCGAGGACCTCGACTTCGTCGTCTCGCTCGGCGACTACATCTACGCCGAGGCTCGCCACTCGCTCGCCACCGGCGGTGCCGTGCGCGACGATCTCGTCGGTTCGGAGTCGATGCGCCAGGGCGTCCTGCGCGAGGCCATCACGCTGGCCGACTACCGCGCCAAGTACGCCCTCTACCGATCCGATCCCGCGCTGCGCCGGATGCACGCGGCCTTCCCCACGATCGCGATCTGGGACGACCACGAGCTCGAGAACAACTATGCCGGCCGCCCCGCCGACGGCGGGCTGGGCCAGCGGTACCAGTACTCGGCGGCCCGGCGGGCAGCGTCCTACCAAGCGTTCTTCGAGGCGATGCCGGTCGAGCCGCGGGGCCGGTCGCGGATCTACCGCAGCCTCCGCCATGGCCGCGCGGTCGAGCTGGCGGTGCTCGACGAGCGCCAGTACCGCGCCGACCAGCCCTGCGGCGGCCGGCGCGTGCAGGCCTGCGCGAGCTGGGGGCGCACACGCCCGTTCCTGGGCCGCCGCCAGCTCGACTGGGCCGTCGACACGGTCACGGGCTCGACCGCGACGTGGAAGGTGATCGGCACCCAGTCGATGACCATGCCCGTGCTGCTCGCCGAGGGCCGTTACGGCGGCTTCGACTCCTGGCAGGGCTATCCGGTCGAGCGAGAGGAGCTGCTGTCACGGATCGCGGGAAGCGGCACGCGCGACGTCGTCTTCATGGCCGGTGACGCGCACATCTTCCTCGCCGGCGACGTGCGCCGGCAGATGGGCGCCGGCGAGTCGGTCGCCGTCGAGTTCGTCGCCGGCTCGATCTCATCCGGCGGCATGGGCGAGGGCGGCGTCGACCTCGGCGACGGCCACGTGTTCGCGGGCGACGACCAGAACCCGCACAGCACCCCGGAGGTCCTGCCCGTGCTGCGCGGCTACAACCCGTGGATCCAGCAGGGCGACATCGACCACCACGGCTACGTGTCGGTCACCGCCACCCCGAAGACGTTCGACGTCGAGATGCGCCGCATGGCGACCGTCAAGCGGCCGAGCCGGATCGTGCTGCCCTCCGACGGCTACCGCTGGACGCTGCACCGCGGCGAGACGTCGCTCGGCGGCGCCTCGCTGACCTCGTAGCTACGTGGTGACGGCGGCCTCCTCGACCCGCCGGTGCGCGATCTCGAGCGCGGCGGCGAGCGGCGTGGCGCCGGTCGCGTCGGCGTGGTCGAGCACGGTCCGGACGGTGTCGGCGACGCCGCGGACCTTGGCGTCGGCGCGCTCGCGGCTGTAGCCGCCTGGCTCGAGCTCGACCGAGATGTTGATCACGCCGCCGCCGTTGGCCACGAAGTCGGGGACCCAGAGGATCCCGCGCGCGGCGAGCAGCGCCGCGATCCCGTCGTGGGCCAGCTGGTTGTTGGCGGCGCCCGCGATCGCGCGGCAGCGCAGCTCGGGCACCGAGGCGGCGTCGAGCACGCCGCCCAGGGCGCACGGGGCCAGCACGTCGACCTCGGCGCGCAGCGCGCCGGCCGGATCGGTCCACTCGGCCCCCAGGCGCTCCGCGAGCCCGCGGCGCGCCGGGTCGATGTCCGCGAGCACCAGGCGCGCGCCGCCGGCGGCCAGCAGCTCGGCCAGCGGGGCGCCGACGTGGCCGAGGCCGACGACGGCGACCGTGCGTCCGTCGAGCGAGTCCGAGCCGAGCGCGTGCTCGCAGGCGACGCGGATCGCCGCCTCGACCCCGAGCGCGGTCCACGGGCTCGGGTCGCCCGACCCGTCGGGGAGCCCGCTGACATGGGCCGTGCCCTCCGCGATCACGCGCATGTCGGGCTCGGAGGTGCCGACGTCCTCCGCGGTCACGTAGGCGCCGTCGAGCGCATCGACGGTGTCGGCGAAGTCGAGCAGCACCGCGCGGCGGGCGTCGCCCTGTGGCGGCGCGCTGCCCGCCGGGAGCATCACCACGCCCTTGCCGCCGCCGAGCGGGAGCCCCGCCACCGCCGACTTGAAGGTCATCGCGCGGGAGAGGCGGACGGCGTCCATCGCCGCCTCCCACGCGTCGTCGTAGGTCCACATGCGGCAGCCGCCGAGCGACGGTCCGCGCGCGGTCGAGTGCACGGCGACCATCGTGTACAGCCCGGAGCGCCGACCCCGCCGGACGAGCAGCGTCTCGTGTTCGAGCGTCTCGAGATCGATGGCCGCGAGCCTACCGCGCAGCCCCGCCGGGCGGCGGTGCGGTCGAGCTCGTCGAGGCGGCCTGCGCCGACGGTGCCGACGAGCCCTGCGACGTCGAGCTCGACGGGCTGCTCGTGGTGCTCGCGGGGGGTGCCGTCGTGGTCGACGGCGTCGTGGTCGACGACGTACCCGTGGTGGCGGTCGTGGTCTCGCTCGGCGGCGTCGTCGCGTCGGCCTCCGCCGCCGTGCCGACGGTCGCGTCGGTGGGTCCGGGCGTCGCCGCGGGCGTCGGCGTCGCGGCCGGATGCGTGAGCGCGCCGGACGGCGGCAGCACCGGGTCGGTCGGGCCGTCGTCGACCGCGGGCGCGGCCGGATCGGCGACCGGCGCCGGCGGCGCGGTGCGCGGGACGCTCGGCGCGACGGCGGCGGCGGCCGCGGGCGCGGGCGCGGGCATGCGCCGAGCGGGCATGACCGGCGCGATCGCGGCTATCGCCTGCGTCGCGGGGGCGGGCGGTGAGCTGGTGGCGGCCGCGCGCGGATGCCCGGCCGGGCGACGGTCCTGGACCATGTGCTTGGCCTCCACGGCGCCACCGGCGATCGCGGCGGTGCAGACGACGGCGGCCACCTTGCACGCGGTCACGCCCGCGATCGCACCCCCGCCGGCGAGCGCGCCGCCGGCGGCCGAACCGCCGGCTGCGGCACCACCGCCCGCGCCGGAGAGCCCGAGCAGCTTCGCCGCGACGGCGAACGGGCCGATGCCTGCCGGCGTGAGCGCGGCGAACGAGCGGCGGACGCCGCGCAGCGCCGTCCGGTAGTCCGCGCAGTCGGTGCAGGTGCGCAGATGCCGGCGCGCGTGACCCGAGGCCTTCACGCCGCGGTCGTAGGCGTGGAGCAGCTGGGTGCGGATCTCGTGGCAGTCGGCGTCACGCGCCTGCGCGGCATCGACGAGCCCGACGCGCGCGCGGACGAGCAGCGACTTGATCGCCGGAACGGTGACGTCGAGCGCGTCGGCGAGGTCCTGGTAGGAGAGCCCGTCGATCTCGCGCATCAGCAGGGCCGAGCGCTGCTGCTCGGGCAGCCGCGCGATGTCCTCGACCAGGCGCGCGAGGTCCTCGCGCCGCTGAGCCTCCTCCATCGGGTCGCGCAGCGGCTTTCGCGAGACCTCGAAGATCTCGGCCGCGGGCGGAACCGGCCGGCGCAGATGGTCGATGCAGCGGTTGTGCGCGACGCGGTAGAGCCACGCGCGCACGTTCATCTCGCGCCCGTCCGCGCGCAGCGCGCCGTAGGCGCGCACGAACACGTCCTGCAGGACGTCCTCGGCGTCCTGGCGCGATCCGGCGGAGAGCATCTGGCGCACGTAGGCGAACAGACGCTGGCGGTAGCGCTCGTGAAGCACGTCGAACGCGGCGTCGTTGCCGAGCCGGAAGACCGCGAGCAGCTGCTCGTCGGAACGCAGGCGCAGGAGCGGTGTGGCGAGCGGCAGACGGTTGATGCCTGCCGGTGCTGTGATGGCTGAGGCTTCCATCCGGCGCTCCGGTGTCGGGGTCGACGCGTCCCTCGCGTCGCTCCCGGACAATAACGCCCGGGCACCCGGAAGTTGTGCCCTTGCCCGGCTTTGCGCAAGAAACCATGACCGATCCGCTGCCCGTCCGTCCCGGCCTCGCCATCCCGCTCGCGGAGATCGAGTTGCGCACGAGCCGCTCGTCCGGACCCGGCGGTCAGCACGCGAACGTGACCGCGTCGCGGGTCGAGGCGGTCTTCGACGTCGGCGCCTCGGAGACCCTCAGCGACAGCCAGCGGGCGCGGGTGTGCGCGCGACTCGGCCCGCGCGTGACCGCTTCCGCACAGGACACGCGCTCGCAGCTGCGCAACCGCGAGCTGGCCCTCGAGCGCCTGGCGGAGCGGATCGCGGGCGCCCTCGAGGTGCGCCGCCCGCGGACCGCGACGCGCCCGACGGCAGCATCGAAGCGCCGCCGGATCGAGTCGAAGAAGCGGCGCGGCGACGTCAAGCGCGCGCGAAGGAGGCCGGACCCGGATTGAGGTTTCGCCTGCCAGCCCTGCGCGCCCGTGGACGGCGCCGCCGAACGTCGCGGCGCCGACGGGGCGCTTCGGGCTTCGGCGACGTTACGCGAGCGAAGCCATGACGTGCTTGACCACGGTGTAGTCCTCGAGCGAGTAGCCCGACAGGTCCTTGCCGTAGCCCGACTGCTTGAACCCCCCGTGCGGCATCTCGGAGGCGAGCGGGATGTGGTCGTTGATCCAGACGCAGCCGAAGCGCAGCGCCTTGGAGACGCGCAGCGCGCGGCCGACGTCGCGCGTCCACACCGAGGAGGCGAGGCCGTACGGCGTACCGTTGGCCCACTCGATCGCCTGCGCCTCGTCCGTGAACGGCTGGACGGTGATGACCGGCCCGAAGATCTCGCGCTGGATCATCTCGTCGTCCTGCTTGAGGCCGCCGACGACCGTCGGCTCGAGGAAGAAGCCGGGCAGGTCGGGCTCCTTGCCACCCGTGACGATCTCGGCGTTCAGCGGGGCACGCTCGAGGAACCCCTCGACGCGCTCGCGCTGGCGCTGGGAGCTGACCGGCCCGAGCGTCGTCTCCGGATCGAGCGTGTCGCCCAGCTTGTAGCCCTGCGCCTGCTCGGCGAGGCCCTGGAGCACGTCGTCGTAGACCTTCGAGCCGGCGAGCACGCGCGTTGCGGCCGTGCAGTCCTGTCCCGCGTTGTAGTAGCCGGTGCCGGCGATCGTCTCGTAGACGGCCGCCATGTCGGCGTCGTCGAAGACGACGACCGGAGCCTTCCCGCCGAGCTCGAGGTGGACGCGCTTGAGGGTGTCCGCGGCGGCACGGGCGATCCACTTGCCGGTCTCCACCGAGCCGGTCAGCGAGACCATGTCGACCTGGTCGTGGGTCACGATCGACTGGCCGACCTCGTTGCCGCCGGCGACGACGTTGAGCACGCCCTTGGGCAGGAACTCGGCGGCCAGCTCGCCGAGCAGCAGCGTCGTCGTGGGCGTGGTGGGGGCCGGCTTGAGCACGATCGTGTTGCCCGTGGCCAGCGCCGGGCCGATCTTCCAGATCGCCATCATCAGCGGGTAGTTCCAGGGCGCGATCTGGCCGACGACGCCGACCGCCTCGCGGCGCACGAACGACGTGTAGCCCTCGAGGTACTCGCCGGCGGCCTTGCCCTCCATCGTGCGGGCGGCACCGGCGAAGAAGCGCAGGTTGTCGACCATCGCCGGGATCTCGTCGGCCTTGACGGCCTCTACGGGCTTGCCGGCGTTGATCGCTTCCAGACGAGCGATCTCGTCGCCGCGCGCCTCGATCGCGTCGGCGATCTTGAGCAGCGCCAGCGAGCGCTCGCCCGGGGTCGTGTTCGACCAGCCGTCGAACGCGGCGCGGGCGGCGCGGACCGCGCGCTCGACGTCCTCGCCGCTCGAGGCGGGAGCCTGCGCGAAGCGCTCGCCGGTCGCGGGGTTGATGACGGCGTCGGTGCCACCGGCGGCCGAGTCGACCGACTCGCCGTCGATGAAGTTCTTGAAGGTCTGCGGCTCGGTCTGCGTGGCGGCCACGTCTGTCCTCTCTCCTCGAAGGCCTCTGCGGCGGACGCTAGCACCGGTGCGCGCCGCCTCTGGGGCTAGGATCGCCGCGTGCAGACCACCACGACGGCGCATCGCGTGATCGCGTCGGCACTCGGCGCGGCGGCGCTGCTCGTGGCCGCCCCGGACGCTCGCGCGGCGCTCGTCTACGTCAAGCAGGCGAACACCCTGCACCCGCAGGTGTGGGCGGCGAGCGACAGCGGCGGTCAGGCCCGCAGACTTGGCGCCGGGACGATGCCGGTGATCTCGGCCGACGGCACGCGCGCAGCGTGGCGGACCTTCGGGACGCGCGACGAGGTGCTCATGACCGCGCTCGCGGGCGGGCGGGCTGCCGGGCGGGCCCAGCGTGTCGTGCGCGCCCGCGACATCGGGGAGCTGGCGCTCTCGCCCGACGGCACCCGGCTCGCCGTCGGCCAGCGTCGCCGCGTGGTCGTCTACGACACCGCGACGCGCCAGGCCGTCGCCTCGGCGCCCGGCCACGCCCAGGGGCTCTCGTTCTCGCCCGACTCGACCGCGCTGGCGGTCGGGCTCGCGGAGCTCGGCGCGGTGTCGCCGCCGACGGACGTCTTCGTGTTGACGCTCGCGACCGGCGCCCGCACCACCCTGACGACGGGCGGTCGCGCGCTGAACCCGGTGTGGGGGCCGAGCGAGATCGCCTTCGACCGTGTCAGCCCACGCCGCCGCGACGCGCCGACCTACCAGATCCGCGCCGTCCGGCCCGACGGCACCGCGCGCCGGGCGATCACGCACCTGCGGATCCCCTCGCTGCTGTCGGGCCTCGTCCCGCTCGACGTCTCCGCCGACGGCCGCCGGATGGTCGCCGAGTTCGTCGGCCAGGACACCTCGGTCGGGTTCACCGTCAACCCCGCCACGGGCCGCACGCGCTCGCTGTCGCGCAACCAGGAGACGGGCTTCGTCGCCGCCGCCATCGCGAGGGACGGCTCGACGGTGCTCGGCACGACCGGCGGCGCCGACCCGACGGTCCGCAAGGACGTCGTCACGAAGCCCTACAACGGCGGCCCCCGCACGGTCCTGGCGCGCGACGCGGCCTATCCCGACTGGAGCCGCTGACGCCGGGTAGCCCCGGCAGATGACCCGCTTCTTCTACGGCGCATCGCAGGAGGAGTTCCCGCCCGAGGAGCTGCTCCGCCAGTCCGCCGCGGCCGCCGCGGCCGGCTTCGACGGCATCTCGTCATCCGACCACCTGCAGCCATGGTGGGAGCCGGGCGAGTCCGGCCACACGTGGCCGTGGCTGGGGGCGGTGGGCCAGCTCGTGCCGTCACTGCCGATCGGCACCGGGGTCACGCCGGCCGCGGCGCGCTACCACCCGGCGCTGATCGCCCAGGCCTGGATGACGCTCGAGCGCATGTTCCCCGGGCGCCCGTTCCTCGGCATCGGCTCAGGCGAGGCGCTCAACGAGGTCCCTATCGGCGACGACTGGCCGAGCCCCGGCGACCAGGTCCGCCGGATGGAGGAGGCGCTGGGCTTCATCCGCCGCCTGTGGGACGGCGAGACGATCACCGAGCAGGGCGGCTTCTACACGCTCAAGGACGCGAAGCTGCACACCCTCGCCGAGCGCCGGCCACCGATCTGGGTCTCGGCGTTCGGCCCGCGGGCCGCCGCGGTCGCGGGCCGCTACGGCGACGGGCTGTGGACGCTGCCCGATCCCGAGTCCACACCCGAGGTGATCGAGGCCTACCAGGCGGCGCGGCGCGAAGCCGGCGAGCGAAGCGGTGACGAGGGCTCTGCACGAGGCAGTGGCGAGATCGTCTTCCAGGCGCTCGTGTCGTGGGCCGAGACCGACGAGCAGGCGCTCGAGGCCGCGCGCAAGTGGAAGGGCTCGCAGCCCAAGGAGACCTACCGCGACGACATCCACGTCCCGCGGCAGGTCTCCGAGCGCGGCGAGCGCGAGACGTCCGACGAGGAGCTCGTCTCCTCCGCGATCATCGGCGCCGACCCCGCGATGCACGCCGAGCGGCTGCGCGAGCTCGAGGGCATGGGCGCGACGATCATCGTGCTCCAGAACAACTCGGGAGCGGACCCGATGGGCGCGATCCGCGTCTACGGCGAGTCCGTGCTGCCGCGTCTCCGGGAGTAGCCTGGGCGCGAGATGGCGGTCGCTCCCAGCACGCCCGAGCTCGACCTCGAGACCCTCGACCGCGTCCAGCGGCGGGTGCTCTGGCTCGCGGCGGCGATCGTCCACCACGCCAACCGCGTCCGCCCGAATGCGTCGGGCGTGAAGGTCGGCGGTCATCAGGCGTCGAGCGCGTCGATGGTCTCGCTGATGACCGCGCTGTGGTTCGCGTTCCTCGACGCGCCCGACCGCGTCGCGGTCAAGCCGCACGCCTCGCCGGTGCTGCACGCGATCAACCACCTGCTCGGCCGGCTCGATCCCAAGTACCTGAGCACGCTGCGCCAGTTCGGCGGCCTGCAGTCCTACCCGAGCCGCACGAAGGACCCCGACCCCGTCGACTACTCGACGGGCTCCGTCGGCCTCGGTGCCACCGCGCCGGTGTGGGGCGCGCTCGCGCACCGCTACGTCGCGGGGCACTTCGACGTGCCGATCGGCGGCCGACAGATCGCGCTGATCGGCGACGCGGAGCTCGACGAGGGCGCCTGCTGGGAGGCGATCGCCGACCCGATGGTGGCCAAGCTCGGCGAGGTCATGTGGGTCGTCGACCTCAACCGCCAGTCGCTGGACCGCGTCGTGCCCGACATCGCCGCCGGACGCCTCGCGGCGATGTTCGAGGCGGCGGGCTGGCATCCGGTGATGGTCAAGTACGGCCCGCGGCTGCGGGCACAGCCAGGGCTGCGCGAGCGCATCGACGCGATGCCCAACGAGGAGTACCAGCGGCTGCTGCGCGCCGACGCGCGCGAGCTGCGCGAGCGCCTCGAGGTCGACACCTCCGGGCTCGACGACGGCGACCTGCTCGCCACCTTCCGCGACCTCGGCGGCCACGACCTGGCGACGCTGATCGACGGCTACCGCCGGGCCGACGCCGTGCGCGACCGGCCGAGCATCGTCTTCGCCTACACGATCAAGGGCTGGGGGCTCCCGACCGAGGGCCACCCGGCCAACCACTCGGCCCTGCTCTCCGTCGAGCAGTTCGCGGAGCTCGGTGCGCGGCTCGGCTGCGATCCCGCGGACCCATGGGCGACGTTCGCCGCCGGCTCGCCCGAGGCCGAGTTGTGCGAGCGCGTCGGCGCGCGGCTCGAGCGCGAGCCGGTTCACGCCGTCGCGCCGCCCGCCGTGCCGGAGTCGCTCGGCCGCGAGCACAGGGGCCGCGAGTCGACCCAGCAGGCGTTCGGCCGCTTCTGGGTCGATCTGGAGCGCGAGGCGCCCGAGGTCGCGGCACGCGCCGTCACGGTCTCGCCCGACGTCGGCACCTCGACCAACCTCGGCGGCTGGATCAACAAGGTCGGCATCTTCGATCCCTCCCCGGCGCGAGCCGGCGGCGATCGCATCGACTACTTCGCCGACGACACGGACACGCTCGTGCGCTGGCGCGAGTCAGACCACGGCCAGCACGTCGAGCTCGGCATCGCCGAGGTCAATCTCGTGGGCCTGCTGGGCGAGCTGGGTGCGACGTGGTCGCGCGACGGCCAGCCGCTGCTGCCCGTCGGCACGATCTACGACCCCTTCGTCGCGCGCGCGCTCGAGCCGTGGTCGTTCGGCATGTACGCGGGCGGCCAGTCGATCCTCGTCGGCACGCCGAGCGGCGTGACGCTCGGTCCCGAGGGCGGCGCACACCAGTCGGTGACGACGCCGTCGATCGGCATCGAGCAGCCCGGCTGCGTCGCCTGGGAGCCGGCGTTCGGCCGCGACTTCGAGTGGACCTTCCTGCACGCGCTCTCGCGGCTCGGCCGCCCCGACGGCACATCGGCCTACTTCCGGCTCTCGACCCGCCCGATCGACCAGGCGCTCGCGGGCGCGGCCGCGCGCGGGGACGTGCTCGCCGGCGGCTACCGGCTGCGCCCGCGCGACGGGGCGAAGGTCACGATCGCCGCGATGGGGGCGCTCGTGCCCGAGGCGCTCGCCGCTGCCGAGGAGATCGACGCGGACGTCGTCTGCGTCACGAGCGCCGACCTGCTCTTCCGCGCGTTCCAGGCCCGCGCCGGCCTCGGCGAGGGCGACCCTTCGATCCTCGACCGGCTGTTCCGGCGCGCCCGTCCCGTGGTCACGGTGCTCGACGGCCATCCGCACACGCTTGCCTTCCTCGGCGCCATCCGCGGCGTGCCGGTCGCCTGCCTCGGCGTGCGCCGCTTCGGCCAGTCGGGCGACATCGGCGAGCTCTACGAGCACCACGAGATCGACGCGGAGTCGATCCTCGGCGCCGCGCTCGACCTGCTGTGAGCGACCCGGACGTCGCCGTCGTCGGCGGCGGCATCGTCGGGCTGGCGACCGCACGCGCGCTCGCGCTGCGCGGCCGGCGCGTCGTCGTGCTCGAGCGCGAGCCGGCACTCGGGGCGCACCAGACGTCGCACAACTCGGGCGTCATCCACCAGGGGATCTACTACGCCCCCGGATCGCTGAAGGCGCGGCTCTGCCGCGAGGGCGCCGAGCGCCTGTACGCCTACTGCGCCGAGCGCGGCATTCGCGCCGAGCGCTGCGGCAAGCTCGTCGTGGCCGTACGGCGCGCGGAGCTTCCGCGGCTGGCCGAGCTCGAGCGCCGCGCGCGGACCAACGGCGTTCCCGGCCTCGTGCGGCTCGGCGCCGGCGAGATCGGCGACGTCGAGCCCGCCGCCGCGGGCCTCGCCGCGCTGCACTCGCCCGCGACCGGGATGGTCGACTACGCGCGCGTCGCCAGCGCCTACGCGGACGACGTGCGCGCGCACGGCGGCGAGATCCGCACCGGCGTCGCCGTCCGGGCGATCTGCGACAGGGGCGCCGGCGTCGACGTGCTGACCGCGGAGCGACCGGTGCGCGCCGGCCGCGCCGTCGCCTGCGCCGGCGCCTGGTCGGACCGGCTCGCGGCCGCCTCGGGCGCGCCGTCCGATGTGCGCATCGTCCCGTTCCGCGGCGCCTACCTGCGGCTCGTCCCGGAGCGCACGGTGCTGGTGCGCGGTCAGCTCTACCCGGTTCCCGACCCGGCGCTGCCGTTCCTCGGCGTACACCTGTCGCGGACCATCGCCGGCGAGGTGCTGATCGGGCCGACGGCGCTGCTGGCCGGCGCTCGCGACGCCTACGCTCTGACGACCGTCCGCCGCCGCGACCTCGGGACGACGCTGCGCTGGCCCGGCACCGCCCGGCTCGTGCGCCGCTTCTGGCGCACCGGCCTGCGCGAGCTGGCGGCCGCCGCCAGTCCGCGCGTGCTGGTCCGCGACGCGCGCCGCTACGTGCCGTCGCTCACTCCCGCCGACGTGCGGCCAGGCCCGGCCGGGGTCCGAGCCCAGGCGCTGGCGCGCGACGGCCTGCTCGTCGACGACTTCCTGTTCGCACGCAGCGGACGCGCGCTGCACGTCCTCAACGCGCCGAGCCCCGCCGCGACCGCGTCCCTGGCGATCGGGGACATGGTCGTGGCAGAGCTCGCCCGCTGAGCCTCAGGCGTGGACGAGGACCGGCTCGGACGCGAACTGCTCCTCGAGCTGCGCGAGTTCCTCCGCGGGCGCCTCGGCCGCCGCGCTGAAGCGCGTGGAGATGAGGAACCAGGAGGCGATCGCGCCCGCGGCGGCGAGCGCCGCGCCGGCCAGCAGCGCGTGGTGCAGGCCAGTGACATAGGCCTGCGGCGAGCCGCCGCCGAGCGCGTTCTGCGCCGGGATCAGCGCGCCGAGGGCGGCGACGCCGACCGCGATGCCGGCCTGGCGGAACGTGTCGTTGACGCCGGCCGCGACGCCGCTCTGGTCCGCGGGCAGTGCCGACAACGCGACGTTCGACATCGCCGGGTTGAACATGCCCGTGCCGATCAGGCCGACCATCAGGCTCGGCATCAGCAGCAGCCACGACGACTCGACGCCGGCGAGCAGCCCGAGCGCCATCCCGATCGAGACGAGGCCGAGGCCGACCGAGATCATCGTCCGAGCGGGGACCTTGGCGCCGAGCTGCGCGGTCATGCCGGACACGACGACCGACACGAGCGTCGCCGGCACGTAGACCAGGCCGGCCTCGATCGCCGACAGGCCCAGGATCCGCTGGAGGTAGAGCGTCACGTAGATGAACACGGCGAAGAAGGACGCCGAGATCGCGAACGCGGCGATCTGGGCCCCGGTGAACGACCCGTCGCGGAAGAAGCGCATCGGCAGCATCGGCGCCTGCACGCGCATCTCGATCACGACGAAGGCGACCAGCGCGATCGCGGCCACCGAGAGCTCGGCGATGATCGCCGTGCTCGTCCAGCCCTGCTCGTTGCCGCGCAGCAACGCGAGCACCAGCAGGAACAGGCCGGTGGTCAGCGTCGCCTGGCCGGGCCAGTCGATGCCCTGGGTCGCGGGATCGCGCGACTCCTGGACGTAGCGGCGCGTCGTCCACAGGCAGAAGGCGCCGATCGGGACGTTGACGAGGAAGATCCACTGCCAGCCGAGGCCGGAGGTGAGCACGCCGCCGACGAGCGGGCCGACGGCGAACGAGGCGCCGATCGCCGCGCCGTAGGCGGCGAAGGCGCCGGCGCGCTCCTTGGGGTTGGGGAACGCGTTGGCGAGCAGCGCGAGCGAGACGGCGAACATCACCGCGGCACCGATGCCCTGCACGGCGCGTGCCGCGTTGAGCATCGTGATGTCCTGGGCGCCTGCACAGGCCACGGACGCGAGGGTGAAGAGCGACAGGCCGAAGGTGAAGAGCCTGCGACGACCGAGGCGGTCGGCGAGGAAGCCCGCGCTCAGCACGGTGCTGGCGAGCGCGAGCGTGTAGGCATCGACCACCCACTGCAGGCCGCTGAGGCCGGTGTGGAGGTCTTCCGCGATGCGCGACAGGGCCGTGTTGACGACGGCGATGTCGAGCATGAGCATCGCGGTGGCGGCACACACCACCACGAGGGTCCAGCGTTGGATGTTGCGCATTGGGGCTGGCTCCGGGG
>JAXDHR010000198.1:0-5733 GCA_034664425.1 Solirubrobacteraceae bacterium
AGCGCGGCGCCGTTGATTGCGCCGCGTCAGCGCGCCGCGTCGACGGCGGCGGCCGTGCGCAGCGCGGGGATGCCGGCCGGTGCCGGGACCGGCGCGCGGCCCAGCGTGAGCGTGCCGAGTTGGGCACCGGCGCCGGCGATGACGTCGGCGCCACGGTCGCGATGCAGCTCGAGAATCGCCTCGACGACGCTGGCGTCGAACTGGCGGCCGGCGCACGCGCGCAGTTCGTGGAGCGCGTCGGCCACCGGCATCGCGGGCCGGTAGGGGCGGGTCGTCGTCATCGCGTTGAAGGCGTCGCAGGCGCAGATGATCCGCGCGGCGAGCGGGATCTCCGTCCCGCGCAGTCCGTCGGGGTAGCCGCGCCCGTCCCAGCGCTCGTGGTGCGCGCGCACCGACGGGGCGATCTCGCCGAGCATGCCGCCGACGCGCTCGAGCATCTGCTGCCCGTCGGCGGGATGGCGCCGAACGATCTCCCACTCTTCCTCGGTGAGCCCGCCGTTCTTGTTGAGGATCTGGCGCGGCACGCGCAGCTTGCCGATGTCGTGCAGCAGCGCGGCGAACTCGAGCCGGCGCTGCTCGCGCGCGTCGAGGCCTAGCGCCTCGCCGACCTCGAGCACGAGCGCAACGACGCCCCATGAGTGCTCGCCACCCGTGTAGGGATCGCCGAGCTCGAGCATGTCGCCCATCAGCAGCGCGGTCCCGCGGTATGCGTCCGAGAGGGCGACCATGTTCTCGATGCGCTTCTCGCGCTCGCCGCCGAGGACGGCGAGCAGCCCGATCAGCGGGAGCACGAGCAGCACCGCGAGCGGCTCGTGCGCTGCGGCGATCGCGATGAGCAGACCGATCGGCGCGAGCGCGGCGTCGAGCAGGAACGAGATGCCGGCGGCGCGCAGCTGCAGGCGCGGCGGCATGCCGTGCGCGAGCCACGCCCGTCCCGCGAAGGCGCCCGAGTCGAGCGCGACCTGCGTCGCGAGTGCGGCGACCAGCACCGGCACCGAGGACAGCGACGGCGCGCCTGTCACGAGCATCCCGGCGATGACCGCTGGACCGACCGCGTGCCAGGCGTCCCCGAAGTGCAGCAGGATGTGGTCGGGATGGGTACGCCGGCGCAGGTAGTCGGGGAGCCGCACGCAGATGTCGGCGACGACGACGAGGATCACGACCTCGGCCGGCGGGAGCAGCAGCAGCGCGGCGATCAGCAGGGGTTCGGTCGGCGATCCGGTCGAGGCGCCGAGCGAGAATCGCACCCCGCTGGCGGCGACGAGGCCGATGAGCAGGATCAGCGCGGTGCCGAGCGCGGAATCGCGCGTGCTCGGCACCCATACGGCGAGCGCGGCGATCGTGGCGATCAGCAGTGCGGCGCTCGCCGCCTCCACGAGCCGGTCGCGAGCCGCCAACGGGGAAGCGGCACGGCTCTTGGCCGTGCGGAGCAGCGACTCGAGCTGCGGGTCGACCTCCGGCGCGCTCACACCTCAGTTCATCGGCAGAGGGCGCCCCGAGGTGGAGGGGCGCTCGTCCGTCCGTCCAGTCTGGCCCTGATCACGCGCCCGTGGAACCGCCGCCGCGGACGAGGTGCACCTCGCCCGCGTCGAGCGCGCGCACGACCCCGCCGGGGGTGCACACGAGCAGCCGTCCGGCGTCGTCGATCCCGGCACCGGTGCCCTCGCCCCCGGCCCAGCGCACCGTCGCGCCGCGCAGCGCGTCGCGCGCGCGAAGCGCCGCCAGCGCCGCGGGCGCCGGCTCGGCGAGGCGGGCGGCGAGCGCCGCGAGCAGCTCCGCCAGGACCGGCTCCGCCTCCCCGGGCCGTCCCAGTGCGGCCGCGCCGAGCTCCGGCGCCAGCGCGCCGGCGTCGAGGTTGACGCCGATCCCGAGCACCGCCCAGCCCTCCTGCGGGCGCCCCTCGACGAGTACGCCGGCGAGCTTGCGCCCGTCGACGAGCACGTCGTTGGGCCACTTCACGCGCGCGCCCGCTCCCGCGACGTCGGCGACCGCCAGCCCGCCGCGCAGGGAGAGCAGCGGATCGAGCCGGCGCAGCACGAGCGAGGCCAGCAGCGCCGCGCCGGGGGACGTGACCCACGTACGGCCCTGGCGGCCGCGGCCCGAGGTCTGCTCGTCGGCGGTCACGAGCGTGCCGTGCGGTGCTCCGGCCGCGGCGATGCGGCGCGCCACCGCGTTGGTCGAGTCGGTCGCCCGCAGGTGCAGCCGCGGGCGCCCGAGCGTGCTCAGGGCGCCTCCAGCCGCAGTGTGGCGCCCGGTCGCACGCCGAGCAGTCCGGCGGCGTGGCCGCCGTTGACCGCGACCGCGAGCGCGCCGCCCGCATCCTCGTAGACGAGCAGCCCGCGCTCGGCGACGTCGGCGAACGTCCGGGCGATCACGCCGGGAACGCGCCGCGACTCCACGCGCACGACGATCGGCTGGCCGAGCCGCAGTCCAGCGGCCGCGAGGTCATCGGCGACCGCACCGAGGATCACGTTGCCGAAGCCGTCGGTCCCCGTCACGAGCGTCTGGAGCGCTCCAGGCTCGATCGCCGCCGCCGGCAGCTCGAGGCGCACGAGCTCGGCCGGCTCGAGCGGCACGCCCGCCTCCGCGAGCTCGGCGCCCGCGGCCAGCCGCGCGGTGACCGGCGCGAACAGGTCGCGCCCGTGGAACGTGGCCGAGACGGGCTCCAGCCGCCACGGCGAAGCCGAGATCTCGACTACCTCGAGCACGCCGCCGAAGCGCTCGGCGGCGCCGAGCAGCAGGCCGTTGTCGGGGCCGACGAGCAGCCGGTCCTCCTCGGCGGTGCGCAGCGCGATCGCGCGCCTTCGCGCGCCGACCTCCGGATCGACGACGGCGAGGTGCACGCCCGCGGGCGCGTAGGGCAGCGCGCGGGCCAGCACGAGGGCGCCGCCGAGCACGTCCTGCCGGCCGATCCCGTGCGAGAGGTCGATCACGCGCGCGTCGGGGGCGATCCGCGCGATCACCGCGTGGACGACGCCGGCGAACTCGTCGGCCAGTCCGTAGTCGGAGAGGAAGGTGATCGGCCGGGTCATCGCGCGGCGTCGGCGAGCACGGCGGCGACGAGCCCGTCCGGCGTGTGTGGGTCGGCTTCGATGTCGGGTTCGCGCCCGTGCGCGCGCAGCTCGGCGCTCGTCGCCGGACCGATCGACGCGATCCGCGGCCCATCGAAGGCCCCCTCGCCGGCGGCGCGCGCGAAGAAGCGCACCGCCGAGCCCGAGGCGAGCAGCAGGTAGTCGGCGGCGGCGGCCGCCGCGCGCGCGCGCTCGTCGAGCGGCTCCGCGACCGTCGCATAGAGGGCGACCTCATCGACCTCCGCGCCACGGGCGCGCAGCGACTCGGCGAGCAGCGGCCGGCTCTCGGCCGCCCCGGCGATCAGCACGCGCTCGAGCGGCACGTCCGCGAGCGCCTCCACCAGCCCCTCGGCGATGGCCCGCGCCGGGACGACGTCGGGCTCGATCCCGCGCGCGCGCAGCATGCGCGCCGTGCCGGGGCCGATCGCGGCAACGCGCAGGCCGGCCAGCGCGCGGGCGTCACGCAGCCGGTCCATCAGCAGCTCGGCGCCGTTCGGCGACGTGACGCACAGCAGGTCGTACGCGGAGGGATCGGGAAGCACGTCGTCGCGCGGCTCGATCCGGATCGTGGGCGCCTCGACGACGGCGGCGCCGAGCTCGCGCAGCCGCGCCGCGAGGGGGCTCGCCTGCGCGCGGGCGCGCGTGACGGCGACCGTGCGCCCGTGCAGCGGCCGGCGCTCGAGCCAGGCGAGCGGCTCGTGCAGCGACGCGACGGGACCGACCAGGGTGATCGCGGGCGCGCGGATCGCGGCCGCGGCGGCGCGCTCGGCGACGTCGGCGAGCGTCGCGACGAGCGTGCGCTGGCCGGGAAGCGTCCCGCGCTCGATGACCGCGACGGGCTCGGCGGCCGAGCGGCCCTCGGCGACGAGCCGCTCGGCGATGCGCGGGAGCGCGCGCACGCCCATGTAGAAGACCAGCGTGCCCGGGAAGCGGGCGAGCGCGGCCCAGTCGATCGCGGTGTCCGGCTTGGCGCCTGCCTCGCTTCGCTCGCCATCGGCGTCGCCTCGCTCGTGGCCGGTGATGAACGCGACCCCGGAGGCGAGGTCGCGATGGGTCACGGGGATCCCGGCGTAGGCGGGCGCGGCGACCCCGGCGGTCACGCCGGGGACGATCTCGACGTCGATGCCCGCCTCGCGCAGCAGCAGCGCCTCCTCGCCGCCGCGGCCGAACACGAACGGGTCGCCGCCCTTCAGGCGCACGACGCGCCGGCCGCCGCGGGCGTGCTCGAGCAGCAGCCGGTTGATCTCCTGCTGGGGCATCTGCGGGCCCCCGCCCTGCTTGCCGACGTAGATCAGCTCCGCGCCCGGGGCGTGGTCGAGCGCGCCGTCGGGGATCAGCCGGTCGTAGAGGACCACGTCGGCGGCCCCGAGCAGCTCGACCGCGCGGAGCGTCAGCAGCCCCGGGTCGCCGGGACCGGCGCCGACGAGGTGGACGACCCCGCTCACCGGACCATCGCCTCCGCGTCGCGCAGCAGCTCCGCGGCGCCCGCGGCGAGCATCCGGCGTCCGAGCTCGGCGCCGGCCGCCTCAGGCTCGCCGCCGGCGAGCAGCTCGTCGCTCAGCCATGCCGAGCCGTCGGGCATGCCGGCGAAGCCGCGCAGCCGCAACCCGTCCGCGGCGATGTCCGCGTGCACGCCGACGGGCGTGTGGCAGCTCGCGCCGAGCTCCCGGACGGCGGCGCGCTCGGCGCGCAGGCACGTGAACGTATGCGTGTGCGAGATCGCGCCGGCGGCATCGGCTGCCGGCGTGCCCGTCCGCGCCTGGACGGCGATCGCTCCCTGCCCGGGCGCCGGGACGAACAGCGGTCCGTGCAGCGCGCCGCCCGCCTCGCCTCGGCGGCCGAGCCGGTCGAGTCCCGCGGCGGCGAGCACCAGCACGTCGGCCTGGCCGTAGGCGCGCTTGCGCAGCCGCGTGTCGACGTTGCCGCGCAGCTCGACGATCTCGAGGTCCGGCCGTACGGCGAGCAGCTGCGCGCGCCGGCGCAGCGCGCTCGTGCCGACGCGGCCGCGCTCGCGGACGTGCTCGAGCGCGGGCTCGCCGACGAGGACGTCGAGCGGGTCCGCGCGGCGTGGGGCGGCGACGATCGCCGTACCGGCGGCCAACTCGCCCGGCACGTCCTTGGCGGAGTGCACGGCGAGGTCGATGCGCCCGTCGAGCAGCTCGGCCTCGAGCGCGCCGGTCCAGCGCGACTTGTCGCCGCGCGCACGATCGACGTCGCCCGCGGTGGTGATCGTGACGATCTCGACCTCGGCGTCGATCGCCCGGGCCACCGCGTGCGCCTGGGCGAGGGCGAGCGCGCTGCCGCGCGTTCCGACCCGGAGCGCGCTCAACGTGGACGCAGGGCGCGGACCTCGGCCGTCCGCGCCGGCTCGTCGGCCGCGTCGTCGGGCTCCTCGAGGCCGAACAGCTCCCGCAGCAGCTGCAGGCGCGCATGGCGCTGGTCGGCGTCGGCGGCCTTCAGGCGCGCCGTCGGCTCGTGCAGCAGGCGGGTCATCGCGGCGCGGGCGAGCTTCTCGACGCGCTCGCGGTCGCGGGGGGACAGCGACTCCCAGCGACCCTCGTTCTCGGCGAGCAGCCCGTCGACGACGGCGTCGGCGCGGGTGCGCAGCGCGCGCAGGGTCGGCGTGACCTCGAGCGAGCCGAGCCAGCCCGCGAAGGCCTGG
>JAXDHR010000199.1:0-19981 GCA_034664425.1 Solirubrobacteraceae bacterium
TTGGTGATGTCGACGACGTTGTTGATCGGCCGCTGCCCGGCGGCGCTCAGGCGCGCCTTCAGCCAGGCCGGCGACGGCCCGATCGTGACCTCGTCGAACCGGCGCAGCGTGAAGCGCGGGCACCCCTCGCGGTCGCGGACCTCGACGTCGAAGCCGGGCACGCCACCCGACAGCGGCGGCACGCCGGCCCACGGCGGGTCGGTCAGGGGCGCGCCGGTCGCGGCGTGGACCTCGCGCGCGATGCCGTAGACGCTCAGGCAGTCCGGCCGGTTCGGCGTGATCTCGAGCTCCAGCACGTCGGTGGCGATCGGGAGCACGTCGGCGAGCGGCGTGCCCGGCACGAGGTCGTCGTCGAGCACCATGATCCCGTCGTGATCGGTGCCGATCGCGACCTCGTCCTCGGCCAGGATCATCCCGTCGGACTCGACGCCACGCAGCTTCGCCTGCCGCAGCCGCGTGCCGTCGGGCATCACCGCGCCGGGCCGGGCGACGGCCACGACCTGGCCGGCGGCGACGTTCGGCGCGCCGCACACGATCTGCGTCGTCTCGCCGTCGCCGAGCGCGACCGTGCAGACGCTGAGCCGGTCGGCGTCGGGGTGGCGGTGCGCATCGAGCACGCGGGCGACGACGAAGCGATCGAGCGCGGTGACGCCGTGCGTGTAGGCGCGCTCGACCTTCGTGCCGGTCATCGTCAGCCGCTCCTCGAGGTCCTTGAGCTCGAGGCCGGGATCGACGAAGTCGTTGAGCCACAGGATCGGGAGCAGCATCTACCCGAACTGCTCCAGCATCCGCAGGTCGTTCTCGTAGAGCAGCCGCAGGTCCGGCACGCCGTACTTGAGCGCCGCGATCCGCTCGATGCCCATGCCCCAGGCGAAGCCGCGATGGCGCGCCGGATCGTAGCCGTAGTCACGCACGTACTCGAACACGTTCGGGTCGACCTCGCCGGCGCCGAGCAGCTCGATCCAGCCCTCGCCCTTGCAGACCGGGCAGCGCGAGCCGTCGCGCAGGAAGCCCTGGATGCAGTTGAAGCAGTCGACGTCGAGCTCGATGCTCGGCTCGGTGAAGGGGAAGAAATGCGGGCGCAGGCGCACGTCGCGCTCGTCGCCGAAGACCGCGCGCGCGAACTGGAGCAGGGTTCCCTGCAGGTCGGCGAGCGTGATGTCCTCGTCGACCGCGAGGCCCTCGAGCTGGTGGAACTGCGGCGTGTGCGTGCGGTCGTTGTCGCGCCGGTAGACACGCCCTGGGACGACGATGTACAGCGGCGGCGGCTGGTGCTCCATCGCGCGGATCTGCATCGGCGACGTGTGCACCCGCAGGACGATGTCCTCGTCGACGTAGAAGGTGTCCGACGGCAGCCGCGCGGGATGCATCGCGTCGTGGTTGAGGGCGTCGAAGTTGTAGTAGACGGTGTCGACCTCGGGTCCCTCGACGACGCGGAAGCCGAGTCCGACGAACACGTCCTCGAGCTCGCGGCGGACCGTGGTGAGCACATGCAGGCGGCCGACCGGCTGGACCGGCGAGCCGGGCAGCGTCACGTCGACGACGTCGCGCTCGAGGCGGTCGTGCAGCTCGGAGGCCTCGAGCTCGGCGTGGCGCCTGTCGATCGCGGCCTCGAGGGCGCGGCGCGCCTCGTTGGCGGCCCGACCGACGTGGCCGCGCTCGGAGGGCGGAAGCTGCGCGACGCCGCGCAGCAGGTTCGGCAGCTCGGCCTTACGGCCGAGGAAGCGCACGCGGACGTCCTCGAGCTCGGCGGTGCTCCCCGCGCCGGCGACCGCGGCCTCGCCCTCGCTGCGCAGTGCGTCGATTCGGTCGATCATGCGCGCCGGATCCTAGTTGCGGCCTCGTAGAGGGCGATCGTGGCCGCCATGGCGGCGTTGAGCGACTCGAAGGCGATCGGGATGTGCGCGATCTCGTCGCAGCCCGCGACGACCTCGGCGGGCAGACCCTCGCGCTCGGCGCCGACGACATAGGTGCGCGGCTCGTCGCCCCCGAGCGCGTGCAGCGGCACGCCGTCGCCGGCGACCAGCGCCACGCGCTTCCCCGGCAGCCCGGCGACGTCGCGCACGCGTACGAGGGGCACCGAGAACAGCGCGCCCATAGAAGCCCGCACCGCCTTGTGCCCGTAGGGATCCGCCGTGCCCGGGCCGAGCGCGACGCTCGCGGCGCCGAAGGCGAGCGCGCTGCGCAGTGCGGTGCCGACGTTGCCCGGATCGTTGACACCCCATAGCGCCAGGCACAGCGGACCGGTCGCCTCGGCGGCCCAGCGCTGCGCGAACACGCCGACGGCGCGCGTGCCCGAGCCGAGCTGCGACACCTGGGCGAGCAGGTGCGGCTTGACCAGCTCGCCGTCGAGGCCGGAATCCTCGGCGACGAGCCGCGTGAGCGGCGTCCAGCCCGCCGCCTCGGCGGCATCGAGCAGGTCCTCGCCCTCGGCCACGAACTGGCGCAGCTTGTCGCGCCACTTGCGGCCCGCGAGCTTGCGGACCTCCTTGAGCTGCTCGTTGTGGGGGCTGGTGATGGTCATGACGAAAAAAAAGGGCGCCGCTCCGGATGGAGGGGCGCCCTGGAAGCGGAAGGTGGCGGGTGACTCAGGCCGCCGCCGACGCCGCCTCGCGGGCGCTCTCGGCGAATCGGCGGAAGGTCTCCGCGTCGCGGACGGCGATGTCCGCGAGGACCTTGCGGTCGATCTCGATGCCGGCCAGCTTGAGGCCGTGCATGAACTGCGAGTAGCTCATGCCCTCCTGGCGGGCGGCGGCGTTGATGCGCTGGATCCACAGGCGGCGGAAGTCGCGCTTGCGGTTGCGGCGGTCGCGATACGCGTAGGAGTCGGCCTTCATGACCGCTTCCTTCGCGCGCTTGTACGAGGACTTCGCCTCCCCGCGGAAGCCCTTGGCCCGCTCGAGGACCTCGCGGCGCTTCTTCTTTGCGTGGACGGAGCGCTTGACGCGGGTCATCGGCCGTTCTTCCCCAGGAGCGTCCTGACGGTCTTCTCGTCAGCCTTCGAGATGGCGACGTCCTTCCGGAAGCCGCGCTTGCGCTTCGGCGACTTCTTCTCGAGGATGTGGCTCGAGAAGGCGTGACGGGCCTTGAGCTTGCCGGTGGCCGTCTTCTTGAAGCGCTTCTTCGCTCCGGAGTGGGACTTCATCTTGGGCATCGCGGCGCGGGAGTATAGAGGCCGCGGCTTCAGGCTTCGCGGCGGGCGACGATCAGGGTGGCCTGCTCGGGGATCGAGACGCGGCTCAGCTCTGCCGACCGCGAGGACACGAGACCCGCGAACGGGTCCCGCGCATGCGCGGGGAGGGCGAGCGCCCGCGAGCACGCCGCCCATGCGCGCTCCTCGCTGGGCCACTCGAGTGCGAACGGCAGCTCGCGGGTCTCGGACTCGGTGCCGGGCGCGACCGCGGCGATCCGCTCGAGTGCGAGCTCCGCGTCACCCCAGCCCGCGGGCGCGGGCACGCCCTCGGGCGGCGGGCCGGCGAGCGCGAGCGCGGCGGCCAGGAACGAGCGCGGCGCAGGCGCGGCGATCACCAGCAGGCCGCCGGAAACGAGCACGCGCAGGAGCTCGCGCAGGGTGCGGCGGGGCCGTAGCGCGAACATGGTGCCGTAGACGCTCACGACGGCGTCGAAGGCGCCGTCGGCGAACGGCAGGGCGTCGCTCGACGCGAGCTCCCAGAGCACGTCGAGGCCCTCCTCCTCGGTCGCCTCGCGGCCTGCCTCGACGAGCAGCAGCGACGGATCGCACGCCGTGACGATGGCACCGCGGCGGGCCGCCTCGGCGGTCAGGGCCCCCTCCCCCGCGTCGACCTCCAGCAGCTGGCGCTCCGCAGCCGTGCCCGCGCCCGCGACATCGCAGAGCACGCCGGCGAGCGGGGCGACTGCGGCGTGCAACTCGACCGCGCCGGCCTCCCAGGCGTCGAGCCGGGCGGCGCGCTGCGCGCCCAGGTCCGGCCGCGAGACCCTGCCGACGGGGGTCCGGGCCCAGCCGAGGGAGAAGAGCCCACGGCGGGAGACGGGCTCGTCGGGCACGCCGGAAGTGTCGCAGGTGCAGGGACTTGGGTCACGAGGTCGTCACATGCGCGAGCGCACCGGGTCCCATGCTGATGCCATGTCCGTCGCCATCGCACCGAGGCGCCTGGCGCGCCGGTCCGATCACCACGGCTTCGGCCGCCTGCGGCCCGTGGCCGACGACGACACGGGAGCCGTGGCGCTGGCGCTCCCGCGCGCGTTCCGCTACCGAGAGCTCGCGCCGCCGCCGGCGCTGTCGCCGTGGGGCGGTGAAGCCTGGCTGCACAGCGTGCGCTACGAGGGTGCCGTCTGCCGCAGGGTGGACGGGGCGGTGCAGGCGCTCGCCGTGCGCGGGCGGCCGGGCTTCTCGGCGGGTGAGGCGCTCGCCGGGCTGGCCTACCGGACCGAATGGGCGCTCCTGGGCTCGTCGGCCGCGGCGGCGCTCGGGACGCCGCGCGGCATCGCCGCCGCCGCGGGTCGCGTGCTCGTCGCCGGCGCCGCCGAGCTGTGGGCGTTCGAGCCGCGCGGCCCGCTGGGCGGCGTCCTGACGCTGCTCGACCGCCGCGACGATGCCGTCGCGCTGGTCGGCGCGCTCGGGCCGCGCGCGTTCCTCGCCTCAGGGCACGAGCTGCGCGTGCGCGATGCCGACGGCGCGGAGCACCCCCTCGTCCGCGTGCTCGCCGACGGCGCCGTCCCCGTGGCCGCCCGGCTCGACAGCGGGCATCTGCGCCTCGACGTGGCCGCCGCGGGCGCCGCCGCTCGCAGCTTCGTGCTGCGCGGTCCACTCCGGGCCTGAGCGGCGACAACGGGGCCAGACCCCTTTAGGTTCGGTAGGCTCGGCGACCGGTGAGCCGGGAAGCCTGGTCGGCACTCGCCCGCCCATGTCCGAGATCGCCGACTTCGCCCTCCTCGTCCTGCTCGTCGCCGGCGCGCTGGTGCTGGCGATCCTCTCCACGCGTGTCGCCGACCGCCTGCCCGTCCCGGCGCCCGTGCTGTTCCTCGTCGCGGCCGCGGTGGCGTCGGACCTGTGGCCGGATCTCGGCTCGGCGCTCTCGATGCGCACGGTCGAACGCATCGCCGTCGTCGCGCTCGTGGTGATCCTGCTCAACGGCGGTCTCGACATCGGCTGGAGCCGGCTGCGCACGAGCGTCGGCCCGGTGCTCTCGATCGGCGTGATCGGGACCTTCGTCACGTGCGGCATCGTCGCCGTCGCGGCGCACGTGCTGCTCGGCCTGAGCTGGACGCTCGCCGGCATCGTCGGCGCCGCGCTCGCGCCCACCGACCCGGCCGTCGTCTTCTCCGTGCTCGGCCGCCGCGAGATCGCGGGTCGCTCGGGGACCGTGCTCGAGGGCGAGGCCGGGGTCAACGACCCCGCCGGCATCGCGCTGATGCTCGGCATGATCGAGGTCGCCACCCACCACGACGCCTCGGTGCTGGTGATCCTGCGCGAGTTCGCCCTCGCGATGGGCCTCGGCCTCGCGTTCGGGTGGGTCGCCTCGAACGCGCTGATCCCGGGTCTGCGGCGGCTGCGGCTCTCGAGCGAGGGCCTGCATCCGGTGCTCGTCCTGCTCCTCGCGCTCGTCCTCTACGCCGTCACGTCGCTCGTCGACGGATCCGGCTTCCTCGCCGTCTTCGTCATGGGCCTGCTGCTCGCGGACGCGTCCGTCCCCTACAAGCCGCAGATCGAGCGCTTCTCGGGCGCCCTGGCGAGCCTCGCCGAGATCGTCGTCTTCATCGCGCTGGGGCTCACGATCGAGCTCAGCGCGATTCCCGCGACGACGTGGCTGCACGGCGTGCTGCTGGCGCTCGTGCTCGCGGCGGTCGCCCGGCCGCTGACCGTCGCGCTCACGCTGACCCCGTTCGCGCTCAGCCGCCCGGAGCTCGGCTTCCTGACCTGGAGCGGCCTCAAGGGTGCGGTGCCGATCCTGCTCGCCGCGTTCGCGACGCTCTCGGGCGTCACCGGAGCCGAATCCGTCTACGCGCTCGTGTTCGTGGTCGTGCTCGTGTCGGTCACGATCCAGGGCGGGCTCGTCCCGCGCGTCGCGCGCGCGCTGGGGATCGGGATGCGCGAGCGCGCGGCGATGCCGTGGCAGCTGTCGGTGCCACTCGAGGCCGAGCCGGGAGATCTGCTCGAGCTCACCGTGCCGCGGCGCTCGCCTGCCCACGGCCGCCCGCTCTCCGCGCTCGGTCTCGGCGCCGGCGAGTGGATCAGCACCGTGATCCGCGACGGGCGCTCCCTGCAGCCGGTGCCCGAGCTCGAGCTGCGCGCGGGAGACCGCGTGTACCTGCACGCCGATCCGGCGCGCCACGCCACGCTCGAAGACCGCATCGCCCACAGCGGGTAGGGGAGGCGCGTGCTCGCCGCCTTCTCCTCCCGTCAGCGGATCGGCTTCGCCGTCGTCGCCGCCACCACCGCTGTCGGGGGCGCCCTCCACTACGCCCGCGTCGACGGCACCGTCGTGTTCCCGATCGTCACCGTCGCGCTCGCGGGGCTCGCCTGGCTCGTCGCCCTCGGGACGGACGCGCTGGGCGAGCACTTCGGGCCGGGCCTGACCGGGGTGCTGCAGTCGACGCTCGGCAACCTGCCCGAGCGGTTCGTCGTGATCTTCGCGCTGTCGGCGGGCGAGGTCGTCGTCGCGCAGACATCGATCATCGGCTCGCTGTTCGCCAACGCGCTGCTCGTGCTCGGCCTGGTCATCGTCGCGGGCGCGTCCGCTTCGAAGGACCGGGTCATGCGCTTCAGCCGGCGCCTGCCCAACGACACGGCGACGCTGCTGCTGCTCGCCGTGTTCATCATCGTCCTGCTCGGCCTCGCGGTGAGCGCCGGCGACCGCGCGTCGCGTCACGTCACGGCGATCTCCGCCGCGGGCGCCGTCGTCCTGCTGATCGTCTACGGCACCTGGCTGTGGTCCTACCTGCGCGCCGATCGCCGCGACGAGGCGGCACCCGAGCAGGCCGTGGGACGCCGCGGCCCGGGCCTGTCGCTCGGCGCCGCCCTGACCCTGCTCGCGGTCGCGGGCGTCGCGGCGGCGTTCGTGTCGGACTGGTTCGTCGCCGCGCTGAACCCGGCGATGGCGGCGCTGCACCTCTCGAAGGCGTTCGCGGGCCTCGTCGTCGTCGCGATCGCCGGCAACGCCGTCGAGAACGTCGCGGGCATCGCGCTCGCGCGCAAGGGCAAGATGGACGACGCGGTCTCGGTGGTGAAGAACTCCGTCGCCCAGATCGCGGTGTTCCTGTTCCCGCTGCTCGTCCTGGTGTCGCTGCTGTTCGCGCACCACCTGACGTTCGTGCTCGAGCCCGTCTACATCGGCGCGCTGCTGCTGACCGCGATCGCGGTCTGGCAGGTGTCCGGCGACGGTGAAGCGACGATCCCCGAGGGCGCGGCGCTGATCGGGACGTACCTGATCCTCGCGCTGCTGACGTTCTTCGAGTGAGCCCGTGAAGCACAACGGCCGCCCGGTGGGCGGCCATTGGCGCTAGATCTGGTCCGGCTCGAGCTCGACCGGATCCGCGGAGCCCGCAGGACGGCTCTGTGGCTGGCGCCGCGCGGGCTTCTCGGGCTCGGGGGGGCTCGCCGCCGGCTCCGGCGTCGTGCCGTTCGTCTCGCCGACCTCGGTCTCCCTCCCAGGCCCGAGCATCATCGTCATGTTGCGGCCGTCCTGCTGGGGCCGCTGCTCGACGATCGCGAGCTCCCCGAGGTCCTCCGCGAGGCGGTTGAGGATCATCTCCCCCCGCTCCGGATGGGCCATCTCGCGGCCGCGGAACATGATCGTCACCTTGACCTTGTCGCGCCCCTTGAGGAAGCGCTCGACATGGCCCTTCTTGGTGTCGTAGTCGTGCTGGGCGATCTTCGGCCGGAACTTGATCTCGCGGACGTTGATCTGCTGCTGGTGCTTGCGAGCGGACTTCTGCTTCTGCGTCTGCTCGTACTTGTACTTGGAGTAGTCCAGGATCCGGCACACCGGCGGCTTGGCGGCGGGGGCCACCTCGACCAGGTCGAGGTCGCGCTCCTGCGCTCGGCGCAGGGCGTCCTGGGTCTTCATGATCCCCACCTGGGCGCCCGTCTCGTCGATGAGACGAACCTCGGGAACGCGAATGCGCTCGTTGATCCGAGTGGAGTCACGCTCCGGTGGTTGCCGGTCGAACCTACGAGGGACCGGCATCAGGCTGTGCTTCGGCGGCGCGTCAAGAAATACGCCGCGCTGTCAGAGAACGCGTGATGGTCAACGCCATCCAGTATAGCCAGGGACTCCCGCTGCGTGAACCCCCAGTCGGCGGGTCAGTCGACGACCTCGGCGTCGGGCCCGCCGAGCAGCGGCACCCCGCGCCCGGCCACCTCCATCGCCAGGCGCTCGACGGTTTCGGCGATCGGCAGCGTCCCCTCGTCGCCCTCGCGATGCCGGCGCAGCGCGACCGCGCTGGCCTCCGCCTCGCGATCGCCGACCACGAGCATGTACGGGATCTTGGCCAGCTCGGCGTCGCGGATCTTGCGTCCGACGGACTCCGTGCGGTCGTCGACCTCGGCGCGCAGGCCGGCCGCGGTCAGCGCATCACGCACCTCGTAGGCGTAGTCGGCGTGGCGGTCCGCGAGCGGGAGGACCGTCGCCTGCACGGGCGCCAACCACAGCGGCAGCTCGCCCGCGTAGTGCTCGAGCAGGATCCCGATGAAGCGCTCGAAGGAGCCGAACAGCGCGCGGTGGATCATCACGGGCCGATGCTCGGCGTTGTCCGCGCCGGTGTAGGTGAGGCCGAAGCGCTCGGGCAGGTTGTAGTCGAGCTGGATGGTGCCGATCTGCCACGAGCGGCCGAGCGAGTCGGTCATGTGCAGGTCGATCTTCGGGGCGTAGAAGGCGCCGTCGCCCTCGTTGACCGTGTAGTCCAGCCCGGAGGTCGCGAGCGCCTGCTCGAGCATCCCCTCCATCTGGTCCCACAGCTCGTCGCTGCCGAGGCGGTTCTCAGGCCGGGTGGAGAGCTCGACTCCGACCGGAAAGTCGAACAGCCGGTAGACGTCGAAGGCGAACTCGAGGCAGCGCGCGACCTCGTCGGCGACCTGCTCCTCGGTGCAGAAGATGTGTGCGTCGTCCTGGATGAAGTGGCGCACGCGCAGGAGGCCGTGCAGCGTGCCGCTCGGCTCGCGGCGGTGCAGCAGCCCCGGCTCGGCGCAGCGGTAGGGCAGGTCGCGGTAGGACCAGCGCTGCAGCCCGAACAGATGGGCGTGGCCCGGGCAGTTCATCGGCTTGAGGCCGAACTCGCGCTCCTCGTAGTCGGACACGAAGATGTTCTCGCGGTACTTGCCCCAGTGCCCGGAGGTCTTCCACAGCTCCGACTCGTAGAGCAGCGGCGTCTTGACCTCGACGTAGCCGCGCTCGGCCTGCATCGAGCGGTTGAGCGCCACGAGCTGGTTGAACAGCTGCGTGCCCTTCGGCAGCCAGAACGTCGAGCCGGGGGACACCGGTGACGAGGTGAACAGGCCGAGCTCGCGGCCGAGCTTGCGGTGGTCGCGCGCCTTGGCCTGCTCGAGCCGCTGCAGGTGGGCCTCGAGGTCCGCCTTGTCGTGGAACGCGGTGCCGTAGATGCGGGTGAGCATCGTGCGGCTCGCATCGCCGCGCCAGTACGCGCCGGCCACCGACAGCAGCTTGAAGGCCCTGATGCGCTTCGTCGACGGCGTGTGCGGGCCGCGGCAGAGGTCGATGAAGTCGCCGTTGGTGTAGAAGGTGACCGAGTCGACGCCTTGCTGTGCGATCAGGTCCTCGATCAGCTCGACCTTGTAGTCCTGGCCGAGGTCGCGGTAGCGCTCGATCGCCTCGCCGACCGGAACCTCCTCGCGCGCGAATGGCTCGTCCGCCTTGACGTGGTCGCGCATGGCCGCCTCGATGCGCGCGAAATCGGCCTCGGAGAGCGCGACGCCCTCGGGGAACTCGAAGTCGTAGTAGAAGCCGTCATCGATCGGCGGGCCGATCGAGACCTTCGTGCCCGGGTAGAGAGCCAGCACCGCCTCCGCCAGCACGTGCGCCGTGTCGTGGCGGATCAGCTTGAGCGAGTCGGGATCCTCGTCGGACGGCGTCACGATCTCCACGCGCGCGCCGTCCGGCAGCGGCTGCGCGAGGTCGTGGATGCGGCCCTCGTCGTAGGCGGAAGCGTCGTGCGGACGGGCCTCGTCGACGATCCGGATGGCCAGCGCGGCGCGCGCGAGACCGGGGCCGATCGAGGCGGCGAGGTCGGCGCCGGTCGCGCCGTCTGGCAACTCGCGGGCCGAGCCGTCGGGGAGGGTCACCTGCATGGGTGCGGATGCTAGTCGGCGCACATCCCGCGCCCGCGCGCGGGCCGGTCCTCTGGTCGCGCTCGAGCGCGCGCTCGACAAGGCGCGCGGCCGCAGGGTGCGCGTCACGCGCGAGCGCGAGGGCGCCCGGACGGCGACGACGCCGGTGCTCGAGCAGCGCGTCAAGCGGCTCGAGACCGCGCTCGCCGCGGCGCACAGGCCTGCGACGACGGCGACGACCGCATCCGGCACGACGGGCGTGCCGTCCGCCGCGCTGCAGGCGATCGCGGCCTGCGAGTCGGGCGGCGACCCGACGGCGAACACCGGCAACGGGTTCTACGGCAAGTACCAGTTCACCCAGTCAACATGGGCTTCGATCGGTGGCACGGGCAACCCGGCGGCCGCGTCAGAGGCCGAGCAGGACGCACGCGCGGCGCAGCTGTACGCGCAGCAGGGCAGCGCGCCCTGGCCCGTCTGCGGGCGCTGATGGCCGTGTACTAGCCTCCCGCGCCGCATGGACGCCGCCGCACTGCGCACCGAGTTCCCCGTCCTCGAGTCCCTCGCCTACCTCAACGCGGGCACGGACGGGCCGGTGCCCGCGGCGGCGGCCGAGGCGGCCCGCGCCGCGCTCGACGACGAGCTCACGCAGGGTCGCTGGACCGCGCACTTCGAGACCCGCAAGGCCGTCAGCGGCCGCCTGCGCGAGGCCTACGCGCGCATGCTCGGCGCCGCACCCGCCGACGTGGCGCTCGCCACCTCCACCAGCGAGGGGCTCGGCGCCGTGCTGGCCGGAATGGACCTGGGTCCGGGAGACGAGGTCATCACCTCCGATCAGGAGCACCCCGGCCTGCTGGGACCCCTGAAGGCCGCGCGTGACCGCGGTGCGAGCGTGAGGATCGTTCCGCTGCGCGACGTCGCCGACGCGGTCGGGCCGAAGACCCGCGTCGTCGCCTGCTCGCACGTCTCCTGGGTCGGCGGCGAGGTCGCCCCGGCGGCGCTCGCCGAGGTCGACGTGCCCGTGGTGCTCGACGGCGCGCAGGGCGCGGGCGCGGTGCCGCTCGACATGGCCGAGCTCGGCTGCGCCGCGTACGCCGGCGCCGGCCAGAAGTGGCTGTGCGGCGCCGACGGCACCGGCGTGCTCTACCTCTCCCCCGGCTTCCGCGAGCAGCTGCGGGCGATCGCCCCGAGCTACATGAGCTTCGCGTCCTCCCCGGCGAGCCTCGACACGCCGCTCAAGGACGAGGCCGCCTGCCACGACACGCCGGCGCTCGCCCGCGAGGTCGTCGCCTTCTCGCTCGCCGCGATCGAGCGGCTGGAGGCGCACGGGTGGGCTGAGGTCCACGCGCGCGCGGCAGCGCTGGCGGCCGAACTGGCCGCCCGCCTGGCCGAGCGCGGGCGCGTCGTGGCCCCGCGCGCGGCGACGACGCTCGTCGCCTGGGAGGAGGCCGACCCGGTCGCGACCCGCGGCGCGCTCGCCGATGCCGGCGTGGTCATCCGAGACCTTCCCGGAAGGCCGTACCTACGCGCCTCGGTCGGCGCCTGGAACGACGAGTCCGACCTCGAGCGCCTGCTCGCCGCGCTGCCCTAACGCAGCGAGCCCGTCACCCGCTCGAGGCCCACCTGCTCGGTCAGCATCCGGTTGGGATAGACCACCGGCGGTGGGGCCGGCGCCTCGAGCGCCGCGCGCTCCTCGGCGGTCAACTCGATCGCGTCCGCGCCCAGGACGCCCTCGAGCTGCTCGAGCGTGCGCGGGCCGACGATCGGTGCGGTCACGCCCTCGACCCCGAGCAGCCAGGCGAGCGCGATCTGGGGGACCGTTGCGCCGCGTTCGCGCGCGATCGCCTCGGCGGCGTCGACGACCTGGAAGTTGCGCTCGATCGCGCGCCGGTGCACGGCCTCCTCGACGTCGTCTGGGGCATCGCCCATGCGTGAGCCGGCCGGCGCCTCCTCGCCCCGGCGGTAGCGGCCGGAGAGGAACCCGGCGCCGAGCGGACCCCATGGGATCACGCCGACGCCCGCGGCGCGGCAGAACGGCAGCAGCTCGAGCTCCGCGGAGCGCTCGACGAGCGAGTACTGCGGCTGCAGGCTCACGAACGGCGCCCAGCCCTCGCGATCCTGCATCGCGATCGACCAGGCGAGCAGCCACGCGGGGAAGTTCGACGCCCCGAGCGCGCGCACCTTGCCCGCCTCGACGAGCCCGTTGAGCGCCTCCAGCGTCTCCTCGAGGGGCACGTCCGGGTCCGGCGCATGCACCTGGTAGAGGTCGATGACATCGACCCCGAGGCGACGCAGGCTGGCATCGCACGCGGCGCGGATGCGATCGGGCGCGAGCCCCTCGCCGGGCGGGTCGGAGACCTTCATGCGCACCTTCGTCGCGAGCACGACCTCGTCGCGATGCGCGGCCAGCCATGGCGCCAGCGTGCGCTCGGACTCGCCGTCGCCGTAGACGTCGGCGGTATCGACGAACGTGCCCCCGGCGTCGAGGAAGCGGTCGAGGATCTGATGGGACTCCTCCACGGGAGTCCGGCCGCCCATCAGCATCGTGCCGAGGCACAGCGAGGAGACGGTGAAGGGTCCGAGCGAGGCGGTGCGCATGACCGCTCCATACCCGGGGCGAGCGGCTAGGGTGCGCGCGATGACGACGCTGCGCCGCATCTGCGTCTACGCCGGCTCGAACGCCGGCTCGAATCCCGCATACGCCGCCGCGGCGCAGGCGCTCGGCCGCACGCTCGCCGCGGGCGGGATCGGACTGGTCTACGGCGGCGGCCGCGTCGGACTGATGGGCGAGGTGGCCGACGCCACCCTGGGCGCCGGGGGCGAGGCGATCGGGGTGATCCCCGAGGCGCTGTTCGATCGCGAGCTCGGGCACCGCGGACTGACCGAGCTGCGCGTCGTCGCCACGATGCACGAGCGCAAGGCGCTGATGGCCGAGCTTGCCGACGGCTTCGTCGCGCTGCCGGGCGGCATCGGCACGCTCGAGGAGCTGGTCGAGGTCATGACCTGGGGCCAGCTCGGCATCCACGCCAAGCCCTGCGGCGTGCTCGACGCCGCCGGCTTCTACGCCGGCCTGCAGGGGTTCCTCGACCACATGGTCGCGGAGCGCTTCCTGCACGAGCGCCACCGCGCGGGCCTGCTGGCCGACGCGGACCCCGCGGCCCTCCTCGACCGGCTGGCGCGCTGGGAGCCGCCCGCAGTGCACAAGTGGCTCGACCTCGAGCGCTCGTGAGTCCCGAGCGACGGCGCGGGTAGATTTGCCTCATGGCCAGACGCGACGCATCGAACCTCTTCGGAGCAGAGCACATCCGCCAGTACCGTGAGACCGGCGGCGAGTACGGGCACGACTGGAAGGGCACCCAGACGCTGCTGCTGACGACGACCGGACGTAGTTCGGGCGAGCCGCGCACGACGCCGTTGATCTACGGGCGCAACGGCGACGACTTCCTGGTCGTCGCCTCCAAGGGCGGGGCCGACGAGCCTCCGAGCTGGTACGTCAATCTGCAGCGGCAGCCGGACGCCGAGATCCAGGTCCTGGACGAGACGATCCCCGTCCACGCGCGCACGGCGACCGACGCCGAGAAGCCGGAGCTGTGGAAGACGATGGTCGCCGAGTGGCCGTCCTACGACGACTACCAGCGCAAGACCGACCGCCCGATCCCCGTGGTGGTGCTCGAGCGCCGTTGAGTGGACGTCCCGCGCTAGCAGGCCTGGCGGGCCCTGCTCGCGGGCCGGCGCCGGCTTCGCAACCGAGGCCGCGCGCGCGACGATCGCGTGGGCTTGGGAGGTGCTGGGCACCGATGCGCTGATCTCGATCATCGCCCCGGAGAACGCCGCGTCCGAGCGGGTCGCCCGGCGGCTGGGCATGACGCCGGACGCACCGAGCGAGCTGCAGTCGAAGCGGGTCGTGATCTGGCGGCTCCGGGAACGCGAGAGCCCCGCCGGAGCGGGGCTCTGCTTTCAGGCCGGTTCAGGCGCCGGTCAGTAGTAGTGCCTGCGTCCTCCGATCGCGCGACCGGTGGCGCCCAGCAGGTACAGGACGGCACCGACGACGAGCAGGATGATGCCGATGGTCCACAGGATGTTGATGCTCAGCGCAAAGCCGAGGATCAACAGGATGAGGCCGAGGATGATCACGCGGATCCTTCCCTGAGGGTATTGGGGTTCGATTGCATACATCCCCGCTCAGGCGCATTTTCGAACGGATCGGCGGGCAGGCAGGGCGGATGACTCGCAGGACCGCCATGGCCGCGACCGCGTTCGGCTTCGCGGTGACGATGCTCGGCACCACGCTGCCCACGCCGCTGTACCCGCTCTATCGCGAGCGGTTCGGCTTCTCGCAGCTGATGATCACGGTGATCTTCGCCATCTACGCGGTCGGCGTGATCTCCGCGCTGCTGCTCTTCGGCCGCCTGTCGGACACCATCGGCCGCCGCCGCGCGCTGCTGCCCGGCCTGGTGCTCTCGGCGCTCAGCGCCGTCGCCTTCCTGCTGCTGCACGGGCTCGGGCTGATCCTCGTCGGACGCGTGCTCTCCGGCCTCTCGGCGGGCATCTTCACCGGCACCGCGACCGCGGCGATCACCGACCTCGCGGGCGAGGGCGGCGCCGCGCGGGCGACGCTGATCGCCACCCTCGCGAACATCGGCGGGCTCGGCTGCGGCCCGCTCGCGGCGGGCATCCTCGCCGAGTGGGCGCCCGATCCGCTGCGGCTGGTGTTCATCGTCGACCTGGCGCTGCTCGCCGTCGCCTTCGCGCTCGTGTGGCGCACCCCCGAGGTCGTCTCAGAGCCCGACTTCCGGCTGCAGCTGCAGCGGCCGGGCGTGCCCGAGGCGGCGCGCGCGGTGTTCGTGCCGGCCTCGCTTGCCGGCTTCGCGGGCTTCTCCGTGCTCGGCCTCTTCACCGCGGTCGCGCCGGCCTTCCTGGGCACGATCCTCGGCGTGACGAACCTCGCGGAGATCGGGCTCGTCGTCTTCGCGGTGTTCGCATCGTCCGCGGCCGGTCAGGTGCTGGCGGGCTCGGTGGCGGCGCGCCGCGCGCTCGTCGGGGGCTGCGCGACGCTGGCGGTCGGCGTCGCCGTACTCGGGGCCAGCCTCGCGGCCTCCTCGCTGGTCCTGCTGATCGCGGGCGGCGTGCTGGCCGGGGCCGGCCAGGGCATGTCGTTCCGCGCCTCGCTCGGCGCGGTCGCGGGCGCCGCACCGGCCGACCGTCGCGGCGAGACATCCTCCGCCTTCTTCATCGTCGCGTACGTCGCGATCTCGCTGCCGGTCGTCGGCGTCGGCGCGCTCGCGCAGGCGACGACGCTGCGCACGGCCGGGCTCGTGTTCTCCACGATCGTGGTCGTGATCGCGGCCGCCGCGTCGGCGCTGCTGGCCTCGATTACCCGGCGATGACTCGACGATGCGCGGTTCGCCAGCAGCGCTCGAGTTCCACGCGGACGGCCCGGAGGGCCGCCAGCGGTTCGGTCACTACACGCTCCAGGACGCCGAGGCGCATCGCGAGCAGTACGCGGCGCGGCTGCGGCGCCGGGGCTACGTCGTCGTGGTGGAGTCCGAGGGCGAGGCGTTCGGCGCCTGATCGGGTCGATCGCCGCGCCCTTCAACTGAGAAACCCCGCCGGAGCGGGGCTTCCCGAGGTGGGCGATACTGGGCTCGCACTCGCGACCGGTGCTCGGCTGAGGCACAAAGGGCCGCGATCCTCCGGCGCTACCGCAAGGCCTTCGTAGACTCCGGCATGACGGGGCCGGCTGTCGTGTCCGCCGCGGCGCGCGGTTAGACGGCTCCGCAGGCACCGCGCTGGCGACCTTCGCTCTGAGCTCGTCGCACTGCCGCCGCGTGACGCGGTGGAAAGCGCTTCGACGGCGGCTCCTCAGCGCCGCGGACCACGAAATGGCGGCGATCGAACGCCGCCAGCGCGCCGGCGAGTCGGTCCCCGGTGAACGGCTTCGTCAGCTCGCGCGGACGATTCGCGAAGCAGCTGCAATTCCAGGCACGAACGAGCCGCGGCCCGCGCCTCCAGGAGCGCGGGTCGAAGGCGAACGTGCGCCGCGCGACAGTGAGACCCGAGGAGGGCTGGCGAGGCGGATCATCGAGGCGGCGGCCAGAGGTACGGGAGCGCGCACGCGCAGCCGCGCGGCGATTCAGCCACCGGCTGCGTGCCACCAGCGTCTCCACCCTGAGGATGCCCCCGGGAGGTCAGACGCGGGCCGGGATCTGCGGCTCAGGCGTCGGAGTCGCTGTGGGGGTCGGCGTCGGCGTCGCCTGGTGGCCCAGGCGCGGCAGCCATTCGAGCCAGCGCGGCAGGTACCAGTTCCAGTCGCCGAGCAGTTTCATCGTCGCCGGGAGCAGGACGGCGCGGACGATCGTCGCGTCGATGAGGACGGCGACGGCCAGTCCGACGCCCATCATCTTGAAGTCGATCATCCCGAGCGTGGCGAAGATCGCGAACGCGCCCACCATGACGAGCGCCGCGCTCGTGACGACGCCCGCGGTCGCGCGGATGCCGTGGGCGACGGCGTCCTGCGTGCTCATGCCGGCCTCGTGGAACTCGCGGACACGGCTGAGGATCAGCACGTGGTAGTCCATCGAGAGCCCGAAGAGGATCACGAACAGGAAGAGCGGCAGCCAGTCGGTCACGCCGCCGATCGACGTGAACCCCAGCAGCGACTCGAGGTGCCCCTGCTGGAAGACGAGCACGAGCACGCCGTAGGCCGCGCCCACCGAGAGCATGTTCAACGCGATCGCCTTGAGCGGGATGACGATCGACCGGAAGGTCACGAGCAGGAGCACGAAAGCGAGGCCGAGCACGAAGGCGAACACGAGCGGCGCATGCGCCTTCATGGAGTCGTTGAAGTCGCGTGAGCCGGCCGTCCAGCCCGTGGTGCGCACGGTGACGCCGGGCACCTTGCCGAGCGTGGCGGGGATCACCCGGCTGCGCAGCGCCTCGAGCGCGCGGTCGGAGGCGGCGTCCGTGCCCTTTCCATCCAGCGGCACGAGCACGCGGGCGGCCCGGCGCGATGGGCTGGCCTCGACGGTGATCGGCTCGTGCATGCGTCCAGTTGCGAGTGCGGCGCGCTTGAGACCAGCGATGCCTGCCCTGACCTGCGGCCTGGTCACGTCTCCAGCGCTGACGACGACCACCGCCGGCCCTGCGCCGCCGGGAAAGACCCGCTGGATGCGCGCGTAGACCTGCATCACGGCCAGATCGCGCGGGAGGCCCTGCACGCCCGAGTCGACAGTGTGGAGCGTCAGGGCGGGGATCGCCAGGGCGATGAGCGCGGCGGCCGCGGCGCCGCCGAGGATGAGCGGGTGGCGCATCACGAGGCCGACGACGGCGCCCCACGCGCGCGACTCGCCGTCGCGTGCACGGAACCGCGCGAGCAGCGGTATCCGGCCGCGCTCGACCCGGTCACCGAGCTTGGAGAGCACGGCCGGCAGGACCGTGAGCGACCCGAGGAGCGCGATGGCCACCACCAGGACGGTCCCGACGCCAAATGAAGCGAAGGTTCGTGAGCCCATGAGGAACATGCCGGCCATCGCCGTCATCACCACGAAGCCGGAGAAGAGCACGGCCCGGCCGGAGGTCGCCGCGGCGGTCTGCAGCGCCTCGGGGCTCGTTCGTCCCCTGGCTCGCTCCTCACGCGCACGGCGCAGGTAGAAGAGCGAGTAATCGATGCCGACGGCGAGGCCGATGAGCAGGATGACCGAATTGATCGATGCGTCCACGGGCATGACGTGGCTGATCAGCGCCGTCAGTCCGAGCGCCGCGGCGACGGCGGTGATGCCCAGCAGCAGGGGAATCCCGGCGGCCACCAGCGCCCCGAAGGCGAGGAGCAGGATCAGCAGCGTCACGGGCAGCGACGTAATCTCGGCCCGGCGGAAGTCGCGCTGGATGCGCTCACCGATCGCCCGATCGGCGCTGCCATCCCCGAACTCGCCGACGAAGAGCCCGGGATGTGCTCGCTGCACCGCGGCTGTCGCAGCGAGCGCGGACGCGACGCGATCCTTGGCAGTGGCCGGATCGCCCGTGATCTGGAACGTCAGCAGCGCCGCGGTCCCGTCGCTTGAGCGCATCCCCTCGTTGCCGGGCTGAAGCGGCGACTCGATCCGCGCGACCGCCGGCGTGCGGGACAAGCGCGCGACGAGCCCGGCGACGGCGGCACGGTACTGCACTCCCGACAGCGGACCGCCGCGACTCTGGAACAGCACCTGCTCACCCGCACGCTCGGCAGGAAACTCGCGGGCCAGCACATGGTTGGCCGCCAGGGACTCGCCGTTGCCCACGTCCGACTGTTTGAGGGTGACCGTCCCAGCGGCATTGCCGAGCGCGAAGGCGACTCCGACGAAGGCGAGCCAGCTCAGCACGGCTGTCCGGCGATGGGCGGCGCTCCAGCGAGCAGCACGAGCTGCGAAGGTGGTCGGGGGCATGGCTGGACGCTAAGCGGCGCCGTTCGTGACGGCATCCGTAGGCGGCCGCAGCCCCGCCGCGGAACCCCCCCGGGATCCACCGCTGCTCCTACGGGTTGGTGCTCTGGGCCGTGCTGTCGCTGATCCGCAATCGCGTCTTCGATCGCCGACAGGCGGACGTCGGCGAGATCCTCGATCGGCGTCTGGCGACGGCGCGATCTTCACGGAGGAGCACGAGCGACTCCGGCGTGCGATACGCGCGACACCCGCCCAGGGAAAGTCCTGATCGCGGCTGACGCCGGGGGCTCCTCGATCGCGGTTGCGCGAGCCGTCGCCGCAGCGAGTCGGCTCGCAGGACGTCAGCTTGCCTACGCCGGGCGAACCCGGCACTTGCTCCTGCCCGCCATGCCGATCCCGTCAAAACCTCGCCAGCGTCCGTAGAGGTCGCCCCACTTGACGTAGACGTGGCCGGTGTCGAGGATCGAGCGAACATCCCCGGATACGCCGAAACCTGACCTCCAGCGGCGTCGGCATGGGAAGCCTCACGCAAGCCTGCGACGCCACCCAGCACGGCAGCGTCGTGCTCAGCGCAGGCGCATAGGCGGCCAACGCCGCAGGGCGGCGCGCTCGCGCGCGTCCATCTGGCGGCATTGTCCGCAAATCCGGTCGCCATCCCCGGCAGGAGTAGCGACCCGCTAACCGAGCTTCGCGTCCAGAGGTGGTCACCTCCGCCGCGGTGGTGGAGGTTCGCCTCCGCGGTCGTCGGCTCTCAGCAGGGTGACGCCTGAGCCTTCGCGCCGCGGCTACGTGCTCATCTGTGCGCCGCTCTCTGATCTCGGCCACGCGGCGCTGAGCATCGGCCAGTTCGCCACCATACGACGCTCAAGAACCGCGTCCACCCGACGCTGATGGCCTTCGGTCGCCCATGCCCGGTCAGCGACTTGTTCGACCACGGCAGGCGGCGTGCGCCCGTGGTGGCCGTGGTATCGATCGGGGGTCGGCGCTCGAGCTGGCGCTCGGATCGCGCCGGGCGCCATCAGCGTCGCGGAAGTCCTAGGTCGAGCTGAGCGGCAGGTCGCTCAGCTCTGCTGGCCGTGTACCAAACCCACGCGGCGCCGTCGCTACGGGGTGGCGGACGCCTTGGCCGAGGCGGCCTTGGCCTTGGTGTTCGTGCTGTGGTAGACGTAGTTGACGAGCGCGTCCAGCTCCTGGCTGGTGAGCGCCTTGCCGTAGTTCGTCGGCATCACGTTGGCGCTGTAGCCGCTGACGATCTCCTTGTTGGGATCGACGATCGACTCGCGTGTGGCCGAGGCCGGATCGG
>JAXDHR010000200.1:0-13071 GCA_034664425.1 Solirubrobacteraceae bacterium
CGAGCGCAGCGCGATGGCGTACCTCGTAGCCGACGAGCACGTACGCCGACACGCTCATCAGCTCGAAGAAGACGAACAGGTTGAAGAGGTCGCCGGTGAGGCAGAAGCCGAGCATCGCGGCGAGGAAGACGAGGATCAGCGCGTCGAAGACCGCGCTCTGGGTGCCGATCACGCGCGAGGAGACGAGCAGCGCGATCACGCCGAGCGCAGCGACGAAGACCGCGAGCGCCGCCCCGAGCCCGTCGACGGCGAAGGCCACGCCGACCGCGACGCCCGCGTGCGGGCGCCAGCCGCCGAACCAGATCACGAGCGGCGCGGGCGCTCCGGCGAGCACGAGCGCGGCGAGCACCAGCGCCGCGAGCCCGCCGGCGACCGCGAGCAGGCCCTGGTGGCGGCCGACGAACGGCGAGAGGCCCGCGAGCACGCACGCGATCACGATCGGCACGACGACCGTCAGCGGCGCGAGCGCCATGGGTCAGCCCCGCAGCTCGCCGAGGCGGTCCGGCGACGCGGTCCCGAAGCGCTTGCTCGCCTGCACCGCGAGCGCGAGCAGGACGGCGGTCACCGTCGCCTCGACGACGACGTCGGTCAGCGTCAGCGCCTGGACGACCGGGTCGACCACGCGCGTTCCCGCGGGGATGTCGACGAAGATCGGCGCGCGCCCGCCCGGGCGGAATCCGACCGCGAGGAGCAGGACGTAGGTCGACGCCTGGGCCACCGAAAGGCAGACGACGAGGTGGATCAGGTGGCGGCTCGTCGCCACCCCGTAGATGCCGACGAGCAGCAGCCAGACCGCGACGAGGTACGGGAGGATGCTCACGCCACTTCCTCCCCGCCGCCGAGCAGCGCCTGGTCGAGGAGCTCGGTGAGGATCAGCGTCACGCCGCTCGCGACCTCGACGCCGACCGCCACGTTGAGCACGGGGATCGTGCCGCCGGAGAGCAGCGAGCCCTGCGTGCCGATCGGGAGGAAGTTCGCCATCGCCGCGGCCGCGAACACGAGGCCGCCGATCGCGACGAGCGCGTATGCCGCCGCGCCGGCGGCCTCGGCGAGCTCGAGGACGCTGACGGGCGAGACGCGCCGCAGCGACATCATCTGGCCGGCCGCGAAGGTGAGGATCAGCGCGGAGGCGAGGATCACCCCGCCCTGGAACCCGCCGCCGGGCGTCAGCGCCCCGTGGGCGACGACGTAGCCACCGAGCACGAGCAGCGGGCCCGCGAGCAGCGCGCCGAGGGCACGCAGCGATGGGGACAGCTGCGCGCGCGCCGCCTCGCGCTCCTCCGCCGCCTCCGCCTCGCGGCCGTGACGGCGCTGCGCGCGCAGCAGCAGCGCCGCGCCGATGACCGCGCAGAAGAGGATCAGCTCCTCGCCGAGCGTGTCGATGCCGCGGATGTCGAAGGTGATGGCCGACACCGTGTTGGTCGTGTGGCGCTGCTGCAGCGAGAGTGCGATCGCGGTCGTGCCGTAGGCGCCGCGCGGCTTCCCGAAGTCGGGAAGCCCGGCGACCGCCCAGGCGCCGAGCGCCCCCATCGCCACGAGGCCGGCGAGCAGCAGCCGGGTGCGCACGACTCGGCTCACGAGCGCTCGTCGTCGTTGTCGCGGACGCGCGCCAGCGCGAGCAGCACCATCGCCGGCACGACCACGCTGCCGACGACGATCTGCGACAGCGCGACGTCCGGCGCCCCGAAGACGAGGAACAGCGCGGCGAGCGTCAAGCCCAGGAAGCCGAGGGTGATGAGCTGGCGCAGCGGGTTGCGCTGGAAGACGGTCGCGGTGCCCGTGGCGGCGACGGCGAGCAGCGCGACCACGTGCAGGACGGTCACCGCCCGCGCTCCTTGACGATCGCACGCGCGGTGACGTGGGAGAGCAGCGGCGAGGTGACGAGCATGAAGACGGCGAGCAGGAGCGCCTTGTTCCCGATGAGCGAGAACGACTGGCGTACGAACACGGCAGCCGCGATGCACACCGCCGACGAGGCGGCCACGCCCGCGTAGTGCAGGCGGTCGATCGCCTCGCGCATCATGACGACGCCCAGCGTCGCGAACCCGGCCAGCGCCAGGCCCGCGACCAGCAGGGCCGTGACGATCGCGTCACGCATCGCTGCGATCCATGAAGCGGATCAGCACGACCGTCCCGGCGAAGGAGGTGGCTGCGGCGACGAGGGCGACGTCGGCGAGCATCTGGCGCCCGACGCCCTCGGCGAAGGCGAGCAGCCCCAGGCTAGTGAGCATGCCGGCGAGCTCGAAGCCGACGACGGCCTGCAGGGCCGGCCGGCGCGTCGCGTCGAGCGCCAGCACGACGACGAGCACGAGCAGCACCGTCGCCGCCCACAGCCACTCGTTCATCGTTCGAGCCGGTGCGTCACGACCACCGAGCGCTCCGTGTCGACGTCCACGACCACCGTGTGCGGCGCCAGCGATCCGAGGATCTCGGTGAGCGCCTGGCGGCCGGCGGCCTCCCGGTCCTCGCCCGCCTGGGCCGGCTCGAGCGGCCGCTCCACGTACCCGGAGCGCGGCGGCCGTCCGCGCAGGCCGCTGCCGGCCAGCGCGCGCGCCAGTGGCACGAGGTCGCCGAACAGCCCGAGCAGCGGGCGCCAGGCGCCCCGCAACCAGTCCAGCCGCGGGCGCAGCAGGAAGGGGCGGTCGCGGCGCACCAGCAGCGCGCCCGTGGCGCCGAGCGCGGCGACGACCGCGCCGACGACGAGCTCGGGCGCCACGACGCTGTCGGCGAGCAGCGCATAGAGCGCGAACAGCACCAGCCACCACCAGCCCCAGGCCGCGGCCGGTGCTCGCATCAGGGCCTCTCGAAGACGACCAGGCCGATCGTGCCCGCGCGGTCGCCCGAGCCGCCGACGGCTCGGGCGCGGCGGTTCACGCTGTCCTCCTGGATGCGCATGACGGCGTCGAGCGTGCGCTCGACGAGCTCCGTCATCGCGGTCCAGCCCTCGTGGTCGAGGTCGAGCAGCATGCGGATGACGTGGGCGCGCTCGCCGTCGAAGCCACCGGCCTCGAGGGCGCTGCGGGCGTCGGAGAAGAGATCGCTCAGCGTGCGTCCGCTGAGCTGCTGGCGCAGCTCGGGCGAGAGCGCGTGCCACTCCGCATCGCCGAGCATCGGGCGGACGAGCGGCCGGTAGAAGTGCTCGAGCGCTCCGCGCCGCGGCTGGGTGTCGACGAGCTCGATGCACTCGTGGTCCAGCAGGATCCGCACGTGGTAGCTGACGTTGCCGAGCGGCTCGTCGAGCGCCTTGGCCATCTCGTTCGGGCTCGCGACCCGCTCGCTGAGCAGTTGCAGGATGCGCGTGCGCAGCGGATGCGAGAGCGCCTTGACGATCCGCCGGTCCACCGGATCGGCGACCGGTTGCGTCGAGACCTTCCGGCTGGATGACGGCGCAGGGGATGGCACGGGCGCGGAAGCGCCACTGTACCCGACGCTGCCGCCGGTGATCCGCGGGGGCGTCCAGGTACGCAGACCCGTCGTGGCGTCCCTGCTCGCAGCGCGTTGACCTCGGCCCAGCGCCTCCGCCTGCTCGGCGGCATCCTCGCCGCGGCTGCCGCCGTCGGGCTCTCGTGGAGGATCGCCGCCGGCACGCGCATCCGCGGCGAGCCCGAGACGCTGCTGCGGGCGATCGCCGTCTGGTGGGCCGTCTTCGCGGCGGGTGCCGCGTGCCTGCTCGGCGTGCCCCGGCGCTGGGCGGTCGGCGTGATCGTGGCCGGGGCGATCGCGATGCGCGTCGTCGCGCTTGCGGGCGTGCCCGCGCTGTCGAACGATCTCGACCGCTACGCGTGGGACGGCCACGTGCAGGCCGCCGGGATCGATCCCTATCGCTATCCGCCGGACGCGCGCGAGCTGGCGCGTCTGCGCGTCCGCTGGCTGTTCCCGGACGCGGCGAGCTGCCGGTCGCTGGCGCGCGGCCCCGGCTGCATCCGGATCAGCCGTCCCGGCGACCGCACGATCTACCCGCCGGCCGCGCAGGCATGGTTCGTCGCCGTGCACGCGGTGGCCGGCGACGGCGGGGAGGACCGCACCTGGCAGATCGCCGCCCTGCTCGTGGATCTCGCGACGCTCGCGGTGATGCTCGCGCTGCTGCGGTCCTGGGGTCGCGACGTGCGCTTCCTCGTGCTCTACGCCTGGTGCCCGGTCGCGGTGACCGAGGCCGTGCAGAACGGCCACGTCGACGGGCTCGCCACGCTGCTGATCCTCGCCGCGCTGTGGGCGGCGCGCCGCCGGCCCGCCGTCGCCGGCGCGCTGCTGGGAGTGGCGACGCTCGTCAAGCTCTACCCGGCGCTGCTCGTCGCGGCGCTGGTGCTGCGGCGCGGCTGGCAGCGCGCGCTGGCCGGCTTCGCCGCGGTGGTCGCGCTCGGCTACCTCCCGCACGTGCTCGCCGTCGGGCCGAAGGTGCTGGGCTACCTGCCGGGCTACCTGCGCGAGGAGAACTACGCCGGCGGCAGGCGCTTCCTGCTGCTCGACGCGCTCGGGCTCGGCGGCACGCTCGCCCAGGTCGTCGCGGCGGGGGTGGTGGTGCTCACGGCCGCCTGGGTCGTCGCCCAACGCGACGCCCTCACGGTCGACGCCGCCGCGCGCCGCCTGCTCGGCGGGCTGCTGCTGGCGGCGACGGCCGTGCAGCCGTGGTACGCGGTGCCGCTCGCCGCCGTCGCCGCGCTCGATGGGGCGTGGTGGTGGCTCGCGGTCGCGGCCGCCGGCTACCCGCTGTTCTTCCGCACGCTCGAGAAGGTGCCACTGCCCGCGTGGCCGGCGTCCGAGGTCGGTCAGCTCGCCTACGCGAGCGCGCTGGCCGTGGTCCTGGCCGGCGGCCTGCTCGCGGCGCGCCGCCCATACGGAGGTCGAGTCGGTCCGAGGCCGCCTACGGCGTGAAGACGACCTTGCCGAACACGTCGCCGGCCTCGAGCGCGGCGAAGCCGTCGCGCGCGTCGGCGAGCGGCAGCACGCGGTCGATCACCGGGCGCACGCCCGATACTGCGAGCAGCTGGACGAGCTGGGCGAGCTCCTCCGTCGTCCCCATCGTCGAGCCCACCACCGAGAGCTGCAGGAAGAACACACGGTTGAGCTCGGCGCTCGGGGCCTGGCCGCTGGTCGCGCCGCAGACGACGATCGTCCCGCCCGGCTTGAGTGCCTTCAGCGAGTGCGACCAGGTCGCCTCGCCGACCGTCTCGATGACCACGTCGACGCGCTCGGGCAGCCGCTCGCCGCTCGAGAACACCGCGTCGGCGCCGAGCTCGAGCGCCCGCCGGCCCTTCTCCTGCGAGCGCGACGTCGCCCACACTCGCACCCCGGCAGCCCGGCCGAGCGCGATCACCGCGGTCGCGACGCCACCGCCCGCACCCTGGACGAGCACGGTCATCCCGGGCTTGACCGCGCCGCGCGTGAACAGCATCCGGTAGGCGGTCAGCCACGCCGTCGGCAGGCATGCCGCCTCCTCGAAGCTGAGCGCGCCGGGCTTGGGAACGAGGTTGCGCCGCGGGACCACGACCTGCTCGGCCAGCGCGCCCTGATGGCGCTCGGAGAGCAGCGAGCGGCGCGGGTCGAACGTCTCGTCGCCGGTCCAGCCGTCGCTGGTCACCACGCCGTGCACGACGACCTCGGCGCCGTCCTCGTCGATCCCGGCGGCGTCGGTGCCGAGGATCATCGGCAGCTGCTCCTCGCGCAGGCCGACGCCGCGCAGCGACCACAGGTCGTGGTGGTTGAGCGACGCCGCCTTGACGCTCACGCGCGCCCACCCGTCGGGCGCCTCGGGCTCGGGCCGCTCGTCGATCGCCAGGCCCGCGAGCGGGTCGTCGGGGCTGAACGCGGTGGCGGTGGCGGCGAGCATGGCCCGCGATCCTACGACCCGGCTGGCGTTTCGGGCACGAGCACGAGCTTTCCGCGGACGTGGCCGGCTTCGCTGAGCCGCTGCGCGTCCGCCGCCTGCCTGAACGCGAACGTCCGCTCCACCGGCAGCGAGAACTGCCCGTCCTGCGCGAGCTGCGCCGCCTCGGCCAGCGCGTGGTACGCGCGCTCGGTGCCGCGGCCGGAGGACACGCGCACGCCGAGCTCCGGCGCGCTGAAGTCGGCGATCGTGACGACCTTCTCCGGGCTGCCGGTGAGCTCGATCAGATCCGGCAGGGCGCCGCGGCCGGCGGTGTCGAGCGCCAGGTCGACGCCGTCGGGCGCCAGCGCGCGAACCCGTTCGACGAGGCCGTCGCCGTACGTCGTCGGCTCGGCGCCGAGCGAGCGCAGGAAGTCGTGATTGTGCTCGCTCGCGGTTCCGATCACCCGTGCGCCGCGCCGGCGCGCGAGCTGCACCGCAGCGGTGCCCACGCCGCCCGCGGCGCCGGTGATGAGCAGCGTCTGACCCTCGCCGACGCCGAGCAGGTCGAGCGTGCGGGCGGCGGTCTCGACCGCGACCGGGTAGCCGGCCGCCTCCTCGAACGAGACGCCCTCGGGCTTGCGCGCGTAGTGTTCGAGCAGCGTGCGCTCGGCCGCGGCGCCCCCGATCGCGAAGCCGAAGACCGCGTCGCCCGGGGCGACGCCGTCGACGCCCTCCCCGACCTCGTCGACGACGCCCGCGACGTCGGAGCCGGGGGTGACCGGGGCGGCGAGCGGGCCGTCGGCCATCATCCCCTTGCGGACCTTCCAGTCGATCGGGTTGACGCTCGCCGCCCGGACCGCGACGCGGATCTGCCCCGGGCCGGCGTGCGGCTCGTCGACGTCGGCGACGTGCAGCACCTCCGGGTCGCCGTACTCACTGAACTGGACGGCCTTCATGGCTTCCTCCTGCGGCAGGATCTCGCCCTTGGTCTAGCAGCCCGCCGCGGCGGCGCTGTAGCGTCCGCACATGGACACCGAGCTGAGAGCGCGCCACCGCACGATGTGGGCGTCGGGGGACTACCCGTCGATGGTCGAGACCTTCCTGCTGCCGCTCGGACCACGGCTCGTCGAGGCCTGCGGGATCGAGCCCGGCATGGACGTCCTCGACGTCGCCGCCGGCACGGGGAACGCGTCGGTCCCGGCCGCCGAGCGCGGCGCCCGCGTCACCGCCAGCGACCTGACGCCCGAGCTGTTCGAGGCGGGCCGCGCCCGCGCCGAGGCGGCCGGCGTCGAGCTCTCCTGGGTCGAGGCCGACGCCGAGGCGCTGCCGTTCGAGGACGGCTCCTTCGACGTCGTGATGTCCTCGATCGGCGCGATGTTCGCCCCGCATCACCAGGCCGTCGCCGACGAGCTCGTGCGGGTCTTGAGGCCGGGAGGAACGCTCGGACTGCTGAGCTGGACGCCCGAGGGCCTGGTCGGCGCCCTGTTCAGGACGATGAAGCCGTTCGCGCCGTCGCCGCCGCCCGGTGCCCAGCCACCGCCGCTGTGGGGCGCGGAGGATCATCTGCGCGAGCTGCTCGGCGACCGCGTCGAGCTCGGGACGGTCGAGCGCGGCGTCCTCGAAGTCACGGCCTTCGAGCGCGCGGCCGACTTCGGCGAGCACTTCAAGCAGCGCTACGGCCCGACGATCGCCGCGCTGGCCAACGCGCGCCGGGACGGCCGCGAGCGCGAGCTGAGTGACGAGCTCGACCGCTTCAGCGGCGACTGGAACCTCGGGAGCTCCGGGCAAGCGCGCTTCGAGATGGAGTACCTGCTCGCCGTCGCGACGAAGCCCTAGCCGGGCAGCGCGATCTCGAAGCGTGCGGGACGCGGCCGGACGAGCCGCAACCGGCCGCCGTCGGCCTCCACGAGCGCGCGGGCGAGGTGCAGGCCGACGCCGGTGCCGCCCGCGGGCGAGCCGCCGCGCTCGAAGATCGTCTGCTCCGCGCCCGCCGGCACGCCGTCGCCCTCGTCGGCGACGGCGATGACCGAGCGGCCGCCGCGGTCCTCGACGCTCACCGTCACCGCGCCGCCACCGTGCTGCAGGGCGTTCTCGATCAGCACGTCGACGGCCTGCCCGACCGCGCCACGGGAGGCACTCGCCTCCGCGCCCTGCTGCGCCTCGACCGCGAGCGGGCGCCCCGCGCGGGCGTAGAACGGTCGCCAGCGCTCGGCGTGCGCGCGGACCAGCTCGCCCACGTCGAGCGCGCCGGCATCGCCCGCGCGGCCGTCATCGGCGAGCGCGAGCAGGTCGGCGATCGTCGCCTGCAGCCGGTCGACCTCGTGCAGCGCCTTGGCGGTCTCGGCGCCGGCCACGTCCCCCGCGAGCGTCTCGATCTCCTCGAGGCGCAGGCGCAGCGCGGTCAGCGGCGTGCGCAGCTGGTGGGCGGCGTTGGCGGCGAACTCTCGCTCTCGGCCCAGCAGGTGCGCGATCCGGATCGCGGTCGAGTCCAGCGCGGCGGCGACCGCGTCCACCTCGGCGATCGACGAGCGCTCGGCGCGGGTGGAGAAGTCGCCCTCGCCGAGCCGCTTCGAGGTGCGGGCGAGCTGCTCGAGCGGCCGGGCGAGCCGGCGTCCCTGCAGCGCCCCGAGCGCCACCGCGGCGCCGATGCCGGCCACGGACAGCAGACCGATCAGCAGCCAGCGCCGCTCGATCCGCGACGTGACCTCCGAGCTCGGAGCGCTCGCCGTCACGCGCGCCGAGCCGGCGCCGCCGGAGCCCACCGTGATGCGATCGCCGCGGATCGGCCCGCCGACCTGGACGGCGGCGCCGCGGCGCGGGCGGATCGTGACCTCGTGCCCTGCGTGCACGCGCCCGCGCAGTGCGGCGACGTCGAGCCGCCGCCCGACTTCGACGCGGTCATCGACGGCCGCGGCGATCGCGTCCGCCTCGCGCTCGAGCTGCGTCTCGGCGTCGGCGCGCTCGCGGTGGGCCTCGACGATCGCCAGCGGGATGCCGAGCACGAGCACCGCGGCCAGCGCGATCAACGCGTTGGAGGCGAGCAGCCGGCGGCGCACCGGTCAGGACTCGAAGCGGAACCCGACCCCGCGCACGGTGGTGATCGGGCCGTCGTCGTCGTCCCCGCCGGCCAGCTTGCGCCGCAGCGAGGACATGTGGACGTCGAGCGTCTTCGTCGAGCCGAACCAGTTCTCGTCCCAGACCTCCGACATCAGCCGCTCGCGGCGCACCACCGTGCCGGCGTTGGCGAGCAGGAGCGCGAGCAGGTCGAACTCCTTCGGCGTCAGCGCGAGCTCCTCGTCGCGGCGGAAGGCGCGGCGCGACTCGGGCTCGAGCCGGATCGCCTGCGCCTGCAGCTCGGCGGGCGTGGTCCGGCGCAGCAGCGCGCGCACGCGGGCGAGCAGCTCGGCGACCCGGAACGGCTTCGGGACGTAGTCGTCGGCACCCGCGTCGAGGCCCTCGACGACGTCGAGCTCGCCGCTCTGCGCGGTCAGGATCAGGATCGGGACGCGCGGATGGGCGGCGCGCACACGGCGGCAGACATCCAGCCCGTCGAGGCCGGGCAGGCCCAGGTCGAGGATGAGCAGGTCGAACGGCTCCTCGACGCCGCGGCGCGCCGCCTCGACGCCGTCGGCGACCGCCTCGACGTCGTAGGACTCGCGGCGCAGCGCGCGGGTGAGCGGTTCGCGGATGCCCTCGTCGTCCTCGGCGAGCAGGAGCCGGTTCACCTCGGGGAGGGTAGGCGCCGTCATGAGGGGACACGCATGCGAGGCAGCATCCGCGAGCGCGCGCCAGGGGACCGTCAGAGCCGGGTCAAGGGACGGCAAAGCCGCCTGGCCGTTTGCCGAATCCTTGCCGGGGCCGGTGGACGTGCTTGCCGGCATCGCCCACACTGCTGCCGATGCCGCACCTCTCCGAGCTGCACGGCGCCGCGACGCACCTCGCCGTGATCGCGATCCCGGTCTACGTGCTCGTCCTGCTCGTACGGCGCCTCGGACGCGGCGGTGACTGGCTGCGCCAGGCCGAGCCGTGGGTGCTCGGCGCCGCACTGGCCGGGACGGTGCTGGCCGGCGCGACCGGGCTGCTCGTCTGGGGCCAGGCGCAGACGACGCTGCGCGGCTCATCGTTCCGCGTCGGCACGGTCCACTTCTGGCTCGGGATCGCCGTCACGCTGATGATGCTCGGGCTCGTGGGCTGGCGCCTGCGCCGCGCGCAGGCCGATCGCCACACGCACTCGATCGAGTTTCTCGCCGGCGGCGTGATCGCGCTCATCGCCGTCTTCGCCCAGGGCTACCTCGGCGGGCGCATGACCTACAACAGCGGCGTCGGGGTCGCCGCCGCAGGCCAGTTCGCACAGAGCGCGTCCGGCGCCGAGCGGCTCGACGTCGCGCTGGCGCAGGGCATGTCCGCCGCCACGGCCGGCCGGATGGCCTTCTCGACGAGCGGGCTCGGCTGCGCGAGTTGCCACGGCGATCAGGCCCAGGGCATGCGCGGCCCGCGCCTGGCGGGCGGCCGCGACCTCGCGGACTTCCGCCGCGTCCACGCCAGCGGCCTGTTTCCGCCCGCGATCGTCTCCGATCGCGACTTCGCGGCGATCGACGCCTACCTGAAGACGCTGAAGGGGTAGCGGCGGGGCGATGAGTTCCGCCGCTGTGCGCGGTCTACTCCTCAATCGGTCCGACCGAGCAAGGAGCAGGGTGTGGACGACGGAGTGGCGGTACAGGCGCAGGCGCTGGTCAAGCACTACAAGAGCCGGGCGGGGGTGGTGGAAGCCGTCCGCGGTGTCGACCTGCGCGTCGAGGCGGGCGAGGTCTTCGGCTTCCTCGGCCCCAACGGGGCGGGCAAGTCGACGACGGTCCGCATGCTGACGACGCTGCTGTCGATCACGTCCGGCACCGCCCGTGTCGGCGGTGTCGACGTCGCGCGCGAGCCCGACCGCGCGCGCCGGATGATGGGCGTCGCGCTGCAGGAGGCAGGGCTCGACCCCCGCCAGACCGGGCGCGAGCTGCTCGTGCTGCAGGGGCGCCTGTTCGGCATGTCGCCGCGCGACGCGGCCGCGCGTACGGACGCGCTGCTCGCGCTCGTCGAGCTCGAGGACGCGGCCGACCGGCGCATCAAGGGCTACTCGGGCGGCATGAAGCGCCGCCTGGACCTGGCATCTGCGCTCGTGCACGAGCCGCGGATCCTCTTCCTCGACGAGCCGACCACTGGTCTGGACCCTGCCAGCCGCCTGACGGTGTGGGATGAGGTGCGCCGCATCAACGGGCGCGGCACGACCGTCTTCCTCACCACGCAGTACCTCGAGGAGGCCGACCAGCTGTGCGACCGGCTCGCGATCATCGACGACGGTCGGATCGTGCGCGAGGGCACGCCGGAAGAGCTCAAGACGCAGCTCCGCGAACGGCTCGGAACGACGAGCGAGCCGACCCTCGACGACGTGTTCCTCGACGCCACCGGCCGCACCCGCCGCCGCGAGGCGGGCGACGTGCAGGAGGTGAAGGCATGACCCAGGCCCTGGTGCTCGGGCGGCGTGCGCTGCTCGAGGCGTGGCGGACGCCCGAGGCGCTCGTCCCGACGCTCTTCATCCCGCTCTTCTTCCTCGTCGTCAACGTCGGCCAGGCCGGCAAGATCTTCCCCGCCGCATCGACGGGGTTCCTGCATGGGCAGGGCTACGGCGCCTTCCAGCTTCCGAGCTCGCTGCTGCTCGCCGGCTCGTTCGGCACGGCTGCGCTGTTCCTGGTCGAGGACATCGAGGGCGGCTACTTCGACAAGCTGCGCGCGACGCCGATCCCGCGCACGGCGATCGTCCTCGGCCGGCTGATCGCCGAGTTGGCCAAGGGCGTGCTGATCGCCGTGCTGGTGACCCTGCTGGGCCTGATCTTCGGGATCTCGATCGCGAGCGGCGTGCTCGGCTTCGTGCTGCTCGTCGCGCTGACAGCGCTGTGGTCGGTCGTGTTCGTCGGGTTCCTGCAGCTGATCGCGCTCAAGACCCGCAGCGCCGCGGCGACGAACTCCGGTGGGCTGATCTTCTTCCCGCTGCTGTTCCTCACCCCGAACTTCGTCCCCCGCGACATGCTCACGCGGCCGATGGAGATCGCAGCCACGTTCAACCCGGTCACCTACGTGATGGAGGCGCTGCGGTCGCTGATTCTCGTCGATTTCGACTGGCGCCACATCTGGCCGGGCTTCGCGGTCGTGGCGGTCCTCGGCGCGATCATGCTCGCGCTGAACGTGCGGATGATCAAGCGCTACGACTGACGGCACGCGGAGCGTGGGCGGGCTGAGTCTCTAGGCGTGCGCTCCGAGCCGTGGCAACAGCGCGAGCGCGTTGCTGCGCATGACGGTTTCGAGTCGCATCGGGCGGTCGGCGAAGTAGGCGTCGACGTTGTGCGTGTACCACGCCGCGATTGCCAGATCGACGGCGGGGAAGTCGCTGCCGAACAGCAGGTGGTCCGGCTCCGCGAAGTTCTCGAGTGCGACGAGATTCGTCTCGAACCCCGACAAGGCCGTCTCGTAGTAGAAGCTGCGGAAGTCCTCGATCATCTCCTCGGGGCTCAGCTCGCCGCCCTGCTGGTGCGCCAGCCCAGCGACCCGGCTGGCCAGGAACGGCGTGCTCCCGCCCGAGTGCGCGAGGACGATCCTGACGTTCGCGTAGCGTCGCTTCTTCGCTCGGGTGACGAGGTCGGCTGCCGCCTTGTACGTCTCGTTGGGGACTTCGCCGACAGGAATCGCCACCAGGCGGTTCGGGGGCCGGTTGCGGCTCGGCGTCTGGTCCCCGTGGATGAAGACGACGGCGCCCCGCCGGTCGAGCTCCTCCCAGATCGGGTCGAAGACGTCGTCACCGATGTATCGCGCCTCATCGCCCGTGCCGTAGGACGACGTCAGGTTCACGCCGACCGCCCCGAGTACGTCGAGCGCGTGCGCGAGCTCCTCCAGCGCCGCGTCCGTGTCGCTCGGGATCGGCAGGTTGGCGAAGAACGCGAAGCGGCCGGGATGATCGATGACAACCTGATGGGCGGTGGTGTTGAGGAAGCGGGCGAACTCCCGGTTCGCCACGCCCACTCCGTCGCCGCCCGGGCTCCCCGTCAACGACAGGATGCCGGTCTCGATCCCCAGTCGATCCATGAACCGGAGGTTCTTCTCCGGCGACCACGGGAAGTTCTCCGGCGGGAACCGCCAGCCGGTCTCGTGCTCGACGCGGCGCAGGTGGTCGGCGCCGGGCGGGAAGAAGTGCTGGTGCAGATCGATGCGAGCTGGTGTCATCGCGT
>JAXDHR010000201.1:0-6163 GCA_034664425.1 Solirubrobacteraceae bacterium
TCCGCGGGCTCGGTGATGAGCTCCCACGCGCGCTCGCGGGTGACGGGGAGCACGACGTCGCGTTCGATCACGGGCACGGCAGCCTCCTGCAACGAATGGGTTGCGCATAGGCTACCATCCGAGCACACGCAACCATTCGGTTGCGCGAACGGAAAGGAACCGGCATGCCCTTGATCCCGGTGGTGGTCGAGCAGTCAGCGCGCGGCGAGCGCTCGTTCGACATCTACTCGCGGCTGCTGCGCGAGCGCGTGGTCTTCGTCGGCTCGGCGATCGACGACGACGTCGCCAACCTCGTCGTGGCCCAGCTGCTGCACCTCGAGGCGGAGGATCCCGACAAGGACATCCAGATGTACGTCAACTCGCCCGGCGGCGTGGTCTACGCGGGGCTCGCGATCTACGACACGATGCGCTTCATCAAGCCCGACGTCGCCACGACCTGCTGCGGCGTCGCGATGTCGATGGGCTCGCTGCTGCTCGCCGGCGGCGCGGCGGGCAAGCGCTCGGCGCTGCCGAACTCGCGCATCCTCGTCCACCAGCCGAGCGGCGGCTTCCAGGGCCAGGCGAGCGACATCCAGATCCATGCGCGGGAGACGCTCGAGCTGCGCCGGCACATCGAGGCGATCTACGCCGAGCACACCGGTCGCCCGATCGAGGAGGTCTCCGACGCGCTCGAGCGCGACCGCTACTTCACCGCCGAGCAGGCGCGCGAGTTCGGTCTGATCGACCGCGTCACCTACGACCGCAACGGCAACGGCAACGGCAACGGCGCCTACTCCTCGTCGTCGTCGTCCTCGTAGAGCGACTCGCGCGCGAGCTGGTTGGCGCGGTCGTCCCACAGCGCGATCTCGAGGTAGCTCTCCCGGTAGGCATCGGGAGCCAGCAGCGTGAAGCGCCCCTCGTCGATCGGGCACTGGTCGACGGCCGTGCCGTCCAGCTCGGCGGTCGCGATCGCGGCATCCGCAGTCAGCGGCACGCCCCAGACGAGCGTCATCGCCGCCACCTCGCCGGCCTCGCCGCGCCAGCCGCCGACGACCTCCTCGGACACGTCGAGGCGCCACTCGGGATGGTCCTCCGCGGTGTCCTCGGTGTAGTCCGCCCAGGCAGCGAAGTCCGACGGCTCGTGGTCGGCATCGCCGGGGGCGAAGGACACGTAGCCGAACAGCTCGACGCCGGTCGAGGAGATCGTGCTCGCGGGGACGTAGGTGCGGCCGGCCCACGAACGGTCGGGATGCCAGCGGATGTCGCCCGCCTCGCCGAGCTCGACGTCGGGCGCCTCGACGCGCAGGCAGGCGGCGAGGAACTCGGCGGCGAGAGTCTCGGCCCAGTCGCCGTAGGGCAGCGGCCCCTGCGGGGGCTCGGCGGCGAAGCGGCAGACGGCGAGGCGCTCGGGCGGCATGGCGGGGGAGCCTACGGCACCTCGACGAGCAGCGTCACGGGGCCGTCGTTGACCAGCGCGACCTCCATCCGGGCGCCGAACACGCCCCGTTTGGCGCCGAGGCGCTCGCACACGCGCTCGTACAGCGGCTCGGCGTGCTCGGGCCGCGCGGCGGCGACGTAGGACGGCCGGTTGCCCTTGCGCGCCTCGCCGTAGAGCGTGAACTGCGAGACGCAGAGGACCTCGCGGTCCCGCAGCGGTTCGTTCATGCGCCCCTCTGCGTCGGGGAAGATCCGCAGCACGCGCAGCTTGTCCGCGAGCCGGTCCGCCTCCGCCGGCCCGTCGTCGTGCGTGACGCCGAGCAGCACGAGCAGTCCCGGGCCGATCGCGCTCACACGCTCGCCCGCGACGTCGACCGACGCCGAGCTGACCCGCTGCACCAGCGCGCGCACGGCGCGCCAGTCTCACACAACGGCGGTGACGACGAGGCCGACGCCGATCGCCACCAGCGTCGACCATGCGATCGCGCCCGCGGCGAGGCGCAGGTCGAGACCGTAGACGTGGGCGACGGTGAGGCCGTTCAAGCCGGCGGGCATCGCCGCGAGCAGCGCGTAGGACGCCGGCAGGTCGATGAACGGTGCCGCGATCGCGAGCAGCAGCAGCGGCGCGAGCACGAGTCGCAGTGCGAGCGCGGTGGCGATCGCCCGCGTCAGCGGCGGCGGGAAGCGCCGGACATCGCCGTTCTCGGCGGCGAGTGTGACCCCGACCGCGAAGAACCCGAGCGGCAGCATCGCGAAGACCAACCCGCGCGAGGTCAGCACGAGCGCGTGCGGGGCCAGCGTCGCCGGCGCGGCGAGCCCGGCGAGCGACGCCAGCAGCGGCGGGTTGCGCGAGACGAAGGCGCGGGTGCGCTCGCGCGCCGTCGCTCCCGCGCGCGTGCCCATCGCCGCGCCGACGCCGAAGACGCCGAGCAGGAACACCGGCTGCTGCACGAAGGAGTCGTAGGCCACGGCCTCCGGCAGGTGCGAGGCGCCGAGCACGGCGACGCACAGCGGCAGGCCGAGGTAGCCCGTGTTGCTCTGCAGCGCGACGTTGGTGAGCACGCCGTTGCTGGGCGCCGGCAGGTGCAACAGGAAGCGGCCGATGGCCCAGCCCGCCGCGCCGGCGAGCGCGAGCGCGATCCAGCCCGCCAGCACGCCGCCACCGACGTCGGCGGTGAGCTCGAGGTGCGCGACGTTGACGAAGGTGACGAACGGCGTGAAGCCGAACAGCATCAGCTTCAACAGGCGGCGGGCGAGCCCCGGGGCGCGCGCGGGTGCCCGGCGATGCGCCTCAAGCCCCGCGGCGAGCGCCGCGACGATCGTCAGCGCGACCCAGATCACGCGGTCAGAGCTCGCGCAGCGCCGCGGCGGCCTGCTCCGGGGCCACGATGCAGAGGTCGACCCCGGCGCCGAGCTCGAGCCCGGCGGGCGCCGTCAGCCGCGGGACGATGTCGATCCGCCAGCAGAACGAGTCCGCGCCGCGCGGCGCGCTGCGGATCCACAGGTTCAGCGGCGGCGTCGCCCCGAAGTGGGCGCGCAGGCGGCGCAGCGCGTCGTGCAGCAGCGCCGCGCCGGCCGGCCCGGCGTCCTCGAAGCGCGGCGCCGGGCGGCGCGGGACCAGCATCAGCTGCAGGGGCGAGTGCGAGGCCCACGGCGCGAGCAGCACCGCCTCCTCGTCGACCGCGACGACGCGCTCGCGCCGGCGCACCTCCTCCTGGACGAGGTCGCCGAGCAGGTTGCCGGCGCCCATCGTCCGCGTCGCGTAGGCGCCGAAACGCTCGCGCTCGCGTGCGATCGCGGCGGGGACGAAGTCGAACGCGTACAGCTGGGCGTGGGTGTGCGGCAGCGACGCGCCGGCCTCGCGGCGCTCGTTGACGATCAGGTGCCGGCACGCGGCGCCGGCGTGCGCGCGCATCCGCTCGCGCCAGGTCGCCATGGCCGCGGCCACCTGCTCGACGGGGAGATCCGAGAGCGAGTGCACCGCGTCCGGGGCGTTGACGATGACCTCGTGGCCGCCCGTGGCAGGCGCGGCGGTGAACAGGTCGCGATCGGGTTGCGGAACCGGCTCGGAGGCGTCGGGCGTCAGCGCGGGATAGCGGTTCGGCACCACGCGAACGGTCCAGCCGGGCGTGTCGGCCGCGCTGCCGTCCGGGCGCACCGCGTAGAGCTCGGGCGGCGTCTGGTCCTCGTGGCCCGTGGCGAAGGGGTCTTCGGCGACGTCGATGGGCGGCGGCGGATCGATGGCGAAGAACGCGCCCGGACGCTGTGCGCGGTCGCGGGCGACGATCGTCCGGTGCCCCGAGATGGGGTCGACGCGGATCTCGGTCATCCGAGGTAGCGGTCGATGTCGCCGGACAGCTGGCGCGCCGACGTGTACTGGCCCGAGTGGATGAACGCCGTCTTGCCCTTGGCGTCGAGGAAGATCGTCACCGGCGCGACGTCGGGCGCCTGCAGCGTGCGCGAGAGCTTCTGGCCGGGGTCCTGGTAGGACGGGTACGGCAGCGGCCGGGCGGAGAGGAACTGCTCGGCGGCGGGTGCCTTGTCGTTGGCGTCGAGGCCGAGGAAGGCGACCTGCTTGCCGCGGGCGGTCGCGACCTGCTGGAAGACGGGGAACTCGGCCCGGCACGGCGAGCACCACGACGCCCACTTGTTGACGACGACGGGGTGCCCGCGGAGCGTGCGAAGGCGGGCATGGAAGGCACCGCTTCCCCCGCTGAGCAGGGCGCTCGCCTGCTTGTATAGCCGGGCGAGGGCGGGGGGAGGCTTCGGTGGCTGCGCGAGCGTGCGCAGCGACGCCTTCAGGTCGAAGGGCGGCGCCTTGGCCGCCTCACCGCCGTCCTTGCCACCCGCCTGCCCGAGGCCGATCGCGACCACGACCACCAGCGCTACGGCGGCGATCAGGGCGAGGGCCGGCCGCTTGCGGCCGCCCGGTGACGAGCGAAGCGAGGCAGCAAGACGTCGCATCTGCGACCAGGGTGGCAGATTCCAGGTGCACCGCTTGGCGAGTTTGCTTCAATAGGAGTCACCTCCGGGGGGATGCGATCTCAGGCCTTGCGTCTGGGACACGCTGCATTCGACGCGATCCCCCGCATGTTGAGAGCCGGGCGCGCTTGGAGTCGCACGGCTTCCTCACTCGAGATAGGGCCTTCATGGCTGAAACCACCGCAGCGGCTGCATTGGCCGCGCCCCTACCTTCACCGGACGACATCGAGCGGGCCGCCCGCTTCACCCGCGAACTCTTCGTGGCGGAGGGCGACGACCTCGCGACCACGCTCGCGCCCGGCACCCCGCGGCGCCGGGCGCTCGACGCTGCACTGTCCGAGATGGAGGCCGGCGCGACCGTCCCCTCGATCGAGTGGCGCCGGGAGTTCTCGCTGCTGCTCGGCCTCGAGCGGATGCTCTCCGTCCCCGACCCCACCCTGGTCGACGGCACAGTCCTCTCCGCGCACCAGGTCGACGCCCTGTCGGGCACGCTGACCGCGCTGCTCGCCGACGCGCTGCGCAACGGCAACGGCAACGGCAACGGCGCGGTGGCGGAGCGCGAACCCGAACCGGAGCCGGCGTCCGCCGCCATCCCGGGCGAGGAGGAGCTCGAAGACGACGAGGACGGCGACGAGGCCGACGAGCCGCAGGACTGGGAGGACACCGGCGGCGAGGACCCCGACCAGCTCCCGGAAGCGCCCGAGGATCCCAACGCGGGCAAGCGCTTCTGGTTCGAGCACGCCACCGGCGCCGGCAAGACGGTCGCCGCGCTCGGCTTCGTCGAGGCGTCGCGCACGGGGGGCACGCTGATCCTCACCCACCGCCGCAACCTCGTCGACCAGTTCCACGGCGAGCTGCGCGACCGCGGCTACGCGAAGCGCATCGCCCCGGCGCTGCTCAAGGGACAGGACCGCGCGGACGGTCCGGTGACCGTCGAGACCTATCAGTGGTTCGTCCGCAACGCGGGCAAGATCTCCGACGCCTACACGATCGTCATCTGCGACGAGGCGCACACCGCGCTGGGCGAGAAGACCTCCGCCTCGATCCGCAACTGGGCCGGCCCGATCTTCATCGGCATGACGGCGACCGGGGCGCTGATCGCCCGCCACGTCACCGACCTCTTCCCGACCCAGACGTCGCGCTTCGATCTCGCGCAAGCCGCGCGGCGGGGCGTGATCGCGCCGCTGCGCTGCGTGCGCATCCCGCCGGGACCCGGCGTGCGCACGATCGCCAAGGTGCCGCTGCGCCGCGGCGAGGTCGACACCGAGTTCGACCAGGAGCTGCTGGCCGAGCTGCTCGATCAGCTGCCGTTCAACCTCGCGGTGGCCGACCTCTACAAGACGCGCTTCAACGGCGTACCCGGCGTCGTGTACGCCGCAGGGGTGCGCCACGCCTACAACGTCGCCGAGGCGTTCCGCGACACCGGACTCAAGGCGCAGGCCGTCTCCGGCGAGACGCCCAAGCGCGAGCTGGCGCAGATCCTCGCCCGCTACGAGCGCGGCGAGATCGACGTGCTGGTCAACGCGCAGCTGCTCGCCGAGGGCTGGAACTCGCCGCGGGCCACGGTCTGCATGCACCTCGCGCCGACGGCCTCCAAGCGCATCTACCAGCAGCGCGTCGGCCGCGTCACGCGCCGGCACCCGGGCAAGGAGGCCGGCATCGTCGTCGACTTCGTCCACCCGGCGACCAAGCACGACGACCCGGTCGTCACCCTGCACTCGCTGCTCGACCGCGACGTCTACCGCGGCGGCGCGATCGTCGTCGG
>JAXDHR010000202.1:0-13821 GCA_034664425.1 Solirubrobacteraceae bacterium
GCCAGCGACCTGCTCGAGCGTGCCGCGCGCGGCACGGGCAGCGTCAACCCCCGCTGAAGCCCTCGAGGCGGTCCGCCAGCCGGCGCATCCCGAGCGCGCGGGCGGCCTCCGCGCCGCCGGCGCCGTCCGTCGGCGCATCCGCGGGCAGCTCCACCGCGACCGTTCGCATGCGCGCGATGTCGAGGAAGGTGCGCAGCAGCTCCGCCTGCTCGATCAGCGCGCGACGGACCGCCGGCTTCTCGCGCACCGCACCGAGGATCACGTGCTCGAGGTCGCCCTTGCGCTGCAGCAGGTCCGCGGCGGTCTTCGGTCCGATCCCCTTGGCGCCCGGCAGCCCGTCGGACGGATCGCCGCGCAGCGCGATGAAGTCCGGGACGCGCTCGGGGTCGACGCCGTAGCGCTCGCGCACGCCGTCCGGGGTGACCTCGTCCGGGCCCTCCTGGCCCGAGCGCTGCAGCAGCACGGTGACCGTGTCCGAGGCGCACTGGAAGAGATCGCGGTCGCCCGTGAGGATCAGCGTGCGCCCGCCCGCCGCGGTCTCGGCGAGCGCCAGCGAGTGCAGCAGATCGTCGGCCTCGAGGTCGGGCGAGTCCATCACCGTCCAGCCGAGCGCGCGGTAGAGATCGGGCGCGCGCTCCCACTGATCGGCGAGCGGGTCTGGCATCGGCGGGCGGTGCGCGTGGTAGTCGGGATAGGCCTCGATCCGGTAGGCGGCGCCCTCGGCGCCGAAGCAGAGCACCACGGCGCGCGGGCGGTAGCGCTCGACGCACCACAGCACCTGGTTGACCGATCCCAGCAGCGCGTTGACCGGGCGGTCCTCGCCGTCGGTGATCGTGTCGGGCAATGCGAAGAAGGCCCGGTAGAGCAGGGCGGGCGCGTCGGCCACGAGCAGCGGTGCGGTCACGGAGAGGAGGATATGGTCCGACGCCATGCGAACGATCACCGGACTCGAGGAGCTCAGGGCGGCCGACGGCGAGACGCTCGGCACGTCCTCCTGGCACGAGGTCACCCAGCAGGACATCGACGCCTTCGCCGACGTCACCGGAGACCACCAGTGGATTCACGTCGACGTCGAGCGCGCCAAGGAGACGCCGTTCGGCGGGACGATCGCCCATGGCTACTACACGCTGTCGCTCGCGCCGCGCTTCACCGAGGAGGTCATGAAGCTCGAGGGCTTCGCCTTCGCCGTCAACTACGGGCTCAACAAGGTCCGCTTCCCGGCGCCCGTCCCGGTCGGCTCGAAGGTGCGCATGACGGCCAAGCTGGCCGGGCTCGAGGACATCCCGGGCGGGGCGCAGATGACGCTCGAGCTGACCTTCGAGCGCGCGGGCGGCGAGAAGCCGGTGTGCGTCGCCGAGACGCTCGCGCGGGTCTACGCGGCTACGTAGCCGAGGTCTCGAGGCTGAGCCTGAGCGGGAGCGCCGGAGCGCCAACTAGCGGATCGTTGCGCTGGGCCCCGCGTCGCCCCAGTAGAGCACGCGGTAGGTGCCGCGGCCGCTGACGCTGACGCGGTAGCGCCCCGTACCGTCGACGGTCGGGGTGCGGACCGTGCGCCAGTGCCCGCCGCTGCGCCGCTGCACCTGCACCTCGGCGCCGCGGTGGGCGGGCATCACGCGGCCCGAGAGCAGGCGGACGCTCGAGGCCGTCGCGCCGCCGGTCGCGCTCGAGGTCGGCGGCTTCGCAGTGTCGCGTGTGGCCGGCTTGCTCGTCTTCAGTCCGATCGAGGTGAAGTAGGCCCAGGTGTCGTAGAGCCCGAGGCGCGAGCGCAGCGTGGCGCCGCTGACGCGCGTCTTGCCGCGCGTGCCGACGACGTCGGCGAGCACGATCCGCGGCGACACGCCGCGACGCACCACCCTGACGCCCCGGAACTTCCCGCGGTACAGGCCGGAGAGCTTCGCGCCGGCCTGGGTGAGCGTCATCGTCCGGGGTGTCCAGCGGTGGCGCGGCGAGACGGAGTCGTAGGGATCCTGGACCGACTTCAGCCACGGCTGCGGCGAGCCGCCGAGCACGCTGTCCTCGATGTCCTCGGTCTGCCCTCCGGAGGTGGAGAAGAAGTACGTGGTGACCGGATGGCCGCCGTAGGTCACCACCTGACCGCGCGTGGCCGCAACGGCCGCGTCGGTGGCGCGGGTCTCCGCCGTCACGCCGCCGTACATCTGCGAGCGCGTGTCGGCGTACTGGTCGAACGTGCCCGAGCGGTGCGTGGTGATCGCGTAGGTGCGGGCGGCGACGGCCTGCGCCTTGAGCGCCTCGGCGGGCCACGAGGAGGGCGACTCCCAGGCCACGACGCCGCGTACGTAGTCGTCCAGCGCGAGCGTGTTGATGACGTCGACGCCGCCGAGCGCGTCAGGGGCGAAGGTCAGCGTCCCGCGATAGCGCCGGCCGCCGGTGACGAGCGTCCCGTCGCCGCCGGCGACCTGCAGCGGTCCGCTGAAGGTGCCGACGCGCTTGCTGCCGCGCACGAGGTCGACCGAGCCGAGCCCGTTCGCGCGCGCGGTGTAGGTTCGCGCCGGCGACAGCGTCTTCGAGCCGGCCCGCGACGCGCCGGTGAAGCTCGCGTTCGGCGACGAGGACAGCAGGACGCGCACGGACTGCGCGGGCGAGGTCGTCCCGAGCGTCGTACCCGAGTAGTAGTGCCCGAGGATCGCGTCGTAGCGCGCGCCGTGCTCGGCGTACCCCATCGCCCCGTACTGGCTCATCCCGACGCCGTGCCCGAAGCCCGCGCCGCGGATCGTGAACTTCGTCGCGGCGTGTGCGGGCGCGGCGCTGACCGCGCTGAGCGCGACGGCGGCGATGACGATGGCGGAGCGAGAGGGCATGGCAAGTGGGAGGGACGGCGCGGCGCCCTCAGGTTAGAGCGACACGGGGGTTGGAGAGAAGTTGCGAAGTGAATCGGCAAGACTGCACTTCCAGATGAGTCAACGCAAGGCTTCTGACCTCTTCGTGGAGTGCCTGGAAGCCGAGGGCGTGCGCTACGTCTTCGGCATCCCCGGCGAAGAGACGCTGGACCTCAACGAGTCCCTCGACGGGTCCTCGATCTCGTTCGTGCCGGTCCGGCACGAGCAGGGCGGCGCGTACATGGCCGACATGTACGGACGGCTGACGCAGCGCGCGGGGGTGTGCCTGGGCACGCTGGGGCCCGGCGCGACGAACCTCGTGACGGGCGTCGCCGACGCCTTCCTCGACCGCTCGCCGCTCGTCGCGCTGACGGGCCAGGCCGATCTCGCGCGCATGCACAAGGAGTCCCACCAGCACATCGACGTCGTGTCGATGTTCAAGCCCGTGGTCAAGTGGAACGCGCGGCTCAACGCCTCCTCGACGATCCCCGAGGTCGTGCGCAAGGCCTTCAAGGTCGCGCAGGAGCAGAAGCCGGGGCCCACCCACGTCGAGCTGCCCGAGGACGTGATGGGCGAGACGCTCGACCTCGAGCCGCTGCCCACCGGCGCCGGCCCGCGGCGCCTGGAGCCCGGCGCGCACGAGCTGCTGCGCGCGGTCGAGCTGATCGGCTCGGCCGCGAACCCGATCGTGCTGGCCGGCAACGGCGTGGCGCGAGCGGGCGCCGCTGCCGCGCTGCGCGAGTTCGCGCGCGCGACCGGCATCGGCGTCGCCGAGACGTTCATGGGCAAGGGCTGCGTCGACTACACCTCGCCGTACGCGCTGGGAACCGTCGGCCTGCAGTCGCGCGATTACGCGCTCGCCGGCTTCGAGGACGCCGATGTGGTGATCACGGTCGGCTACGACCTCGTCGAGCACGATCCGGTCAACTGGAACCCGCGCGCCAACAAGCGGATCGTCTGCATCGACAGCGTCCCGCCCGAGGTCGACGAGCACTTCATCACCGACGTCGACCTGGTCGGCGACCTGTACCACATCCTCACGCGGCTGGCCGAGGAGCTTCGCGAGAGCCCGCGCGACGTGCCGCCCTCGCGGCTCGACGACATCGTGCTCGGCCGCTTCGAGGCCGCCAAGGACGACGACGCGTTCCCGTTCCAGCCGCCGCGCGTGCTGTGGGAGATCCGCCAGGCGCTGGGCCGACGCGACATCCTGATCTCCGACGTCGGGCTGCACAAGCTGTGGATCTCGCGCATGTTCCCCGCGCACGAGCCCAACACCGTCTTCATCGCCAACGGCCTGGCGGGCATGGGCATCGCGCTCCCGACGGCGATCGCGGCCAAGCTCGTCCATCCCGAACGGCACGTCGTGACGGTCAACGGCGACGGCGGCTTCCTGATGAACGTGCAGGAGCTCGAGACCGCGGTGCGGCTCAAGACCCCGATCGTGAACCTCGTGTGGGAGAACGCCCAGTACGGCTCGATCGTGTGGAAGCAGGACAAGAAGTTCGGCCGCCACTTCGGCACCGACTTCACCAACCCGGACTTCGTCAAGCTGGCCGACGCCTTCGGCATGCCCGCCTGGCGCTGCGAAACGGTCGACGACCTGGGCCAGCATCTGCGCAAGGCCCTGTCGCTCGACGTCCCCTCGCTGATCGTCGTGCCGATCGACTACTCGACCGACGTGGCGATCTCGCACGAACTCGGAAGCGAAACGGTGACCGCATGAGCATCACGCAAGATCAGGAGAAGTCGGTCGTCGAGTCGGCGCCGAACCGGCTCTTCGTCGGCGGCGAGTGGCGCGACGCCTCGGGCGGCGCGACGCTGTCGGTCGAGGATCCCTCGACGGGCGAGCCGCTGGTCGAGATCGCCGACGCGACGCCCGAAGACGCGACTGCGGCACTCGACGCCGCCTGCGCGGTGCAGGACGAGTGGGCGGCGCACCCGCCGCGTGAGCGCGGTGAGATCCTGCGCCGCGCCTGGGAGGCGATCAACGCGCAGGTCGACGACCTCGCGTTGCTGATGACGCTCGAGATGGGCAAGCCGATCGCCGAGTCCAAGGCCGAGATCTCCTATGCGTCGGAGTTCTTCCGCTGGTTCGCGGAGGAGGCCGTCCGTATCGAGGGTCGCTACGCGACCGCGCCCAACGGCCAGGGCCGGCTGATCACGATGAAGCAGCCCGTCGGGCCCTGCTACGCGATCACGCCATGGAACTTCCCGATGGCGATGGGGACGCGCAAGATCGGCCCCGCGATCGCCGCCGGCTGCACGATGGTGATCAAGCCGGCCCAGCAGACGCCCCTGTCGATGCTGGCGCTCGGACGGATCCTCGAGCAGGCCGGGCTGCCGGCGGGCGTGCTCAACATCCTCACCTCGAGCAAGTCGTCCGACGTGTCGAAGCCGATCATCGGCGATCCGCGGCTGCGCAAGCTGACCTTCACCGGCTCGACCGAGGTCGGCATCAAGCTCGTCGAGCAGTCGGCCGCAGGCCTGCTGCGCACTTCGATGGAGCTCGGTGGCAACGCGCCGTTCCTGGTCTTCGCCGATGCGGACGTCGACGCGGCCGTCGAGGGCGCGGTGATCGCCAAGATGCGCAACATCGGCGAGGCGTGCACGGCGGCCAACCGCTTCCACGTCGCCGATCGCATCGCGGACGAGTTCGCCGAGAAGCTCGCCAAGCGGCTCGGCGATATGAAGGTGGGGCGCGGCACGGAGGACGGCGTCACCGTCGGCCCGCTGATCGACGACGACCAGCGCTCGAAGGTCGCCGAGCTCGTCGAGGACGCCAAGGGCAAGGGCGCGTCGGTGCTCGTCGGTGGCATGCAGCGCGACGGCGCGGGCTACTTCTACGACCCGACGGTCCTCTCCGACGTCTCGGGCGACGCGCGGCTGCTCAAGGAGGAGATCTTCGGCCCGGTGGCGCCGGTGATCGGCTTCGATGACGAGGACGCGGCGATCGCCGCCGCCAACGACACCGAGTTCGGCCTCGTCGCCTACGTCTACACCGCTGACCTCAAGCGGGCGTTCCGCGTCTGCGAGAAGTTGCAGACCGGCATGATCGGCCTCAATCAGGGCCTGGTCTCCAACCCGGCCGCGCCGTTCGGCGGCGTGAAGGCGTCGGGTTTCGGGCGCGAGGGCGGCCGTGAGGGCATCGACGAGTACCTGGAGATCAAGTACGTCGCGATGGCGATGTAGGTGGCCGATCCGCTCGGGCTCGTCGCGGACTGGTACGCGGAGGCGGTCGCCGCCGGCCTCGCCGAGCCCGATGCCGCCGCGCTGGCCACGGCGACGACGAACGGCCGCCCGTCCGTGCGCTTCGTGCTGATCAAGGGCATCGACGCCGACGGTGTGCGCGTGTTCACCAACTACGAGAGCCGCAAGGGCCGCGAGCTGGCCGCCAACCCGCGGGCGGCGCTCGCGATCCACTGGCAGCCGCTGCAGCGTCAGGTCCGGCTGGAGGGTCCGGTCCAGCGGCTGCCGGCGGAGGACTCCGACGCCTACTTCGCCTCGCGCGCCCGCGGCAGCCGCCTCGGCGCGTGGGCCTCGCCGCAGGGTCGCGAGATCCCCTCGCGCGAGTGGCTCGAGGCGCGCGTCGAGGAGGCGTCAGAGCGCTTCCCGGGCGAGGAGATGGAGCGCCCGTCGTACTGGGGTGGCTACCTGCTGCGCCCCGACGCGGTCGAGCTCTGGCAGGGCCGCCCGAGCCGCCTGCACGACCGGCGCAGCTTCGTGCTCGCGGCCGACGGCTCGTGGACCGAGTCGCGCCTGGCCCCCTGACACGGCAACGCGCGCACTGCGATCCGCATTGACGTTGCCATGCGACGTCGATGCGGATCACGCCGCCGCGCGCGCCGGCTCGCGCGCCGTCGCGTCGCGCCGCGCCGAGCGCGCGCCGAGGCCGACCGCCACGAGCCCGGCGAGGATGCACGCGCCGCCGAGCAGCTGCAGGCGCGTGGGCGACTCGCCGAGCAGGAGCGCGCCGAGGATCAGCGAGCCGATCGGCTGGATCGTCAGCGTCACCGAGGTGATCGCGGCCGGCAGGCGCGGCAGCGAGACGGTGATCAGCATCCAGCCGAACACCTGCGAGGAGAGCGCGAGCAGCACGAGCCACGCATGTGCGGGCCACGTCGGGACGAGGTGCGCCTCACCCAGGACCGCACCCGCGCCCAGCGCCGCCAGCGCCGCGACGAGCGTCGTATCGAACAGCGGCCCGGCCGGACGGCGCAGGTCCGATGACCCGTGGCGCAGCACGAGGATGAAGCCCGCGTAGGTCACACCGGTACCGATGCCGAAGACGACGCCGCGCAGCGGGTGCGCGCCGTACGCGCCGTGCTCGAAGGCGCCCGAGATCAGCACGATCCCCGCGCACACGAGCGGCAGCACGGCGAGCAGCCGCGTGGAGATCCGCTCGCCGAGCAGCGCCCACGCCGCGAACGGCACGACGATGACCTGCAGGTTGCCGAGCACGGTCGCCAGCCCGGCGCCGACGTCGTCGATCGCGTGATGCCAGAAGATCAGGTCGGCGGCGAAGAAGATCCCCGCCGGCACCGCGAGCCGGCGCTCGTGCCATCCGCGCGGCCCGAGGCGCTGGTCCTCGCGCCACGCGAGCAGCCCGAGCAGCGGCAGCGCGTAGGCGCAGCGGAAGATCGCCGCGGTGGACGGCGCCACGTCGGCGAGCTTCACGAGGATGGACGAGAAGGCGATCGTCAGCGCCCCCGCCACGGCGGCCGCGGTGGGCCGCTCGGCGAGGGCGCTACCCACGCGCCTAGGCCTCGGCCTTGGAGCCCGCGGCGATCTTGCGCAGGTCGAGCGCCTTGTCGAGCGTGGCGTCGTCGACGCCGTGCTCGCGCGCCACCTCGCGCAGCGAGCGGCCGCTCGAGGACGCGTCCTTGACGATCTCCGCGGCCCGGTCGTAGCCGATGAACGGGTTCAGCGCGGTGGCGACGGCGAGCGTCCCCTCGGCCGACGCCTCGAGCCCGGGGAGGTTCGGCTCGATGCCCTCGACGCACTTCTCGGCGAACAGCTGCGCGGTCGACGAGAGCAGCGCGATCGAGCCGAGCAGGTTGCGCGCGATCAGCGGGATGCGGACGTTGAGCTCGAACTGCCCCTGCATGCCGCCGATCGTGATCGCGGTGTCGTTGCCGATCACCTGCGCGGACACCTGCAGGACGACCTCGGGGATCACGGGATTGACCTTGCCCGGCATGATCGAGGAGCCCTTCTGCAGCTCGGGCAGGAAGATCTCGCCGATGCCCGCGCGCGGGCCGGAGCCCATCAACGCGAGGTCGTTGGCGATCTTGGTCAGCGACACGGCGATCACCTTCAGCGCGCCGGAGAGCTCCACGAGCGCGTCGCGGTTGCCCTGGGCCTCGAAGGGATCCTCGGGCGCGCGGACGTCGAGGCCGGTGTCGGCGGAGAGCGCCGCGCGCACCGTCCCGGCGAACTGCGCGTGCGTGTTGAGGCCGGTCCCGGTCGCCGTGCCGCCGAGCGGGATCTGGGCGACGCGGGGGAGCGCCGACTCGATGCGCGCCCGGGCGAGCCGGACCTGCGCGGCGTAGCCCGAGAACTCCTGGCCGAGCGTCACGGGGACGGCGTCCATCAGATGGGTGCGGCCGGACTTGACCAGATCCTCGAACTCGCCGGCCTTCGCGGCGAACGCATGCTCGAGGCGCTCGAGCGCCGGCAGCAGCCGGTGGGTCGCCTCGTCGAGTGCGGCGAGGTGCACGGCGCTCGGGAACACGTCGTTGGAGGACTGCCCCATGTTCACGTGGTCGTTGGGGTGCGCGCCGTCGCCGGCGAGCGTGGCGATCACCTCGTTGGCGTTCATGTTCGACGACGTGCCCGAGCCGGTCTGGAAGACGTCGATCGGGAACTGGTCGTCGTGCTTGCCCTGGGCGATCTCGTCGGCAGCGGCGGCGATCCGCTGCGCGAGCGCCGGGTCGAGCAGGCCGAGCTCTGCGTTGGCGCGTGCGGCCGCGCCCTTGATGCGCCCGAGCCAGCGGATGACCGCGACCGGGACCGTCTCGCCCGAGACGGGGAAGTTGGCGACGGCCTTCGTCGTCTCGCCGCCCCACAGCTGGGCCGGGGTGTCCTCCTGCACGCTCATCGGGGTCCTTTCACGAGGGGATTCGAGCTCAGGAGGACAACGCTAGCGCCCGGGATCCCGCGACCCGCTCCGCTACGCCGCTTCGAGGGTCGCGTCGACGGGGCGCGCCCCGGGACCCGGCTCGGGCGTCACGTCGTGCGGATGCATCGGCTTGCGGCAGTGGCTGCAGACGAGCTCGGGCTCGGCCTCGTGCCCGCACGTGTGGCGCAGGACCACCGGCGGCCCGTCGTCGCCGAGCAGGTGCGCGTCGCCCCAGCGCATGATCGTGATCACGGCCGGATAGAGGTCGCGGCCGGCGGACGTCAGGCGGTACTCGAAGCGCTCGGGCTCGGACTGGTAGCGGCGGCGCTCGAGGATGCCGGCGCGCACGAGCGTCTGCAGGCGCGCGGAGAGGATGTTGCGCGCGATCCCGAGGTTGCGCTGCATGTCGGAGAAGCGGCGGACGCCGTAGAACGACTCGCGCAGGATGAGGAACGTCCAGCGCTCTCCGAGGATCTCCATCGCCCGGCCGATCGAACACGATTCCGGACGCTCAAGGTCGTACATGCCGCAAACCGTAGCGACATGTGCTCAGCCGCAGAATGCCGCGAGCTCGCGCGCCACGCCGACGGGGTCGTCGTACGCGAGCAGGAATCCGGTTCGGGGCAACACGCGCAGCTGCGCGTCGGGGAGCAGGTCGAGTGCCTCCTCGGCGATCGTCAGCGGATGGCGCGGGTCGGCGTCCGCCCACAGCAGCAGCGTCGGAACGGTCAGATCGGCGTAGCGGTCGAGCAGATCGCTGCGGGCGCCATGCGGGAAGCTGCGCGCCGCGCGACCCCAGCCGCGGACGCGGTTCGCGTTGCCGCCGAGCCCCATCACGGCGTGGCGCAGCAGGTCGCGCGCCGCGCGGTTGCCGGTCACGGTGAGCCCGTCGGCGAGCGACGGGCGCAGCACGAGCCGCGCACCGTGCGAGAGCAGCCGGTCGAGCCCGGGCACGACCGCGGCGCGGCTGGCGGCAGCGAGCGCCCGCTCGCCCGCCGGGCGCTCGGGCCGGCGGTGCAGCGGGGCGGGCATCAGCACGAGCTTGCCGGGCGCGAGCGTGCCGCGTGCGATCGCCTCGAGCAGGATCATCGCGCCGAGCTCGTGACCGCCGACCAGCGGTCGCGGGCCGCCGACGTCGTGCAGGAAGCCGCCGAGCACGTCCGCGGTCCATGCGAGCGTGTACGGGTGGTGCGGGCGATCCTCGGAGTCGCCGTGCAGCGGCAGGTCGGGGAGCACCACGCGATAGCGGTGGGCGAGCTCGTCGACGACCGGCTCCCACTCGCGGTGCGAGAGTCCCTTCGAGTGCAGCAGTGCGAGCGGCGGCCCCGTTCCGGCCTCGCGGTAGGCGATGCGCGCGCCGTCGTGATGGTGGTAGAGGCGCAGCTTCACGGGCGTGTCGTAGCTTGCCTGACGACATGATCGACCGTCGAGCCGCTCTACGTGCTCGTCGACACCGCGATCCAGGCCGTCAACGTCGGGCGGGAGTAAGGGACGCCCTGAAGTCGGACATGAGATCTTGACTGCTCGCACCTAGAAGGCTCGGCCGAACCGTCGCGCACGGGGCCGCACCGGAGCGGAGTGATCGAGTTTGGTCTGGGAAGGAGTCGGCGCAAGCACGACTCGTGTGGCGCCGGGGGCGCGTCAGGTCGTCATCACGCTTGGCGTGGCGTTTCCGATCGGCCGCTCGGCGGCGGTTCGATCCGCCGCCTGCTCCATTGATTCGAACAGCGCGCACCGCAGTGCTCGGAGGGCGCTGGCGTCGCGCCCGGCAAGTGCCTGTCCGGCATAGGTGACGTCAAACAGCACGGGCACGTCTTCGGCATCGATAGTCACCTGGCGGGGCCCTTCGCCCTCGTCATCGAGCACCTCGCGCAATCGGGTGAGCGAAGGCGAGGGCCGTGGATGGACTTGGCCGAACCAAGTACGCAGCGTTGTTGCCATCGGAGGGTCCAACGCGATCTCTTGGGCGCTCGGTAGCAAGACGGTCACCGCTCGTACGGGCGCGGCGCGATCTGCCCGGTGCGCGCGCACGGCCGCGGCGACGCGGCAGATGGTCCGGGCGAGCACAGACAGGCCGTAGATCGTGCCCACGACTGGCAGCAGCAGTATGCCGAGGTTGAGCAGCGCCGCCACCGCCAGCAGCGGGCGGTGACTGCTGATCGCGGCGGAGATCCCGCGAGTGTGCACACCGAGTGAATGCCACGCCAGCTCGACATAGCCCGGGGCATGGACGGCGAAGAGGTAGAGCATGAATGCGAGCGCGGGGATGCAGAGTGTCAAGTACGTCGTCAAAACACGGCGCGGCCCCGACCGCAGGCGCGGAGCCGTTCGGCGACCGGACAGCCGACCGCCGAGCAGCGCGGTCGCGTACGTGAATGGGTCCGGGATGCCCATGAGATCGCCGAGCAGCCAGTACCCATCGAGCCGTACGAACGGGATCAGCAGCTGCCGCGCGACGTCAATGTTGACGGCCAGGGCCACGATCCCCAGGATCGGCCACCCGGCCGCGAAGGAGACGGCGATGGCGGCGCTTGCGAAAAGCAGGTGGAAGTACGGGCCGCCGAGGTCGACCCGGACCCGCTGCCAGCGCGTGAGCCGGTACGCGTCACTGGTATCGGTGTAGAAGGCGGGATAGATCAGGTAGAAGCCGACCCCGATCGTGCGCGCCTGCCCGCCGCCGTACCGAACCGCCGAGGCGTGGCCGAACTCGTGAAACAGATTGCCCAAGAGCAGGATCGCGAAGAGCGGGATCACAAGGAGCGGATGAAGCAGAAGGTCGACCAGCCCGCGGCTCAAGGCATCGCTCGTGTATAGGACGACATGCGCGAAGGCGATCGCGCCGAGGGCACCCAAGACCAGCACCGGGACGTACAGCCAGCGCAGCACAGCCGTGACGCGATCCAGCACCGGCGGGCCGAGCGTCTTCATCCGCATCCCGACTCGCAGGAGGGCGTCGACGTCGAGTTGTGGGGCGCGCTGCTCGCTGGCCGTCGAGATCAGGCCGAGCGGAGCGAGCTTGTGCTCGATGAGCACGCGAACGTGGTCCTCCTCCACCCGCCAGGAGGTTTCCTCGGTCAGCAACGCGGCGATCTCCCCCAGCGTGAGCGTGCCGTCGCAGGACGCGGTTACGCGGTAGAGCAGCTCGCTGACCTGTAGGAAGCTGGCGCCTCGGGAGATCAGCCACTGGGATTCGCTGAAGCCAGAGCCGGCGAGTTGTCCGAGGAGCTGGACCCCGTCCGCGCGTCGGGGGCACTCAGGCGTCGGCTCGAGGTGGGGGGTCGCCATGGGCGGCATAACGAGGCGGATCGGGATGAGCCGACCGGTGCAGGCTCGGAGACTCGCGCCTGCACCGATCGAAACTCGAACTGATGCTGCTGACGCTCTGGACTACTGTCCGACGGTGCAGCTGAACCTGCCAGTCGCCAGGAGCGCAGCGCAGATCTGCGCGGCCACGTTGACGTTCTGTACGGTCACCGTGACGGTGTTGTTGTTCAACAGGTTGGTGATGAAGACATTGACCAGCGCAAGCTGATCACGCTCCGGCAACTCCAACGCCGTTTGCGCCTCTAGCTCCTCGACCGTAATTGCGGCCTTCTCGGCAAGCATCTCGGTCTCTCCTCTCCTGGATGGCATCGAGAGCACGGTGCACCCGCTCGCGGGGCAGGTTGCCCGCCGCTTCGAGCACCGTAAACCGATTGCGACGGGCTTCGCCAGATTCAAAACCTCGCGCGGCATTGGCGAGCGGAGGTCACTTCGACCGGTCAAGCAGCCGGCCACCCGATCGGTGGTTCAGAGCGTCGCGTTTCGCGCCTCGCCGAGATCGCCATGCGCCCGCTGGCCTGCGGCGCTCGCTTCGCCGGAGGTCGCTGGGCGCTCACCGGCGCGCCCGCGTAGTACCTTCGCCGCATGCTGCGCCGCGTCATCGCTCTCGCCATCCTGCTCGCCGTGCTGGCGCCCGCGTCGGCGCTCGCGCAGGGCAACGACCTGCTGCCGCCGACGGCGGCGCCTCCGACCGCGACCCCGGTGCCGACCCCCACCCCGACGCCGGACCCGACGTCGCAGACGACGGGCACCACGACGCTCTACGTGATCGGGGCGGCGCTGCTCGTCGCCTTCGTCCTGATCGGGCTGTGGATCGCGCGCGACGCGCGCCGCTCGCTGCCGGTCGCCAAGCGCCACCACGCCAGCACGGCCGAGCCGCTGCCCGCGGATGGCACTCCGCGTCCGAAGCCGCCGCACGTCAAGCAGAAGGCGCGGGCGCGGGCCAAGGCGCAGCGCCAGGCCCGCCGCGCCAACCGGCCCCGCTAGCCGGGCGTCACGACGAGGTCGCGCACGCGCAGGACAGCGTGGGCGCGCGGGAGGACCGCGAACGGGCGCGCGAACCCGGCGAAGCGCCCGTCGCCGCGGTAGTCGGCGAAGCGCACGACGCGCCTGCCCTTCATGAACAGGAACTCGTCGCCGGTGCGAAAGCCCACGACCCCGGTCCACGGGTAGCCGATCCGCCGCGAGATCGCCCGCACGGGCGTGTCCTGCTGCACGAGCAGCACGCGGTCCCAGTCGAAGGCGGTGAGGCTCGGGAGCACGACGCGCCCGCCGGTGTCGGACTGCGCGAGCGCGATCGCCTTGGTCAGGTTCTCGGCCAGCATGTTGTCGACCTCGAGGTTGTCCTCGTCACGGGTCAGGTAGACCGCGAGCCCGAGCCCGCCGATGAGCAGCGCGAGCGCGATCCCGACGGCGATCAGCGCCTTCGTCACACGCGTAGCGTGGCACGGAGGGCCCGGGCACGAACCGGGGACCTATCATCACCGCTCCCCCCATGGCCGCGCCGTTCCGCCCCCTCCCCGAGTCCGTCTCCTTTCCCAAGCT
>JAXDHR010000203.1:0-4620 GCA_034664425.1 Solirubrobacteraceae bacterium
GCGTGGATCTGGCGGGCGGCCGTCAGCCCTGCGAAGCCCCCGCCGACCACGACCACGTCGGCGTGGCGCCTGTGCCGGCGCCGGCGCGCGCTCGTGGCCGGCGCCGCCTGCGCCTGGCCGGTCGGGAGGGCGGCCGCCGCGCCGGTGGCGACGGCGGCGCCGAGGAAGCGCCGCCGGGTGAGGTCCGATTCGGGCATCCGCCCGTCATACCACCAGAAGGTGGCGTGATGCGCCGGATGCCGGAGCGGACAGGGGGCCTATTCACCGGCTCACGGTGCGAAGGCTACGCTTGCGCGCATGCCGTCCCCTCGCGTCATCCTCCTGCTCGCCGCGCTCGGCGCCGCCTGCGCCGCTCCCGCCGCGGCATCCGCCAAGGTGCCGACGGGCCCCGCCGGCGTGAAGTTCTACACGCCGCCGAAGCCGCTGCCCGGCAAGACCCACGGAGATCTGATCCGCGCGCGCAGGCTCACCGGCGCCGCGGCGCTCTCTGCCGCCGGCTCGAACCGCCTCGTCCTGTACCGCTCGACGAACGCGGAGGGCAGGTCAATCGCGGTCTCCGGGACGGTCGCCGTGCCGAAGGGCAAGGCGCCCAAGGGAGGCTGGCCCGTGATCTCCTGGGGACACGGCACGACCGGCATCGCCGACCAGTGCGCGCCGTCGCGCGACAGCAAGAGCAGTCCCGCGCACGGCTACATCGACTACGCCTACCCGACGCTCAACGGCTACCTCAAGGCCGGCTACGCGGTCGTGCAGACCGACTACCAGGGCCTGGGCGTCCCCGGGATCACGCACCAGTTCCTCGCCGGCGTGCCCGAGGGGCGCAGCGTGCTCGACATGGTGCGCGCCGCGCGCAAGCTCGATCCGCGGCTCTCCAAGCGCGTCGCGCTGGTCGGCCACTCGCAGGGCGGGCAGGCGGTCCTCTACGCCGCGTCGCTGGCGTCCAAGTGGACGCCGGAGCTCAAGATCCGCGGCACGGTCGCGTTCGCCCCGGTCTCGCACCTCTCCGAGCAGGCGGGGCTGATCCCGATCCTCAAGGATCCGAGCAGCCTCAGCGCGTACGCCGGGATCATCCTGCGCGGCATCGACACGGCCGTGCCGAAGGCGCACTTCTCCGCGCTGCTGACGGACACCGGCACGGCGCTGTACCCGCAGACGCTGAGCAAGTGCCAGGCCGACCTCGTCAAGCCGGACTCGTTCGGCGGCGTCGCCCCGGCGAGCCTGCTCCGGTCGGACGCCGACCTGAAGCCGCTCGAGCAGGCGCTGGCGGCGAAGGACGACACCGAGTCCGTGCGCATCAAGACGCCGGTGCAGATCGACCAGGGCACCGCGGACACAACCGTGTTCCCGAGCTACACCGACGACCTGGCCAAGCAGTTCAAGGCCCGCAAGAACCCGTTGAGCTACCGGAAGTACGACGGCGTGACGCACGGCGGCGTCGTCACCGCGGCCAACACGAACGCCCTGGCGTTCCTCAAGCACCGCTTCTAGGCGCGAGCGGGGGCGCCGGTCGTCGGCCGGCGCCCTTCGCTACTGTGGTTGTCCGTGCAACCACGCGACGAGATCCACAAGAGCTGGACGTTGTTCCTCTGCTGCCTCGCGCAGTTCATGATCATCCTCGACGTCTCGGTGGTGAACGTCGCGCTGCCGTCGATCCGCAACGACCTCGGCTTCTCCGCGACCGACCTGCAGTGGGTCGTCAACGCGTACACGCTCACGTTCGCCGGCTTCCTGCTGCTCGGCGGCCGCGCCGCCGACCTGCTCGGCCAGCGCCGGATCTTCGTCTCCGGCCTGCTGCTCTTCGCCGTCGCCTCGCTCGCCGGCGGACTCTCGCAGAACCAGACCGTGCTGGTCCTCGCCCGCGGGCTGCAGGGCCTCGGCGGCGCAGTGGTCGCGCCGGTCACGCTCTCGATCCTCACCACCACCTTCAGCGAGGGCGCCGAGCGCAATCGCGCGCTCGCAGCGTGGGGGATGATGGGTGCGGCAGGCGGTGCCGCAGGCGTGCTGATCGGCGGCGTGCTGACCGATCTGCTCGGCTGGCAGTGGATCCTCTTCATCAACGTGCCGATCGGGGTGCTCGCCGCACTCGCCGCGCGGCGCTTCATCATCGAGAGCGAGATCGCGCCCTCGGGCACGCGCCACTACGACGCGGCGGGCGCGCTGACGGTCACCGCCGGGCTGCTGATCGTCACCTACGCGATCGTGCGCACCGACGTCAACGGCTGGGGCTCGACGGCGACGCTCGGGACGATGGCCGTCGGCATCGCGCTGCTGCTCGCCTTCGTGGGCATCGAGGGCCGGTTCTCCCGTCGCCCGCTCGTGCCGCTGGGGATCTTCCGCACCCGATCGCTGACCGCAGCCAACATCGTCGTCTTCTTCATGGGCGCCGCGGTGTTCGCCATGTGGTACTTCGTCTCGCTGTATCTGCAGGAGGTGCTCGGCTACTCGCCGATCCGCGCCGGGCTCGCGTTTCTGCCGATGACGTTCTCGATCATCATCGCCACGAGCCTCGCGCGCCGCTTCATCGGCCGCTTCGGCCCCGGACGGGTCCTGGCGGGCGGGATGACGCTCGTGGCGATCGGGATGGCGCTCTTCGCGACCGTCCCCGCCGATGGCGTCTACGTCTCCGACGTGCTCGCGCCGGCGGTGCTCACGGCGCTCGGACTCGGCTTCTCGTTCGTACCGGTGACGATCGCGGCGGTCGCCGGGGTGCAGGGACCGCAGTCGGGGCTCGCCTCCGGCCTGGTGAACACGTCACGGCAGTTCGGCGGCTCGCTCGGGCTCGCGGTGCTGGCGACGATCGCTTCCCAGCACACGCGCACGGTCGCGCACGGCGGGCGGATCGACGCGACGGCGCTGACCGCGGGCTTTCACAGCGCGTTCCTGGCCGGCGCGGCGTTCGCGGTCGCCGGTGCGCTGGTCGCCGCTGCCGGACTCGCGCGCCAGGGTGCACCCGTCGCCGAGCCCGCACCCGCGCGCTCCTAGCCCACGTCGATCAGGACCTTGCCCACCGTTCCCGACTCGACCGCGTCGTGCGCGGCGGCCGTGTCCTGCAGCGGGAAGCGGTGCAGCGGCAGCGGCGTCAGCGCGCCGGCCTCCAGCGCGGCCGTGACGTCGCGGACGGCGGCCCGCACCGCGTCCTCGCCCATCGCGTAGACGAGGACGAAGCGCAGGACGAGGTTCGCGCCCATGAGCCTGCGGACCTGGAGCTGCGGCGGCGGGCCGTCGTCGGCGTAGACGGAGACCGCGGCGTTGCGGGCGCAGACCGCGACGTCGAGCGGGAGGTTCTGACCGAGCGCGACCTCGACGACGCGGTGCACGCCGTCGGGTGCCAGCGACCGGATCTGGTCCGCCGCGTCGTCGTGGCGGTAGTTGACGACGTGGTGCGCGCCGGCCTTGCGCGCGAGCGCGGCCTTCTCCTCGCCGGAGACCGTGGCGATCACGTTCGCGCCGAGGAAGTCCGCGAGCTCGATCGCGGCGTGGCCGACTGAGCCGGCGCCGCCCGCGACGAGCACCGTACGACCGTCGATCGGGCCATCCGCGAGCAGGCAGCGATGGGCGGTGAGCGCCGGGATGCCGAGGCTCGCGCCGAGCTCGTCGGAGACGCCGTCGGGCAGCCGCACCGCCTGCTCGGAGGGGATCACGGTGTACTGGGCAGCGGTTCCCCACGGCCGCTTGTAGGCGGCGAAGTACAGCCACACGCGCTCGCCGACGCGGCGCGGGTCGACGCGCTCGCCGACCGCCTCGATCGTGCCCGCGCCGTCCTGGTCGGGGATCTGGAACGCGCCTGCCGGCTGACCCGTGGCGCCGGAGCGCGACTTGAAGTCGGTCGGGTTCACACCGGAGACGGCGATCCGGACGAGCACCTCGCCGGGCCCGGGCTCCGGCGTCGGCATCTCCTGCACCCGCAGCACCTCGGCGGCCGGTCCGGTCGTCTCGTAGCGCGCGGCGAGCATCGGTGGGCTACTACCCGGCGATGCGGGGAAGATCCCGTTCCATGAGCAGCCCGACCGAGTCTCAGCGCGTCTCCGTCCCCCGCGACCGCGACGACGACTACACGCCCGAGGCCGCCGAGCGGCGGCGCGCGTTCCTGACCGAGCGCACTGGCGCGGCGCTCGAGCACGTCGGCAGCTACTCGTTCGATCCGCACGTGCTGCCGGGCAACGTCGAGCATTTCACGGGAGTCGCGCAGGTCCCGATCGGCATCGCCGGACCGCTGCTCGTCGACGGCGAGCACGCGCAGGGCGAGTTCTACGTGCCGATGGCCACCGCGGAGGGCACGCTGGTCGCCTCCTACAACCGCGGGATGAAGCTGCTGCACGCGGCGGGCGGCGTGCGCACGACGATCCTCGACGACCGCATGCAGCGGGCGCCGTCCTTCCTGTTCCCGTCGGCGCGCGAGGCGCGCGACTTCGCGCAGTGGCTCGAGGCGAGCTTCGACCCGATCCGCGCGGCCGCCGAGGCGACCACGCGGTCGGGCAGGCTGCAGGACATCGAGCAGTATCCGGCCGGCCGGATCCTCTACACGCGCTTCAACTACACGACGGGCGACGCCGCCGGCCAGAACCTGACCGGCAAGGCGACGCAGGCGGCGTGCCACTGGATCCTCGAGCACTACGAGCC
>JAXDHR010000204.1:0-19888 GCA_034664425.1 Solirubrobacteraceae bacterium
CGCATGTAGCCCCTCGTCCGGCGCGAGAGACGCTCGGGATGCGGCAGCGAGCGCCCCTCGTCGTAGACGCCGCGCAGGTAGCGGGCGAGCACGCGGGGTACGGCGGCGGGCGGGTAGTCGAGCGGCCGCTCGACGACCTCGTGGCCGAGCTCGCGCAGCAGCGTCGCCGTGCTCTCGAACCCGCCGAGCTGCTCGGCGTCGGCGCGCACGCCGCTGCCCGGCGGCCCCTCGGGCGCGAGCGCGATCCGCAGCCGTCCCGGCTCGCGCTGCACGGCGTCGACGAACGAGCCGCCGCCGTCGCGGATCGCGTCGTAGAAGCGCGCGGAGTCGATCACGCGGCGCGCGATCGGCCCCGGCGCCGTCATGCCGTGCCATGGCTGCTGCTTGGGCGCGTTGGAGACGCGGCCGCGCTGCGCTTTGAGGCCGAACAGGCCGCAGCAGCCGGCGGGGATGCGGATCGAGCCGGCGCCGTCGGCCCCGAGCGCCGCCGCGCACAGGCCGGCCGCGACGGCCGCGGCGCTGCCGCCGCTCGAGCCACCAGGCGTGCGCTCCGGATCCCACGGATTGCGCGTCACACCGAACGTCGGCGACTCGGTGAACGGGACGATCGTGAGCTCGGGCACGTTGGTCTTGCCGAGGATCACCGCGCCCGCGGCGCGCAGGCGACGCACGACCTCCGAGTCGGCGGACGCCGGCACGTCCACGGCGTCGGAGCCGAGCGCCGTGACCTCCCCCGCGATGTCGACCTCGTCCTTGATCGCGATCGGCACCCCGAGCAGCGGCCGCGTGTCGCCCGCCCGCGCGCGCCCGTCGGCCTGCCGCGCCTCCGCGAGCGCGCGATCGGCGAAGACGATCCGGTAGCTGTTGAGCTGCGGGTCCAGCCGCGCGATCCGCTCGAGGTAGAGCTCCACCAACTCCTCGGAGCCGACCTCGCCCGAGCGGATCAGCTCGGCCTGGCGCTCGAGTCCGGCGAAGGCGAGATCGGTGGCGTCCATGCGGCGGCACCCTACCGTCCGCGCACCTGTGATCCTCCGGCGCCATGGACCGCTCGCTCATCGACGCGCTGTGCGCCGTGCGCGGCCGCGGGGCGTGCACCGACGCGGAGCGCCGTGCCGCCGCCGCGCTGCACGACGAGCTGCGGGCACGTGGCGAGGAGGCGTTCGTCGAGGCGCGCTGGGTACGCCCGCAGCGGCACGCCTCGATCGCGCTCCATGCCGCCGTCGCGGTCGTCGCCGCGCTGCTGTCGGTCGCGCTGCCGGTGCCGGCGGCGATCGCCGCCGGCGTGGTGGCCGTCTCGCTCGCCGCCGAGGCGCGCGGCCGCACGGCGCCGCTCGCGCTGCTGGCCCCCCGGCGCGCCACCCAGCACGTGTTGACCGTCCCCGATCCCGGGGCCGTGACGCTGCTGATCACGGCGGGCTACGACGCGCCGCGCGCGCGCACCGCCCTGGCGCGCCGGCTCGCAGGTGTGCGCGGGCACCCGGCCGCCTGGCTGGCGGTCGCGGCGGCGGTCGTCGCCCTCACCGCAGTCGCCCGGGCGCGCGACGTGAACGGTGCGTGGCTCGGCGTGATCGCCCTGCTGGCGACAGTCGTGCTGCTCGCCGGCGCCGTGGCGCAGTGGGAGGCGCGCGCGAAGCCGTGGACCGTCGGCGCGGGGCGCGCGGCCGGCACCGCGCTGGCGCTCGCGCTGCTGGCCGAGCTGCGCCGCGAGCCGCCGCGCGCGCTCGCTCCCGCCCTGCTGCTCGCGGGCGCACGCGACGCCGGGCCGCAGAGCCTGCGCGCCCATCTGCGCGCCGACCGCGCCCGCCCGGACGACACCGTGCTGCTCGAGCTGGGACCGCTCGGTCCGGCCGCGCCGTCGTGCGGCACGCGCCACGCGCAGCTGCGCGCCGCCGCTGCGCGTGCCGCGGATGCGCTCAACCTCGGTGCGCCCGCGCGCGCGCCGCGGCCTCCTTCCGGGGCACGCCGCCTGCCGGCGATCGCCATCGCCTCCCCCGGGCCCGCCGCGGAGGCGCCGCGCGACGTCGGTGACGCGCAGCTCGAGTCCGCGCTCGACCTCGCGCTCGCGGTGGTCGACGCGGTTGACGCCGCACTCGCGGACCAGCGTGACTAGACCGGCGGCAGGCCGTGCCGCTTGGCCGGCCACTCGCGCTGCTTGGTCGCGTAGCGGGCGAAGCGGCGCACGAGCTCGTCGCGCAGATCCTCGGGCTGCACGATCGCGTCGATCACCATCTCCGAGGCAAGCTTGAGCAGGTCGACGCCCTCGGCGTACTCAGCCATCAGTGCGCTGCGGCGCTCGGCGCGCTCGTCCTCGTCCTCGATCGCCTGCAGCTGGTTGTAGAAGACGGCGTTGACCGCCGCGCTCGGGCCCATCACGGCGATCTTCGCCGTCGGCAGCGCGATCGTGCAGTCGGGGTCGAAGGCCGGACCGGCCATCGCGTACAGGCCGGCGCCGTACGCCTTGCGGATGATCACGCAGAGCTTCGGCACGGTCGCTTCCGAGACGGCGGAGATCATCTTCGCGCCGTGGCGGATGATGCCCTGGCGCTCGACCTGGGTGCCGATCATGAAGCCGGGGACGTCAGAGAGGAACAGCAGCGGGATGCCGTAGGCGTCGCAGGTCCAGATGAACCGCGCCGCCTTGTCGGCGGAGTCGACGAACAGGACGCCGCCCTTGAACTTCGGCTGGTTGGCGACGACGCCGACGACGCGGCCCTCCAGTCGCGCGTAGCCGACCACGAGCTCCCTCGCCCAGCGCTTGTGGACCTCGAGGAACGAGCCGTCGTCGACGACCGCGCCGATCAGCTCGCGCATGTCCCAGGGCTTGTTCTCGTCGGCCGGGATCAGCTCGCGGATCAGCGGGGCATCGGCCGGCGGCGGTGCGGGCGGCGCGGTCGGCGGCTCCTCCTCGCAGTTGCCGGGGAAGTAGCCGAGGTAGCGCTTGGCGAGGTCGATGCCCTCCTCGTCGGAGCCGACGAGGAAGTGCCCGCAGCCCGAGACGCCGGTGTGCATCTTCGCGCCGCCCATCTCCTCGAGCGTGACCTGTTCGCCGATCACCGCCTCCGCCATCCGCGGGGATCCGAGGTACATCGAGGCGTTGCCGTCGCGCATGATCACGATGTCGCAGAACGCCGGGATGTACGCGCCGCCGGCCGCGCTCGGCCCGAACAGGACGCACACCTGCGGGACCGCGCCGGAGAGGCGCACCTCGTTGAAGAAGATGCGGCCGGCATGGCGGCGGCCGGGGAACATCTGCACCTGCTCGGTGATGCGCGCGCCGGCCGAGTCGACCAGGTAGATCATCGGGACGCGGTGCGCGAGCGCCGCCTCCTGGATGCGCAGGATCTTCTCGACGGTCTTCGGACCCCACGAGCCGGCCTTGACCGTTGGGTCGTTGGCCATCAACGCGACGCTGCGCCCGCCGATCGTGCCCATGCCGGTGACGACGCCGTCGGCTCCGAGGCCGTCCGCCTCCCAGTTGGCCAGCAGCGCGTCCTCCGAGAACGAGCCCGCGTCGAGCAGCCGGGCGACGCGCTCGCGCACCGGCAGCTTGCCCTGCTGCAGGGCCTTCTCGCGATGGCGCTCGGGCCCGCCCGCGTGCGCGCGGGCGACCGCGTCGTCGACCTGCTCTGCATCGGTCATGGCGTTCGCGAGGCTAGCGGAGCGGCGGCGAGCAGCGCCCGCGCTGGCAGCAGATCGCCGGGGCGCTGGGTGTGAGCAAGCAGGGCGTGCGCGACGCGATGGAGTCCGACGGGGGCGGCTGCGCGAGCTGCTCGCGCCGCCCGCTCAGCCTGACGCGCCGCCCTCGTCGCGCACCCGGAGCACGTGCTCGCCGCTGCGGTAGCCGTCCGGCTCTGGGGGAAGCGGTGAGCGCGGGCGCAGGCCGGCGGCCATCGTGCCGATGCCGAGTACGAGCAGGATGACCGGCCACCAGCGCAGCGTCGAGTGCCCGATCGCGGTCGCGGCGAGGAAGGCGACGAGGTTGGCTGCCCCGAGCCACGCCGGTCCGGGCGCGCCGTCGATCGCCCCGTAGGCCACGAGGCCGCAGCCCGCCGCGAGCACGACGAGCTCCCAGAAGCCGGGCAGGGGCGCCTCGGGCGAGCCTCCGAACAGGCCCAGCGATCCGATCACGCTCACGATCACCGACTCGACGACGATGGCGAGGATCGCGAGTGCCGCGCCGTCGATCAGCAGCTCGGCGTGACGTGGGTAGCGACCGCGCAGCCACAACGCCAGCAGGACGAGGGCGATCGCGAGCACGAGCAGCAGCCATCGCGACGACGTGAACGAGCTCGGATGGAAGATCCAGCGGACCGCCTCGACGACGGTCGCGCCGGCCGCGATCGCGGCGATCAGCGCGCAGATCGCCGAGTGGCAGCGGGCGGCGGTCCACGCGGAGACGACGGTCATCACGGCACCCGTCCACACGACGGCGCCCGGGGTCAGCTGCCCGGGTCCGGCGCCGAGCACGTCGGCAAGGCGCAGCAGCGCCGGGTAGAGCAGCAGCAGGCCGCAGACGAGTAGCACCGACTGGTAGGCCGGCGGGCGCCCGTCCTCGTTGGGCGCCTGCACCCCCAGACCGAGGACCGTCGCGGTCGCGGCGGCGAGGAAGAGCAGCTGAACGGCGGCCGTGATCGACCCGCCCAGGCGCAGCTCGATCAGGCCGAGGCCGAGCGTCAGCAGCAGTGCCCCCGACGCGATCAGCGGACCGCGATGCGGAGGCGGGCGCAGCAGCTCGGTGATCGCGGGCATCGGCCCGCGGAGCCTACTCGGCGGCCGGTCGCACCTCGATGCGGCCTTCGTGGGTGCGGGTCTCCCATGCGGGCTGCGGATACGCGGAGGGGCCGTGGACGAGCGAGCCGTCGCGCAAACGGAAGACGCTGTCGTGCCACGGGCAGCGCACGCAGCCGTCCTCGATCGTCCCCTCGTGCAGCGGGCCGCCGCGATGTGCGCAGCGGGCCGACAGCGCGAACGTCTCGCCGCCCTCGCGCACCAGCATCACCGCCACGCCGTCGACCTCGGCCAGCGCGGGCGTTCCCTCGACGAGATCGCCCTCGGCCAGGGCGTCATGCCAGTCGCCCTCGGGCTCCTCGAACGCCGTCTGGTCGACGCCGATCCCCTCGGCATAGGAAAGGTGGCCGCCCAGGAACCCGCCGGCGCCGAGCGCCGATCCGGCGGCCAGCGCGAGCAGCTTCCCCGTGCCACGAGCGCCGCGCTTGCGCGCGACCCAGGAACCGGCGAACAGCGTCACGGCCGTGATGTTCGACGCTGCGTGCACGATGCCGACGCGCTTGACCGCCTCGTTGCCGACCGTGGAGTCGGCCCAGTCGGTGTAGCCGGAGAGCGCGGTCGGGAGCGCGGCACCGACGCCCAGGGCGATCAGCCGGTCGGCGGCGGCCTCGCCAGATCGGCCCCCGACCCAGTCGAGGGTCAGCGCGCTCGTCCATAGGCCGATCGGGACGTCGGTGAGCAGCGGGTGGAGCGCGTGGCCCAGCCACGACCCGCTCAGCGCATCCTTGACCGGTCCGCCCGGGATCGTCTTGCGGACGAAGCCGCTGATCGCGTCGGCGGGGCCGTCGAGTGCCTCGACGCCCGCCAGCGCCTCGGTGGCCTCGTATGCGCGGGGCCGTCGCATCTCGCTGGTGCTCATGCGCCCTGACTACCCAGGCGTGCACGGCCGGTAGCCTCCGGCCACATGTCCCTGGTCCTGACCGAGCAGCGCGGCGCGGTCCGCCATGTCGTGCTCAACCGCCCCGAGAAGCGCAACGCCTTCAACGCCGACCTCGTGCTCGCCGTCGGCGCGGCGCTGCGCGCGGCCGCCGACGACACCGATACGCACTGCGTCGTGCTGCGCGGTGAGGGGCCGATGTTCTCGTCGGGGATGGACCTCGGCTCGCTCGCCGACCTCGGGGGCCAGACCGACGCGCTGCGGCCCTTCCGGCGCGCCTGCATCGAAGCCTGGAACCTCGCCGAGGCGATGGAGAAGCCGGTGGTGGCGCAGCTCCAGGGCGCCTGCATCGGCGGCGCGCTCGAACTCGCGTTGGCCTGCGACCTGCGCGTCGCCGCGCAGGGGACCGTCATGGGCATGCCGGAGGTCCGTCTGGGGCTGATCCCGGACGTGGGCGGGTCGTCGCGGCTGCCGCAGGTGGTGGGGCTCGGGCGGGCCAAGGAGCTGATCATGACCGGCAAGCTGATCGACGCGGCGGAGGCCGAGCGGATCGGCCTGATCAACCGCGTCGCCCCGGCGGCCGAGCTCGAGGCGACGACGCAGGCGCTCGTCGACGAGCTGCTGGCCTGCGCCCCGATCGCCGTCGGCCTCGCCAAGCGCGTGCTCGACGCCAGCGCCAGGCCGGCCCTCTCGACCACGCTCGAGCTCGAGGTCGCGCTGCAGGAGCGCTGCGCCTCGACGCAGGACTTCGCCGAAGGCGCCCGCGCGCTGCGCGACAAGCGCCAGCCGGAGTTCGCGGGCCGCTGACGAACCCTCGACCACCTCTTAAAGGGGCCAGGCCCCTTTAGGTTCGGTCGTCACCGCTGGTCGATCGCGTCCCCTCAGGGCGCGAGCGCGCGCTCGAGTCGCGCCGCCGCCACGGCCGCCTGCCCGTAGGCGATCCCGCCGTCGTTGGGCGGCAGCGCCTCCGGGATGCGGACCCGCAGCCCGAGCCGCGCGAGCTCCGCGGCCGTCGTCTCGAGCAGGAGCGCGTTCTGGAAGACGCCGCCCGAGAGCACGGCGGTACCGATCCCCCGTTCACCGGCCGCCCACGCGAGCCACGCGGCGACGGCGCGGCCGAGGCCCGCGTGGAAGCGCGCGGAGACCGCGCCGACGGGCACGCCCGCCGCGAGGTCGTCGCAGACGGCGCGCACGAGCACGCGCACGTCGAGGTCGGCTCCGGCCCGCGGCAGCTCGTAGGCGCCGCCCTCGTCGCGCCAGGCCGCCGCCTCCAGATCGATCGCCGCCTGGCCCTCATAGCGGTTCTCCGCGCGCAGCCCGCACAGTGCTGCAACCGCGTCGAAGAGCCGGCCTGCGCTCGTGGTCGGTGGCGCGGCGAGCCCGCCGCGTGCCATCGACGCCACGGCGCGCCAGCGCGACGGATCGACCCGGCCCGCAAGCGGCCGCGGCAGCGCCGGCTCGCGGTCGCCCGCGGCGACGAGCCACGCGCACGCCATCCGCCACGGCTCGCGCGCGGCGCGATCGCCGCCCGGGAGCGGCGCCGGCCACAAATGCCCGACGCGCTCGAAGCCGCACAGGTCGCCCGCGAGCAGCTCCCCGCCCCATGACGTGCCGTCGAGCCCCCAGCCCGCGCCGTCGAAGATCGCGCCCACCGCCGGCCCGGCCTCGCCGTGCTCGGCCAGGCACGCGGCCAGGTGGGCGTGATGGTGCTGGACGCCGACCGGCGCCAGCTCGTCGCGTTCGAGCGCGTAGCGCGTCGAGAGGTAGTCGGGATGGAGGTCGTGGGCGACGACCTGCGGCGTGACGGCGAAGAGCCCTTCGAAGTGGTCGACGCCTTCGGTGAACGAGCGCAGCGTCGCCTCGTTGCGCAGGTCGCCGATGTGGTGGCCGACCCATGCGCGCCGCCCGCGCGCCAGGCAGAACGTGCTCTTGAGTTCGGCTCCACACGCGAGCACGGCGACGGGCGCGTCGACGCCGAGGTCGAGCGCGGCGGGGACGTACCCGCGCGAGCGCCGCAGCACCTGCGGGCGGCCCCGTACGACGCGCAGCACCGAGTCGTCCGTGCGCGTGCGGATCGGGCGGTCGTGGAGCAGGAACAGGTCCGCGATGGCGCCGAGCCGGTCGAGCGCGTCCTCGTCGCGGTATGCGATCGGCTCGTCGGAGACGTTGCCGCTGGTCATCACGAGAGTCGTGCCCGCATCGTCGAGCAGCAGATGGTGCAGCGGCGAGTACGGGAGCATCACGCCCAGCTCGCGTGCAGCGGGCGCAACCGCGGCGGCGACCGCGGCGCCGGGCCGCCGCTGGGCGAGCACGATCGGGCGCGCGGGCGCGGCGAGCAGCGCCGCTGCCTCCGTGCCGAGGTCGACGAGCGCACGCGCCGCATCCAGGTCCGCCGCCATCAGCGCGAACGGCTTGTCCTCGCGGTGCTTACGCGCGCGCAGCGCGGCGACGGCCGCCTCGTCGTCCGCGCGGCAGGCGAGATGGAAGCCGCCGAGGCCCTTGACGGCGACGATCGCGCCCTCGCGGAGCGCGCCCGCGACGACCGCCAGCGGATCGCCGGACGCGCCGACCAGCCGCAGCTGCGGGCCACAGGCGGGGCACGCGTTGGGCTGGGCGTGGAAGCGCCGGTCGAGCGGGTCCTCGTACTCCGTCCGGCACGCCTGGCACATCGTGAAGCCGGCCATCGTCGTGTGCGAGCGGTCGTACGGGACGCCGCGGACGATCGTGAAGCGCGGGCCGCAGTTGGTGCAGTTGACGAACGCGTAGCGGTGGCGCCGGTCTTCGGGGTCCCGGAGCTCGTGCAGGCAGTCGGCGCACGTCGCGACGTCCGCGGCGACCTGGGCGCGGGCGGCGCCGGCGGCCTGGCTGATCTCGATCGCGAAGCGGGTCTCGCCGCGCGGCGCGATCTCCTCCCCCACGACCCGCTCGATGTACGCGAGCGGGGGCGCGTCCCGCGGCAGGCGCTCGAGGAACCGCGTCACCGCCTCCGGCGCGCCCTCGATCTCGAGCACCACGCCGTGCTCGTCGTTGCGGACGAAGCCCCCGAGTCCCAACTCGTGCGTCAGCCGGTGCACGTACGGGCGAAACCCGACGCCCTGGACGACGCCGTCGACGCGGGCGCGGACCCGGCGGGCGCCCACGACGACGCTCAAGCGCAGACCTCGAGGAGCTCGCGCAGCACATGCCATGCGCTCGCCTGCGCCTCTTGGATGCGCGGGATGTGCTCCGAGCGGGTCACGACGACGTGGTCGGCGAGCCGGTCGGCCAGGATCCGGCCGCCGTTGTAGCCCACCATCGCGATCGACAGCAGGCGCCGCCGCCGCGCCTCGGCGAGTGCGTGGATCACGTTCGCCGAGCCGCCGCTGGTGGAGAACGCCAGCAGCGCGTCGCCGGGCCGGCCGTGGGCGATCACCTGGCGCGAGAACACGGCCTCGACGCCGACGTCGTTGGCCACCGCGGTGAGGATCGCGGCGTCCTCGGTGAGGTCGATCGCCGGCCGCGCCGGCCACGGGCCGGGCGGGAAGCGCAGGTCGGCCGCGGCGTCCATCGCGTCGGTCGCCGAGCCGCCGTTGCCGAGTACCAGCAGCCGGCCGCCGCCGTCGAGACGCGCGCGCAGCGCCGCCGCGGCGGCCGCCAGCACCTCGCCACCCTCCTGCAGCGTCTGCGTGCGCAGCGCGGCGATCTCGTGGGCCTTGAGCGCGATCGAGCGGCGGACGTCACAGAGCACCGCGTCGAGGTCGGTCTCCGTCTCGCCGAGGAACGGGTACAGGAAGCTCGACGCGCCGCTGTCGTGCGTGCGCTCCTGGGCGCGGCCCTCGAGCAGCCCGCGGTGCTCGAAGAACACGTGCACGAGCTCCCACAGCAGGTGATAGGCGGTCTCGGCGACCTCCTGGCGCACGCACGGGTCCGCACCCGGGGGCTCGAGCTCGTACTCCGCACCCGTCGGGCCGAAGGCGACCGTCAGGCACCCGCGCGAGCGCGCACCGCGGAGGTCGGCCGGCCCGAACGCCATCACGATGTCCTCCGGCTCGGCGAGCAGCGCGAGCTGCGCGGCCGGGTCGCCGCCCTCCACGGTCAGCGCGAGCGCCGGCAGCGCCCGCTTGCCGACGATCACCGGGTGAACGAACTCGACCGCCACGTGGCGGGCGTCCGAGCGGTCCTGCGGCGTGGCGGCGACAGCGAGCAGCCGGGCACCGCGCGCGAAGCGCTCGGCCATCGCATGGCACAGGCGCGCCAGCCGCTCCTCCCGCGCGCCGAAGAAGCGCGCGCCCGCGTCGACGCGCGCCACGAGCAGCGCGTCCACGCGCGCCTCGGCCGCGGTGGCGGGGACCGCCGCGCTCATCCGGCCTCGCGAGAGGCGCTCAGCACCGCTTCCCGCGATGCCGCCGTGGCCGTCGCGACGCGGACGAACCAGTCGCGCACCGCCCCGACGCCCTCCCCCGTCCGCGCGCTCACCGTCAGGCACTCGACGCCCGGATGGACCGCCTCGAGGTGGTAGCGCAGCTTGTCGAGGTCGTAGTCGAGATACGGCAGCAGGTCGACCTTGTTGATCACGACGAGGTCGCAGGCACGGAACATCAGCGGGTACTTGAGCGGCTTGTCCTCGCCCTCGGTGACCGAGCAGACCATCGCGCGGACGTCCTCACCGACGCGGAACTCCGCCGGGCAGACGAGGTTGCCGACGTTCTCGATCACCAGCAGATCGAGGTCGGGGAGCGGCAGCTCCGGCAGCGCCGAGCGGACCATGTTCGCGTCGAGGTGGCACTCGCCGCCGAAGCCGTTGCCCGTGTTGAGCTGCGTGACGGGCACATGCAGGTGCGCGAGCCGCTCGGCGTCGAGGCTGCCCTGGACGTCGCCTTCCAGCACACCCGCCCGGACGTCGCCCAGGCCGGCGCGGATGACCGCCTCGAGCAGCGTCGTCTTGCCGGCACCCGGCGCGCTCATGAGGTTGACGACCGCGACGCTCTCGCGATCGAAGTCGTCGCGGTTCGAGCGCGCGATCGTGTCGTTGGCGTCGAGCGCCCCTTCGGCGACCTTGACCTTGATGCGATGCATGTGCCTCCCCTACATCGATCGGATCTTGAGGTAGCGCCGGATCTCCGGCGCCTGTGCCGCGATCGCGGCGGCGATCGCCGCCGCCGCACCCAGCAGCGCCACCGGTGTCTTGCTCATGGCTCCTCCGTCTGTCGGATTGCGTTCGGGCGGTGCTCCTCGAGCAGCCGCAGCACGAGCCGAGCCGCCGGCTCGACCGCGGCGCGGACGGGCTCGGAGAGCTCGACCACGATGTCCTCCTCCTCGCCGGTCATGACCAGGCGCGGCTCGCAGGCGACGACGAGGACCTTGGCCGGGAGCGGCCCGAGCTCGCGCGCGAGCGCCAGCACCTTGACCGGGTCCATCCCGTGCGCCTCGGGCACGACGCCGGACTCCTCGAGGTCGGCCTCGATTACGTACAGCGTCCCCGGGGACCCTCCCCGCGGCGCGACGTCGACGAGGATCGCGAAGTCGTACTCGGCGAGCGCGTAGGCGAGGTCCATGCCGCGGATGCCGTAGTCGACGACGTCGACGCCGGCCGGCAGCCGTCCCCGGCCGAGGCGGTCGGCGACCGCGACGCCGAAGCCGTCGTCGGCGAGGAACACGTTGCCGATGCCCGCGACGAGCACGCGCGCGACCTCGGCGTCCGTCGCCTCGGACGGCGCGTCGGGCAGCGGCTCGATCTCCCCGGCGGAGAAGAAGAAGCGGTGGCCGGGCTGGCGGTCCTCACCGAGGTCGCGGCCGGGGTCGTCGTCGACGGTCACCGCAATCAGCAGCCCGCCGTCGAGATCGGACTCGATCGCGTCGACGATCGCGCTGCGGCCGGCCAGCGCGAGGTCGAACACGTCGCCGCCGGGCCGCGGCGCGAGTCGCACGCGCGAGCCGCGCCGCACCTCGACGCCCTCGACGAGGACCATGTCCGGCCCCGGCCGCTCGAGCGCCTCCCAGCCGCCGGGGTCGACGCTCATCGCCCGCGCGCCATCCCGAACTCGCGGATGGCACCGTGCAGGCGCATCAGCTCCTCCTCCGACAGCGCCTCGGTGCGCTCGAGGATCTCGCGGGTGCGGGGGTCGGCGTCGCGCATTTCGCGCCGCTCCTCCTCGGTCAGGCTGAGGATGTTGAGCACGAGCATCTGGTCGATCTCGCCGCCGTCGAACAGGTCGCCCGGGCTCTCTGGCGCGATCTGCGGATGGTCCTCGAGGATGATCGGCGAGGCGAGCACGGTCGAGCGATCGCCCGCTTCGCCGACGAGCACGGGCCACACCCCGGCGTTCTCGCAGCCGGCGGCGGCGGCGGCATGCTCCGGCGGCGGGTCGGTGAGCGAGACGAAGGCGCCGCCGCGCGCGCGCAGCACCACATGCGTCGAGCAGAACGTCTGCAGCAGCGCCGCCTCGCGATCGCCGCCGTCGAACGCGCTCTCGTTGCGGACGCGGACGGTGATGCGGTGGACGCCCGGCGACAGCTCGGCCGCGTCGGTCCGGACCTCGCCCGAGAGCGCGCGCCAGGAGCGCACGATCGCGTCCTCGTCCCCGAGCGGCTCGCGCTCGCTGCCCGCCGGCACGGCGATCGCGCACGCGGCGCCGAGGTCGAGCTCGAGCTCGCGCTCGACGGCCTCGTCCCACGCGAGGTGGCGCTCGCCGCCGGCGCAGAGCTCGTCGACCGGCTCGCCGGCGTGCGTGGGCTGGCGGTGCACGACGTGGAGGAAGCGGACCGCGACGCGGACGTCCGGGTCACCCTCGACCAGGCACTCCGCTCGCAGCTCGCAGGGATCGTCGCCGCGCCGTGCCGCGTGCGCCGCGGGATACACGCCCCCGAAGGTCCAGCGCCGCTGGTTCTTGAGCGCGGAGCGGCGGTAGGGCCACAGCACGTAGCCCTCGTAGAGCACGGCGTCGGCGATGCGGCGGATGGGGTCGGCACTCAAGGGGACTGATCCCCCAGCAGCTCGTCGAGGGCGGCGTCGAGGCTGGTCAGCGCTCGCCGCGACTTGTATCCCTGCAGGCGATCGAACGTCTCGCGGCTCAGCCGCACCCACGCCGCGCCGGGGTAGTAGCGGTCCATCGTCTGGCGCCAGACCCATGCGGGCATCCGGTACTCCACGTCGCGGTCCCAGGCGATCCGGCCCGTCTGCAGCCGGCCGTCCGCGCCGCTGTAGAAGAGCGTGCCGCCGAAGATCAGCTCGAGCGGCACATCGCCGTCGCGAACGGCATCGAGGTAGCGCGAGGCCACGACGTCGAGGTCGTAGGTCACCGGCACGGCAAGCTCGACGACCGTCTCGCCCGTGAAGGCCGGGACGACCTGCGTGTGGCGCGTCCACAGCAGCGTGCGCAGCGTCGATCCCCAGCGCGCGGGCTCGCCGAAGAGATCGAACAGCCGTGCCTCGGTGGCGGCGTCGTAGCCGCGCCGGCGCGCCGCGATCTGGATCTGCGTCTCCAGGACGACGGACCGGATCGCCTCCCCGCCACGCGCGCTGATGCGCACGGCGAAGCGCATCGTCGGCACGGCCGCGTGCGCCAGCGGCCCCGCGTCGACCACCGCGAAGTCGAGCTCCGGCGCCGTGGCCGCGAACGCGAGGGGAGCCTGCACGTCAGGCCGGCGGGAGGTTCGGCATCCGCGGGTCGATCGGGTTGCGCGCCTTCGCGTTGACGCCCGTGGAGGCCTCTGCCGTGCGGCGGCCGTCGGGCAGGTGGCCGCCCTGGCGCTCGTAGTTGCCGGTCGAGTTGCCCTGCTTGATGCCCTTCACGTGCGTGGGATCCGCGGTCTTGACCTGCGCCTTGCCCGTCCTCACGTCTGCCATGGTGCCTCCTCCGTCGTCGCGGTGGCGCCCATCCGCCCGGCCGGGCGCGAGCGCCGGTCCAGGCCCTCGAGGAACGCCGTGATCTCGCCCCAGACCTCGGTGCCGCCGCTGAGCCCGCGCCAGCGCGTGCGGATCAGCCCGACGAGCGCGTAGCACTCGTCGAGACCGACGAGCCAGTGCCGGCGGGCACCGCCGACGCGGTCGACGAGCAGCGCCTCGACGTCGGGCGCCATCGTCTCCAGCACGGGGTTGCGGGCGGCCAGCTCGTCCCACGCGCCGAGCGACAGCTGTGATTCCGTCGGGCCCATCGGGCTCGGGTAGAAGGCCTGCACCCGCCCGGCCGCGGTCGAGTGGAAGAAGAAGGCCATGTCGACCGGGACGCGCAGGCCGTCCCAGAGCGCATCGTCGAGCTCGAGATCGTCCAGGCGCAGCCGCCGGTCGGGGACCAGGCGGTAGTGCTCGCCGCCCGCCGCGCCTTGATCGAAGAGGATCCGGCAGGCCTGGCAGGCGCACATCAACTCGCGCGACTCGAGGTCGATCAGGTGCCGGTGCTCCGCCGGGATCGGCAGCCCGCAGAGGTCGCAGTGCTCCTGCGGCGCCTCCACGGGCGCCGGGCGCACCGGCCCGCCGCGGGCGAGACGGCCGAGCCGGGAGGCGCGCGGGCTGCCGGCGGACGCCGTCATCCGGCGACCGGCGAGCCCAGCGCGACGCGGACCAGGCCGTCCTCTCCGACCAGCAGCGGCACGGGCTCGAGGTGCAGCTCGGGCGCCTCGGCGCAGCGGCCCGCGCGGCGCACGTCGTAGCCGTTGCCGCAGGCCGGGCAGCGCAGCCGCGTGCGCTCCTCCAGCACGGCGTCCTCGAGCGAGCCCTCGCAGCCGGGGCAGGCGGGCCGGTAGGCGTAGTAGCGCTCATCCAGGCGCACGAACAGCACCGGCTCGCCGGACACGTGCTTGAGCGCCGGGGCGCCGCCCGGGACCTCCGGCACGCCGCCGGCCATCGACCAGGCCGGGTGCGAAGAGGCACGCGCCTGCGGCAGCTCGATCTGCAGCAGACCCGATGCAGCGGGCACCGCCGCCGGCGCCTCCTCGGCGCGCACCTCCTCGATGTCGGGGGCCCACGTGCGAATCGCGTCCTCGATCGCGAGCGAGAGGGTCATCGACGAGGACGGGCAGCCGCTGCAGGAACCCTCCATCCGGAGCCGCACGACCCCGTCCTCGATCGCCACCAGCTCGACGTTGCCGCCATGCGAGTCCAGGTAGGGGCGGACCTCGTCGAGTGCCCCCTGCACCCGCTCCGCGACCGGCACCGGGTGCAGGTCGTGGAGCAGCAGCAGGTGCGAGACGAGCTCGTCGTCGGCGAGCGCCCGCGCGAGCGTGCCGTCGTCGCGCTCGGCCACCGCGCCGACGATCCGCTCGAGCCCCTCCCCGTAGAGCTCGAGCAGCCCCTGGGCCACGCCGACCGCCGTGTCGCGCGCCACCGGGTCGGGCAGCGCCTCCGCCCGCTCCAGCAGCCCCTCGACGTCGGCGATCAGCTCGCGTGCCCGCGTGTCGTCCACCGTGGCCGCCTAGCCGTGCTCGCCGAACATGGGCGAGTGGACCGTCTTCAGCGTCTTCCCGTTGCCGAGGTACATGTGCACCCCGCACGGCAGGCACGGGTCGAAGGAGCGGACCGCCCGCATGATGTCGATCCCGCGGAAGCCGTCGGGCCCGTTCTCCTCGAAGATCGGCTGGCCCATCACCGCGTCCTCGTAGGGCCCCGGGGTGCCGTAGGAGTCCGTCGGGCTGCCGTTCCATGGCGTCGGCGGATACGGGTGGTAGTTGGCGATCTTGCCCTCGCGGATGACCATGTGGTGCGAGAGCACGCCGCGCACCGCCTCGTGGAACCCGCAGCCGATCGCCTCGTCCGGGACGTCGAAGTTCTCGAAGACCTTCGTGTTGCCGGCCCGCAGCTCCTGGAGCCCCTGGTCGACGAAGTGCATCGCCATCGCCGCGGAATAGGCGACGAAGTAGATCCGCGCTCGGTCGCGCTCGATCGCGTTGGACCACTTGGGGATCTTCCACTCGAGCATCTGCTCCGGGGTGTTCGGCGTCTTGGGCAGCGTGATCTGCACGCTGTGCCCGGTCGCCTTGACGAACGGCGTGTCGACCTTGCCCGCGAGCGCCGTGACCCACAGCCGCGCGAGCGCGCCGCCGCCCGTGTCCAGGGCGAGGTAGTCGCCGGTGCGCTTGTCGAACCAGCGCGGGCTCATCACCCACGAGTAGTTGCCGCCGGCCAGGTCGCGCTTCTGCGGCTTGGGGATCGTCGTCTGGTTCCAGGGGTGGCGCTGGTCGACCGGGTTGCCGAGCGGGTCCTTGTCGACGAAGGTCTCCTCGCTCACCCAGTCGTCGTAGTAGGAGGACCCGAGCAGGATCCGGATGCCGAGGTTGATGTCGACGAGGTTCGTCGTCACGAGCTCGCCGTCGACGACCACGCCCGGGGTGACGAACATCTCGTTGCCCCAGTGCTCCATGTTGCGGTAGTCGTAGTCGACGTGCTCGGGGTTGTTGAACGCGCCCCAGCAGCCGAGCAGGATCCGCCGGCGGCCGACCTCCTCGTAGCCCGGCAGCGCCTCGTAGAAGAAGTCGAACACGTCGTCGTTCATCGCAACGGCGCTCTTGATGAAGTCGAAGCAGCGCAGCAGCCGGCTGAGGTAGTCGGTGAACAGCGTCGGCGTCGCCTGGGTGCCGACCCCGCCGGGGTAGATCGTCGAGGGGTGCACGTGGCGCCCCTCCATCAGGCAGATCATCTCGCGCCCGATGCGGCTCATCTGCAGCGCTTCCTTGTACACCTCGCCCGTGAACGGGTTGTACGCGCGCATGATGTCGGCGATCGTGCGATAGCCGTGGATGCCGGCGTGCGGCGCCTCCGCCGACTCCGCCTTGGCCATCACGCTCGGGTTGGTGTCCTTGACCATCTGCTCGCAGAAGTCCACGAACACCAGGTTGTCCTGGAAGATGATGTGGTCGAAGATGTACTCGGCGGCCTCGCCGAGGTTGATGATCCACTCGCCCATCGGCGGGGTCTTGACGCCGTAGGCCATGTTCTGCGCGTACACCGAGCAGACCGCGTGGTTGTCGCCGCAGATGCCGCAGATGCGGCTCGTGATGAAGTGCGCGTCGCGCGGGTCCTTGCCCTTCATGAACACGCTGTAGCCACGGAACAGCGACGAGGTGGCCTTGCACGAGACGACCTCGCGGTTGGCGAAGTCGATCTTGGTGTAGATGCCCAGGTTGCCCACGATCCGGGTGATCGGGTCCCAGGACATGTCGACGACCTGGCCGGCCTCCGGCTCGATGCGCTCGCGAACCGCCATGTCAGATCTCCCTCGCCTCAGTTGCCCCACCGCGGGCTGTAGCCCGTGGTGAGCTCGCGACCGTCATGGCGCCACTTGGGCTCCTTGTTGACGGTCTTGTTGGTGATGCCGCGCAGCCTGCGGATCACAGGCCCGTAGACGCCGCTCATCGCCGATGAGACGCCGCCTCCGGGGGGCGCGTCCATGAAGGGCATGAACTTGTCGGGGAACCCGGGCATCGTGCAGCCGATGCAGATGCCGCCCACGTTCGGGCAGCCCCCGATGCCGGCCATCCAGCCGCGCTTGGGGACGTTGCAGTTGACGACCGGGCCCCAGCAGCCGATCTTCACCTGGCACTTCGGCGAGTTGTAGTCCTTGGCGAAGTCGCCCTGCTCGTAGTAGCCCGCGCGGTCGCAGCCCTCGTGGACGGTCTTGCCGAAGATCCACTGCGGGCGCAGCTGGTCGTCGAGCGGGATCACGGGCGCGAGCCCGGCCGCCTGGTAGAGCAGCCAGGTGAGCGTCTCCATGAAGTTCTCCGGCTGCACCGGACAGCCGGGGATGTTGACGATCGGCAGGCCGCCGGCCGAGCGGAAGTCCCAGCCGAGGTAGTCGGCGAGCCCCATGCAGCCCGTCGGGTTGCCGGCCATCGCGTGGATCCCGCCGTAGGTCGCGCAGGTCCCGACCGCGACGACGCCCCAGGCCTTCTGGGGAAGCCGGTCCAGCCACCAGTTGAGCGTCAACGGCTCGCCCGTGGCGAGATCGTTGCCGAACGAGGTCCAGTAGCCCTCGCCGTTGATGTTCTCATTGGGGATCGAGCCTTCGATCACCAGCACGAACGGCGCGTCGAGCGTCCCGTCGAGCGCCTGGCGGACCGGCAGCAGGAACTCCTCGCCGCCCAGCGACGGGTCGAGCACCTTGTTGTGCAGGTGCACCTTGGGCAACCCGGGAATGGCGCCGAGCAGCACGTCCTCGATGCCCGGCTGGCCCGCGGCCGTGATCGAGACCGTGTCCCCGTCGCAGCTCATGCCCTCCGAGATCCACAGGATGTGGACCTCCTCGACCCCCTGAGCCGGTTCAGCCGCCATAGGCCATCTCTCCCTCCGACGCTTCGAGCTCGAGCGAGTCCACCAGCAGTTCCTCGCCCCGGATCACCTCGACGTCCAGCCCCCCGCAGGCGCTGCAGCGCAGCGGGAACGCCGTCAAGTCGCCATCCATGCCGCATTCCCGGCAGCATCCCGCCGCCGGCACCGCCTCGAGCACCAGCTCGGCGCCCTCCATCACCGTCCCGGCGGCCACGAGCTCGAACGCGAACGCGAGCGAGTCGGGGACCACCTGGCGCAGATGTCCGATCCGCACGTCGACGCGCGTCACGCGCCGGCCCGCGGCGTGGCGCTCCGCGATCGCGACGATGGCGCCGGCGATCGAGAGCTCGTGCATCAGCAGATCCTCGGAAGCGGGTCGCCGACGAGCTGATCCACCACGCGGCGGCCGCCGAAGGCGGTCTCCATCAGAACCATGCCTGGCGGATCGCCGCGGACCTCGCCGATCTCCACCGCACGCTCGCAGCCCTCGACGGCCCGCAGCGCCGCCAGCGCGGTCTCGGCGCGCTCGGGCGCGACGAAGGCCACGAGCTTGCCCTCGTTGGCGACGTAGAGCGGGTCGATCCCCAGGATCTCGGCGGCGCCGGCGACCACGGGGTCGACCGGGATCGCGGCCTCGCGCAGCAGAACGGCGACCCCGGACGCGCGCGCGAGCTCGTTGACCACCGAGGCGACGCCGCCGCGGGTCGCGTCGCGCATGCAGTGCAGCGCGGGCCCGGCGGCCTCGAGCAGCGCGTCGGCGACCGGCCACAGCGGACGCGTATCGGACTCGATCTCGGCATCGAGGTCGAACTCGCCGCGGGAGAGCATGATCGCCGTTCCGTGGTCGCCGATCGTCCCCGAGACGAGGATGCGGTCGCCGGGGCGCAGTCCCGCCGGAGACAGCGACGCGCGCGGATCGACGTGACCGAGGCCGGTCGTCGTGACGTACATCGAGTCCGCCCGACCGCGTTCGACGACCTTGGTGTCGCCGGCGACGATGCGCACGCCCGCCGCCCGCGCGGCGGCGGCGATCGCCTCGACCTCGGCGCGCAGATCCTCGGCAGCCAGACCCTCCTCCAGCACGAGCGAGAGCGTGAGCGCGACGGGCCGCGCGCCTGACACCGCGAGGTCGTTGACCGTCCCGTTGACGGCGAGCTCGCCGATCGAGCCGCCGGGGAAGCGGATCGGCTTGACCACGAAGGTGTCGGTGGTCATCGCCAGGCAGGTGCCGTCGACCACGACGGCCCCGGCGTCGCCCATGGCGCCGAGCGCGTCCGAGTCGAAGGCGGGAACGAACAGCCCCTCGATCATCGACTGCGTCGCCTTGCCGCCCGCGCCGTGGGACATCGTGACGTGCGCGTCGCGGAACTTGGCGCGCTTGGCGCGCGCAATCTCGATGATGCCCAGGACCTTCGCCTCGCGCTCGGAGACAAGCGAGTCTCGCCCTCCGGTCATCGCAAGCTCTGACCTGCGGTCGACGTCACGCGCTCGCGCGCGAAGCGGCCGAAGTTGTAGTAGGCCGCGCACGCGCCCTCCGAGGACACCATGCAGGTCCCGATCGGGCGCTCCGGCGTGCAGGCCGTGCCGAAGACCTTGCACTCGAACGGCTTGATGACGCCCTTGAGGACCTCGCCGCACTGGCACGCCTTCGGGTCGGCGACACGCACGCCGGGGACCGCGTAGCGCAGCTCGGCGTCGAACTCGGCGAACCCGTCGGACAGGCGCAGGCCGCTCTGGGAGATGAAGCCGAGGCCGCGCCACTCGAAGTGCGGGCGCAGCGCGAAGACCTCGGCCATCACCTCGAGCGCGCGCAGGTTGCCCTCGTAGGGCACGACACGCGTGTACTGGTTCTCGACCTCGCAGCGGCCCTGGGCGAGTTGGAGCAGGATCATCTGCACGGCCTGGAGCACGTCCAGAGGCTCGAAGCCGGCGACGACGATCGGCTTGCCGTAGTCGGCGGGGATGAACTCGAACGGTCGGGCGCC
>JAXDHR010000205.1:0-2905 GCA_034664425.1 Solirubrobacteraceae bacterium
GCCGCGCGGCGAGCCCGGTCCCCCACCACGGCTCACGCAGGAACAGCATCCAGATGTGCGCGGCGTGCGGCGCGCTGCGGGCCGGCACGGTGCCGACCTGGCCGGCGATCTGCCCGCCTGCGTCGGCCACCTCGCACCAGGAGCCGGGCTGAGCCAGGCGGCCGCGCACGCCCGTGACGTGCAGCTCGCGCTCGGGCGGCTCCCACCCACGCGGCGCCCACGCGCGGTAGGTTTCGAACCCCTGGCGAACCGTCTCGACGAGTTCGGGAACGTCCCGAGCGGTGGCGGGGCGCAGCTGCGGCTCATCCATGCCGCTGCATCATCGCGCGTCGTTGGACTTCCTGTAAACGGGGGAAGCCTCACGCTCGACTAGAGCTTGATATCATGTGCGGGTCCGCTGGGCGCTAGGGTGCAGGCCTGAACGCGGGCCCCGGAACTCAAGATGCATGGACGCAATGCCGACTGTGAGAGGGCCAGCCCGCCCTCGAGGCGGTGCCCCGTAGACTCCCTGCTCTCATCTTGACGCGTCGCATCTTCGCCACCGGCCTCGCCGGCGCCGCCCTCTTCGCGGCGTCGCTCGGCGCGCTCGCACGCGGCCAGGACGCCACTCCCAGCCCCCCACCGGAGGCGACGGCGACCGCGGCGACCACGGCCACGACGGCGCCCACGACGGTCGCGACCGAGGTGCCCACGCAGGCGCCGACCTCGACGCCCGCGGCGACGCAGACCGCTGCGCCGTCTCCCTACCCCTCGCCCGTGCAGACCACCGTGCCGGCCGATCCGACCAGCTCGCCCGCCGGGACCCCGTCCGCCACCTCGACGCCGAGCTCCACCGCGACGCCCGGCGCCACCGCGACGCCCGGCACGCACAAGCCAGGGAGCACGCGCGGCTCGGCCCATTCACGCGCAAAGGGTAACCGGGACGCGGGCGCCGGTTCGACGTCGAAGAGCTGTTCCTCAACCTCAACTTCAGGTCGAGGCTGCAGGAAGTCGTCCCAGCCGGCGCAGTCCGATCCCGCTTCCGCTACGCCGGGGGCGCCGGCTCCGGTCCAGACGAACTCCGACGGCTCGCCCGCGCCGTCGAACCCGACCTTCTCGCTCGCGACTCCCGGTCCCGCTCCGATCGGCGTGCCGAACTTCTTCATCGACAAGTTCCGGATCCCTCCCTTCCTACTGCCGATCTACCAGGCCGCCGGAATGCAGTACGGCATCCGCTGGGAGGTCCTGGCCGCGATCAACGAGATCGAGACCGACTACGGCCGCAACCTGAACGTCTCCTCGGCGGGCGCGCTCGGGTGGATGCAGTTCATGCCCGCCACATGGAAGATGTACGGCGTCGACGCCAACCACGACGGCGAGAAGGACCCCTTCAACCCCGTCGACGCGATCTTCGCGGCCGCGCGCTACCTCAAGGCCGCCGGTGGCGACCACGACCTGCGGCGGGCGGTCTTCGCCTACAACCACGCCGACTGGTACGTGAACTCGGTCCTGATGCGCGCCCAGGTCATCGGCGGCTTGCCCTCAGACCTCGTCGGCTCGCTGACCGGCCTCACCCAGGGCCGCTTCCCCGTCGCCGCCAAGGCGACCTACGCCGGAGCGCTGGCGCGCAAGCGCACCGTTGTCGGCAGCGGCAACGCCGCGATGGTCGTCGAGTCCAGCGCGACGCAGCGGTCGATCGACATCTTCTCCAAGGATTACGCGCCGGTCGTCGCGGTCAACGACGGCCGCGTCGTCAAGCTCGGCGCCAACAAGCGTCTCGGCCGCTTCATCCGCGTCCAGGACGTCTACGGCAACACCTACACCTACGCGAACCTCGGCTCGGTCTCGAGGACCTACCCCGCGCCCAAGCCGCGCACCGTGCGCAAGAGCCAGGTCCGCCGCGAGCTGCACCTCCCCGGCGCCGGGAAGGCGCCCAAGCGGGCCGCCTCGACCAGCCGCCACGCCGCCAAGCCCGCCGCGCAGCCGCGCCGGACCGTCGCCACCACGGGGCGGATCGACGGCGCCACGGCGCTCAAGCAGCGGCTGTTCGCGCATCCGACGCGCCCCCTCGCGCGGGTCAACGGGGGCGCCATCCAGCTCGGCGAGAACCTGACCACGCCGGCCAAGCTGACGACCCGCGCGCCGATCGGCCTCGACCCGAAGGACTTCGTCGCGCGCAAGATGCGCAAGGGCGCGCGACTCATCGGCGGCACGATCGTGGGCCGGCTCGGCACGCGGACGAACGGCATCAAGGCCCATCTGCGCTTCGAGATCCGCCCCGCCGGTCGCGGCGCACCGCGCATCGACCCCAAGCCGATCCTCGACGGCTGGAAGCTCCTCGAGTCGAGCGCGATCTACCGCGCCGCCGGCAAGAACCCCTTCTTCGGCCAGGACGCCGAGGCGCCCTCGATCGGCCAGATCCTGCTGATGAGCAAGGAGACGCTGACCCAGCGCGTGCTCAACGACCCGCGGATCCAGATCTACGCATGCGGGCGTCATGACATCGAGTCGGGGCAGATCGACCGCCGCGTGCTCGCGATGCTCGAGTTCCTCGCCTCCTCGGGGCTGAAGCCGACCGTGTCCGCGCTCAAGTGCGGCCACAGCCTGATGACCGTCTCGGGCAACATCTCCGAGCACTCGACGGGCACGGCCGCCGACATCGCGGCGATCAACGGCATCCCGATCGTCGGCCACCAGGGCCCCGGCTCGATCACCGACATCACGATCCAGCGCCTGCTGACGCTGCAGGGCACGATGAAGCCGCACCAGATCATCTCGTTGATGACCTTCACGGGCGCCGACAACACGCTCGCGATGGCCGATCACTACGACCACATCCACGTCGGCTACCACCCGATGTACGGCGAGAACACCAAGGCCTCGAAGCAGATCGACGCGATCCTCAAGCCCGACCAGTGGATCAAGC
>JAXDHR010000206.1:0-15159 GCA_034664425.1 Solirubrobacteraceae bacterium
TCCATCCAGCCCAATGCTAGAGTCCCGGCACCCGCGGGCCTGCCCTTGCCCGTCCGGTCCGCTCGGCCGCGAATCGCCGCGGCGGCGGAGCCTGCGGCTCGTCAGGTTCGACGCGGGCCGCATCACTCCCATGAGCGATTCCGAGCGCACCATCACCATGCGGCCGCCGGCGAGCGGCGCCGCCCGGGAACCCCGCGGCGCCCAGGTCGTACCCCTGCGCCCGGGGTACGGCGTCTCGCCCCGCAGCGCGCGCCCGACCTCCGGAGGCGGGGGAAGCGGCGGGAACGGCGACGGCAACGGCCGTCGCGGTGGCGGCGGGGGCCCGGGCGACGACGACGACGACGGGAAGCCGCGCGTACGCATCCGCAAGCTGCGGGTGCTCGCGCTGCTGACGGGCCTCTGCCTGCTCGCGATCGTCTCGACGGTGTTCGGGATGATGATGGCCGTCGCCTCCGATCTGCCACGGCTCGAGGACGCCGCGGCCAACTCCGTGATCCTCGACGACAAGGGCCGCGAGCTCGGCAAGCTGCAGGGCAACGAGAAGCGCGTCTACCTGGACGAGGCGCGGATCGCGCCCGTGATGAAGCACGCGATCATCGCCGTCGAGGACCAGCGCTTCTACACCAACGAGGGCGTCGACCTGCGCGGCATCGCGCGCGCGCTGATGCAGGACGTCCTCCACAAGGGCGCGGTCCAGGGCGCCTCGACGATCACCCAGCAGTTCGTCAAGAACGCGCTCGCCGCCCAGGACCGCCGCACGGTCTTCGAGAAGCTGCGCGAGGCGGCGATGGCCTACCACCTCACGCGCAAGTGGTCCAAGGAGCGGATCCTGCGCGATTACCTGAACACGGTCTACTTCGGGGCGGGCGCCTACGGGATCGAGTCGGCCGCGCGCACCTACTTCGCCTCCGTGCATCCCGGCTGCGACACCGACGCCGCCCTGCGCGTGCGCCCGTGCGCCGCGCAGCTGACCCCGGGCGAGGCCGCGCTGCTGGCCGGCATCGTCCAGAACCCCAGCGGCTACGACCCGATCCAGCACCCCGTCGCCGCGCGCGGGCGCCGCGACACGGTGCTGCTGAAGATGTACCAGCAGCGCTTCCTCACGCGCTTCCAGTACGACGAGGCGCGCCGCGAGGCGCTGCCCACCCGCGCATCGATCGAGCCGCCGCGCGAGGACACGAAGTACCCCTACTTCACCTCCTGGATCAAGCAGCAGGTCGTCGATGAGCTCGGCGGCGGCCAGCAGGGCGCGCGCATCGCCTTCGAGGGCGGCGTCCGCGTCAAGACGACGATCGACTCGACGATGCAGGACGCCGCGCAGCGGGCGATCGACCAGTGGCTGCCCTACCGCGGCGGCCCGCGCGCGGCGCTCGTGGCGATCGACAACCGCACGGGAGCGGTGCGGGCGATGGTCGGCGGCGACGACTACAACACGTCGCCGTTCAACCTCGCCACCCAGGGCCAGCGCCAGCCGGGCTCCTCGATCAAGCCGTTCATCCTCGCCCGCGCCTACGCGGACGGCATCTCACCCACCTCCTCGTGGCCGTCGCACAAGCTCGTGCTCAACGTCCCGCACTCGATCGAGAAGTTCACCGTCAGCAACTTCGCCAATGAGTACTTCGGCGTCTCCTCGCTCGAGAACGCCCTCACGCACTCCGACAACTCGGTCTTCGCGCAGGTGGGCATCCGGGTGGGCACCAAGCGGATTGCCCGGCTGGCCCGCCGGATGGGCATCCGCACGCCGATCTCGCACAACTGGGCGATGACGCTCGGCGGCCTCAAGCAGGGCGTGACGCCGCTCGACATGGCCCACGCGTACTCCACGCTGGCGGATCATGGCCGGCTCACCTACGGCTCGATGAGCCCGGGCGCCGGCAACCGTCCCCGGCAGGTGCCGCCCGGTCCCGTCGGGATCGAGTCGATCACACGCGCGCAGGGCGGCAAGCCGGTCTCGCTGCCGGGTGGCGGCGAGGCCATCAACCGCAAGCGCACTCGCCCGGTCCTGAGCCCGTCGGTCGCCGACCGGGTGGTCGCCGCGATGCGCACCGTCGTCACGTCGGGCACCGGCACCCGCGCGCAGATCCCCGGCTACGAGGTCGCGGGCAAGACCGGCACGACCGAGAACTACGGCGACGCGTGGTTCGTCGGCTTCGCCGGCAACTACACGGTGGCGGTCTGGGTCGGCTATCCGAACAAGCTCACGGAGATGAGCACGTCCTTCCAGGGCGGCCCGGTCACCGGGGGCACCTTCCCGGCCGCGATCTTCCACTCCTTCCTCACCACGGTGCTGCCCGCGAAGGTCCCGAGCCCGACCACGCCGACGGTCCCGGCCGTGCCCACGACGCCCGCGCCCGTCACCGGCACCTCGCCCAGCGTCCCGTCGACGGCGACCCCGGTCCCGACCGCCACGGCCGCGCCGACGGCGCCGCCGGCCCCGACGGCCGCGCCGTCGACGACCGCGACGCCGCCGGCCACGGGCACGACCGGAACCGGAACCGCAACCGGAACGGGAACCGGGGCCGGAACGGGAACCGGGGCCGGAACGGGAACCGGCGGTGCGACGGGCGGCGCCGCGCCGTCCGGCTAGCGGCGGCGCAGGCCGGGCGGCCAGGGCCGCGAGACGCTGCGCGACCCGACGGCGCAGAAGCGCCACGGCAGCTCCGCCGCCTTCGTGATGCCGATGCGCGGGCCGGTGACGTACTCGACCTGCTGCCACGCCGGCGGCGGCGGCCCGATCCGCACCGGGCCGCGGCTGAGGTCGGTGGCATTCTCGGTCAGCTCGATCGCGAGTGCCTGGGTGAGCTTGCCCGGCCCCGAGCACAGCTCGGTCTCCCGGTCGAGGCCGCGGCGCTCACGCATGCGCGCGAGGCCCACGAGCGGCTCCAGCGCCCGGATCAGCACCGCGGCGCCGACGCCCTCGGGCTCGCAGACGGCGTTGAGCAGGGCGTGGATGCCGTAGGAGCGGTACACGTACGCGGTCCCCGGCGGGCCGAAGAGCACGTGCGTGCGAGCGGTCAGGCCGATGTGGGCGTGGCTTGCCGGCTCCGAGTCGTGGTAGGCCTCGGTCTCGACGATCACACCACTGGTCTCGCCGTGGGTGACCGTGCAGCCGAGCAGGTCCGGGGCGACCTCGAGCACCGGCCGCCCGAAGAAGGCGGCTTCGAGGGTCTGCGCGCCGACGGCGCTCAAGCCGACTGGCCGTCCAGCTCGGCCCGCGCGTGCGCGAGCTGCTCGCGTACGCGGCTGAGCGCCGTGCCGCCCTCGGAGATCTTCGACTCGAGCCACGAGCCGCGCGAGAGCACCTCGTAGTACTCGTCGTCGAGCGCCTCCGAGTGGCGGGCGATCTGCTCGCGGGTGAGTCCGGACAGCGGCTTGCCGGCCTCGACCGCCTCGCGCACGAGCCCGGCCACGATGCCGTGCGACTGCCGGAACGGGACGCCGCGGCGCACGAGCATGTCGGCGACGTCGACGGCGGCGATCATCTCGTCGCCGGAGGCGCTCTCCAGTCGCTCGCGCCGGAACGTCATGCCGCCGAGCATCCCGGCGGCGGCCTGCAGGCAAAGGTCGAGCGTGTCGACGGCGTCGAAGAGATGCTCCTTGTCCTCCTGCATGTCCTTGTTGTAGGTCAGCGGCAGCGCGTGCATGACGCCGTGGAGCGCCCCGAGGTGGGCCACGATCCGCGGTGCCTTCGCCCGCAGCAGCTCGGCGCCGTCGGGATTCTTCTTCTGCGGCATGATCGACGAACCGGACGCCCAGGCGTCAGCGACCTCGCAGAAGCCGAACTCCTCGCTCGACCACAGCACGATCTCCGCGCCGAGGCGAGAGAGATGCGTCGCGCAGGTGGCGGCCGCCGAGAGGTAGTCGAGCACGAAGTCGCGGTTGGAGACGGCGTCGATCGAATTCGGCGCCACCGCGGTGAACCCCAGCTCGGAGGCGACCTGGCCGCGGTCGGTGTCGAAGTTCACGCCCGCGAGCGCGCCGGCGCCGAGCGGCAGCTCGCTCGTCGCGCCGAGGACGAGCTCGAAGCGGCGCTCGTCGCGCCGGAACATCCAGAAGTAGGCGAGCAGGTGGTGCGCGAGGTAGACGGGCTGCGCGCGCTGAAGGTGCGTGTAGCCGGGCATCGGCCAGTCGAGGTGGCGCTCGGCGACCCCGAGGATGGTCGCCTCCAGGCCCTGCAGGCGCTCGACCGCGCCGAGCGCGTGCGCGCGCGTGAACATCGCCATGTCGGTGGCGATCTGGTCGTTGCGCGAGCGGGCCGTGTGCAGGCGGCCGCCGGCCGGACCGACGATCTCGGTCAGGCGCCGCTCGACGACCGTGTGGATGTCCTCGTCGGTGTCGAGCAGCTCGAGCTCGCCGGACTCGAGCTCGGCCTCGACGCGATCGAGGCCTCCGAGCAGAGCGTCGCGGTCGGCATCGGAGATGATGTCGCGCGCCGCCAGCATCCGCGCGTGCGCGCGCGATTGCTCGATGTCGTAGGGCGCCAGTCGGTAGTCGAAGCCGATCGAGTAGTGGAGCTGCCGGAAGACCGGGTCCTGCGGCTGCGAGAAGCGCGACATGGTCCGCCATGATGGCGGACCATGGACGTCCTGGTCCGTCCCGCCACGGTGGCCGACCATGCCCACGGGCTGCTCTACGAGTCGGCGAGGCCGTACTACGACGCCTTCGCCGGCTCGGAGGCGCGCGCGCGGCGGATGCTCGCCGTCGTCTGGGAGCGCGGCGGGCACACGGCGAGCTGGGACGTCTGCGCGGTGGCCACGGCCGACGGCGCGCTCGCGGGCGTGCTCGCCGGCTACGCGGTCGCCGAGGGCGACCGGCGCGCCCGCCGCTTCCTGCGCCTCGCGATCCCGCGCCTGCCGGCGCGCCAGTGGCCGGGCGTCTGGCGCCACCTGCGCGCCGCGGGGCGGCTCGCGCCGCTGCCGCCGGCCGGCGCGTTCTACGTCGACGCCCTGGCGGTCGATCCCGCGTGGCGCCGGCACGGCGTGGCCGCCGCTCTGCTCGAGGACGCCGCGCAGCGGGCACGCGCCGCCGGCCTCGCGGGGATCGCGCTCGACACGGGGCTCGACAACACTCCGGCCCGGGCGCTCTACGAGCGGACGGGCTTCGAGTCGCGCGAGGTCCGGCGGGTGGCGAGCGCGGCGATGGAGCGGGCGGTCGGCGGGCGCGGCTTCGTCGCGTACTACCGGGGGTTGTAGGGACCCGCGCTAGGCGAGCAGCGTCCGCAGCGCCTCGGCGACCCGCTCCACCTGGTCGAGGCGCATCGCGGGGAAGAACGGCAGGGCGACGGAGCGGGCGGCGATGTCCTCGCAGACCGGGAACTCGCCGGGACGGTGCCCGAAGGCCTCGCGGTAGAAGGACATCAGGTGGATGGCCGGCAGATAGGGCTTGGACTGCACGCCCAGCTCGCGGAGCCGCGCGATCGCCTCGTCGCGGTCCAGCCGCGCCGGAAGCTGCACGACGAACACGAACCACCCGCGCACGTCGCCGCCGGCGTCCTCGCAGGGCAGCGTCAGCTCCTCCAGCTCCGCCAGCGCCTCCCTGTAGGCCCCGGCGACACGGGCGCGGTCGGCGAGCATCCCGTCGAGCCGCTCGAGCTGTGCGAGCCCGATCGCCGAGGCGACGTCGGTGAGCCGGTAGTTGAATCCGAGCCGGTCGTGGTCGAGCCAGCCCATGTCGGGCGCGCGGCCCTGGTTGCGCTCGGAGTCGACGCGCTCCTTGTGCTCGGCGGATCCCATGACGAGCATGCCGCCCTCGCCCGTCGTCAGCTGCTTGTTGGCGTAGAAGCCGAACGCCGCAGGATGGCCGCGGCTGCCGACCGGCGTCCCGTCGGCGTGGACCGCGCCGAGCGCCTCGCAGGCATCCTCGACGATCGGCAGCCCGTGGCGCTCGAGCGCCGCGACGTCGGCCGGGTAGCCGAAGATGTGGACCGGGAGCAGCGCCGCGGTGCGCCCGGTGATGGCAGCCGCGGCGGCGTCCGGATCGAGGTTGAGCGTGCGCGGGTCGATGTCGGCGAAGACCGGCCTGGCGCGCTCGTAGAGGATGCAGTTCGCCGAGGCGACGAACGAGAACGGCGAGGTCACGACCTCGTCGCCCTCCTGCACGCCGACGGCGCGGATCGCCAGGTGCAGCGCGGCGGTGCCCGACGAGACGGCGCTCGCGTGGCGCGCACCCAGCCGCGCGGCGAAGGCCGACTCGAACGCCGGCACGCGGGGGCCGAGCGAGAGCTGGCCCGAGTGCAGCACGTCGATGACCGCCTGCGCCTCCGCCTCGCCCAGAACGGGCTGGGCGAGCGGGACGACCTCCGAGTGGACGCCGGCCACCCGGGGTCAGACCCCTATGCCGGGCTGGGCCTGGCGCGGCGCCGGGTTCGGGTCTGACCCCTCTCGCCTGGGCTCACGCGGCAGCATGCCCGCCTCCAGCGAGTCCACGAGCGCGTCCCAGCTCGCCTCGATGATGTTCTCGTGCACGCCGATCGCGCCCCACGTGTCGCTCCCGTCGGACGCGTCCAGCAGGACGCGCGTCGTCGCCCCGGTCGCCTTCGCCTCGTCGAGGATCCGCACCTTGTAGTTGACGAGCTTGATGTCGCGCAGGTGCGGATGGCGATCGCCGATCGCCCCGCGCAGCGCGCGGTCGAGCGCGTTGACGGGGCCGTTGCCCTCGGCCGTGCGCACGAAGCGCTCGCCGTCCATCCAGATCTTGATCGTCGCCTCGGTCTGCACGCGGCCGTCCTCGCGCTTCTCGGCGATCACCCGCCAGGACTCGAGGCGGAACAGCGGCGCGTACTCCCCGCGCTCGCGCCGGATCAGCAGATCGAGCGAGCCGTCGGCGGCCTCGAACTGGAAGCCCTCGTTCTCGAGCGCCTTGACGCGCTCGATCACGCGCGCGGCGACCGCCTCGTCGAGCGCGCCGCCGGCGTGCGCGACGACCGAGCCCTTGCCGGCCAGCTCGGAGATCAGGATCTCGCGGGCGTTGCCGACCGCTGCCGGGTCGATGTGCTCGAACGTCGCCGGGTCCGCGTTGACGCCGGCGACGTGCATGCCGCCCTTGTGCGCGAACGCGTTCTTGCCGACGTAGGGCCGGTTCGGATCCGGCGTTAGGTTGAGCAGCTCGTCGAGGTGGTGCGCGGCCTCGGTCAGCCCGTCGAGGCTGGGCAGGCAGTCCAGGCCCATCTTCAGCTGCAGGTTGGGCACGATCGAGGTGAGGTTGGCGTTGCCGCAGCGCTCGCCGTAGCCGTTCATCGTCCCCTGCACCAGCGCGCAGCCCTCGAGCACGGCGGCGAGCGAGTTCGCGACGCCGCACTCGGCGTCGTTGTGACAGTGGATCCCGAGCTCGACCCCCGGCAGCGCGCCGCGCACCGCGCGGACGGCGGCGGCGACCTCGTGCGGCAGCGAGGCGCCGTTGGTGTCGCACATCGTCACGTTCTCGGCGCCGGCCTCGGCCGCGGCGCGCAGGCAGGCGATCGCGTACGCCGGGTCGTCGGCGTAGGCGTCGAAGAAGTGCTCGGCGTCGTAGATCACGCGCTTGCCCTCGCCGGCCAGGAAGGCGACGGAGTCGGCGATCATCCGCAGGTTCTCGTCGCGCGCGACGCGCACGACCTTCTCCAGGTGCAGCGACCACGTCTTGCCGACGAGCGTGCAGACCGGCGCGAAGCACTCGGCCAGCAGCCGCAGCGCCGGGTCCGCGGCGGCGGCGACCTCGCGCCGGCGGGTCATCCCGAAGGCCGCGACGTCGGCCTGGAGGCGCTCGAGCGCGAGTCGCTCGAAGAGCTCGGCCTCCTTGGGGTTCGAGGCCGGGAACCCGGCCTCGATCAGCGGCACGCCGAGCCCGTCGAGGACGTGCGCGACCTGCACCTTCTCCCCTGCGGAGAGCGACATCCCCTCCCCCTGCATCCCGTCGCGCAGGGTGCAGTCGTAGATGCGGACCGCGCTCACGGCGTCCGGGCCGGCTGGGGCACGTGGTCGAGCCAGCCGGCGTAGCGCTCCGAGCGCCCGTGCAGTGCGTCCTCGAAGGCCTCCTGGATCGCGCGGGTGATCGCGCCGGGATCGCCGCTGCCGACGGGGTGGTCGTCGATCTCGCGCAGCGGCGTCAGCTCGGCCGCGGTCCCGGTCATGAAGACCTCGTCGGCCACGTAGAGCTCGCCGCGCGCGACGTCGCGCTCGACGACCTCGTAGCCGAGGTCCTTGGCGATCTGCACCACCGACAGCCGCGTGATGCCGCCCAGGATCGCGCTGGCGAAGCCGGGCGTCGCGATCACGCCGTCCTTGATCACGAAGAGGTTCTCGCCCGTGCCCTCGCAGAGCATCCCGCGCTGGTCGAGCAGGATGCACTCCTCGTATCCCGCCTTCACCGCCTCGACCTTGGCCAGGACCGAGTTGAGGTACTGGCCGGTGGCCTTCGCCGCCGGGATCACCGCGTCGGCGCCGATCCGCCGCCACGAGGAGACCTTGCCGCGCACGCCGCGCTGCTTGCCCTCGTCGCCGAGGTAGGCGCCCCATTCCCAGACGGCGATGAACACGTCGACGGGGCAGTCGAGCGGGTTGAGGCCCATCGGGCCCAGGCCGCGGTAGACGACGGGTCGGATGTAGCAGGACTTCATGCCCGAGCGGGCGACGAGATCGAGCGTCGCCTCGCGCAGCTGCGCCTTCGTGTACGGGACGTCCATGTAGTACATCGCCGCCGAGTGGAACAGGCGGTCGATGTGCTCGTGATGGCGGAAGACCGCCGTGCCGCGGGGGGTCTCGTAGGCGCGGACGCCCTCGAAGACGCCCGTCCCGTAGTGCAGGGCGTGCGTGAGTACGTGGACCTTGGCGTCCTCGAAGGGGATGAGCTCGCCGTTCATCCAGATGAGGTCCGCTTGGTTCACGTGAGCTCCTTGAGGACCGCGTTCGTGGCGTCCGCGGTCGTCGCTTCCCCGCCCAGGTCCCGGGTGCGCAACCCCGAGCCGAGGGCCCGATCCACGGCGGATTCTACCTTCGCCGCGGCATCCTCCCGGTCCAATCCGTGCCGGAGCATCATCGCGGCGGAGAGGATCATCGCCAGCGGGTTCGCGTCGCCGCTCCCGGCGATGTCCGGCGCGGACCCGTGGACGGGCTCGAACACGCCTGGGGTGCGTGGGTCCGCTGCCCCCAGCGACGCGCTCGGCAGCAGCCCGATCGAGCCGGTCAGCATCGCGGCCTCGTCGGAGAGGATGTCGCCGAACATGTTCTCGGTGACGATCACCTCGAAGTGGCGGGGCCCCGAGACGAGCTGCATCGCCGCGTTGTCGACCAGCAGGTGCTCGAGCTCGATGTTCGGGAACTCGTCGGCGTGGATGCGCGTGACGACCTCGCGCCACAGCCGCGAGGTCTCGAGCACGTTCGCCTTGTCGACGCTCGACACGCGCGAGCGCGCCGCGCGGAAGGCGACGCGGGCGATGCGCTCGATCTCCTCGACGCTGTAGACGCAGACGTCGTGCGCGCGCCCGTCCGCGCGACCCTTGTCGCCGAAGTAGATGCCGCCGGTGAGCTCGCGCACGACCAGCAGGTCGGTGCCCTCGATCACCTCGCGCTTGAGCGGGCTGGCGTCGTAGAGCGCCGGCAGCGGGCGCACCGGCCGCAGGTTCGCGAACAGGCCCAGACCGCCGCGCAGGGCGAACAGGCCCTGCTCGGGCCGCACCGCTCCAGGCTCGGTCGTGTCCCACTGCGGGCCCCCGACGGCGCCGAGCAGGACCGCATCGGCGGCGCGGCAGGCGTCGAGCGTCGCATCGGTGACGGCGACGCCCTGGGCGTCGATCGACGCGCCGCCGAACGGGTGCTCGGAGTACTCGAGGTCGGGCGCGACGACCCCGAGCACCTGCAGGGATGCCTCGAGGACCTCGGGGCCGATCCCGTCGCCGGGAAGAGTGACGATCGTGGGCAACGTATCTCGCTTTCTCAGGTAGCGGCCGTCACGCGGGCGAGCTCCGCGCGGAGGCGCTCGAGCTGCGGCTCGCGACGGGTCAGGGCCGGCGTCAGGGTCCCGTGACCCCGTGCCGGCGCAGGTAGTCCAGATAGAACGGGCGCAGCACCTCCGCGAGCTCGCCCTCCCCCGCCTCGGTCACGTCGTCGAGGTGCCCCGAGAGGTGCTGCATGTCGTTCTCGAGCTCGTCGAGATCCCCGGCGGCCGCTTCCGCGGCCGGCACCGTCCGGATCAGCTCCCAGAAGAACTTCACGTCGAGGTGGTGGCGCGCGCGCCGCACCGCCATGTCGTGCAGCTGCTTGGAGGAGAGGGCTTCGAGGCCGTCGTCCGTCATGGAGTGCGGGACCGTACCGCTCTAGAGGCTCGTCGTGACGGGACCTGAGCGCTCGCGCTCGCGCTCGTAGGCCGTGATCGCGGCCTCGGACTTCAGCGTCAGCGCGATGTCGTCGACCCCGTCGAGCAGCCGCTGGCGGCGGTCCTCGTCGAGGCTGAACGACACGGCGCGGCCGTCGAAGCGGACCTCGAGCGCCTCGAGGTCGATCTCCGCCTCAGCGGCCGTCATCAGCGCGCGGACGTCCTCCTGCGCGAGCTGCACCGGCAGCAGGCCGATCTTCGTGCAGTTGGAGAAGAAGATGTCGGCGAACGACGGCGCGACGACGGCCCGGAAGCCGTAGTCCTGCAACGCCCACGGCGCGTGCTCGCGGCTCGAGCCGCAGCCGAAGTTGGGGCCGGAGACGAGGATCGGGTTGGCCGGAAGGTCCCAGCCCGGCTCCTTCGCCCACTGCTCGAACAGGAACTGGCCGAAGCCGGTTCGCTCGACCCGCTTGAGGTAGCGCGCCGGGATGATCTGGTCCGTGTCGACGTCGGCGCGATCGAGAACGCTGACGGGGCCGGAGATGATGCGAACGGGCTCCACGGCTCAGCTCCATTCCCGGATGTCGACGAAGCGCCCCTCGACCGCGGCCGCGGCCGCCATCTGCGGGGAGACGAGGTGCGTGCGCCCGCCGCGGCCCTGGCGCCCCTCGAAGTTGCGATTGGAGGTCGAGGCGCAGCGCTCGCCCGCGCTGAGCACGTCGGGGTTCATGCCCAGGCACATCGAGCACCCCGCCGTGCGCCAGTCGAACCCTGCCGCCTTGAAGATCTCGTCGAGACCCTCGCGCTCGGCCTGGGCGCGCACCTGCTCGGAGCCGGGCACGACCATCGCGTTGACCGTCGCGGCGACCCTGCGGCCCTTGATGACCTCGGCGGCGGCGCGCAGGTCGCCGATGCGGGAGTTCGTGCACGACCCGATGAACACGCGGTCCAGCGCGATCTCCTGCATCGCCATGCCCGGCTCGAGCGCCATGTACTTGAGCGCGCGCTGGTCGGTGTCGGTGGCCGGCTCGGGCACCGCCTCGGTGATCGGGACGACCTGACCGGGGTTCGTGCCCCAGCTGACCAGCGGCGAGAGCGCGCTCGCGTCGACGGTGATCTCGCGGTCGAAGCGCGCGCCGTCCTCGCTGCGCAGCTGCTGCCACTCGGCCCACGCCGCGTCGAGATCCGCGGGAGCCGCGGGCCGGCCGCGCAGCCACTCGACGGTGGTCTCGTCGGGCGCGATCATGCCCGCGCGGCCGCCGCCTTCGATCGTCATGTTGCAGATCGTCATGCGCCCCTCCATCGAGAGCCCCTCGATGACCGGGCCGGCGAACTCGACGGCATGCCCGGCGGCGCCGTTGGTGCCCATCTGGCCGATCGTGCCGAGGATCAGGTCCTTGGCGGTGACGCCGAAGCCGAGCTCGCCGCCGTAGACGATCCGCATCGAGCGCGGCTTGGGCTGCGCGAGCGTCTGCGTGGCCAGCACGTGCTCCACCTCGGAGGTGCCGATGCCGAAGGCCAGCGCCCCGAACGCCCCGTGGGTCGCGGTGTGCGAATCGCCGCAGACGATCGTCATCCCCGGCTGGGTGACGCCGAGCTCGGGCCCGATCACGTGCACGATGCCCTGGCGCTCGGAGCCGATCGAGAAGACCGGCACGCCGAACTCCGCGCAGTTGCGCTCGAGCGTCTCGACCTGCACGCGGCTGAGCTCGTCGCGGATGCGCGCCGCGACCGGCGTGCCGTCGGTGGGCACGTTGTGGTCGGCGGTGGCGAGAGTGCGGTCCGGCCGGCGCACGCGGCGGCCGTTCATGCGCAGGCCGTCGAAGGCCTGCGGGCTCGTGACCTCGTGAACGAGGTGGAGGTCGATGAAGATCAGGCCGGTCGCGATCTCGTGCGCCGACCAGAGCTTGTCGAAGAGGGTGGTGGGGGTCATGAGCGGCGCAGCCCCGCGGACACGACGGCGAGCAGGACGGCCTCCTCCTTTCCGTGGTTCTCGAAGTGGTGGCTGAGGTCGGCGTCGAAGGTCACCGCGTCGCCCGTGCGCAGCTCGTGGCGCTCGCCGTCGATGACGAGGGTGGCGGTGCCGGCCTGCACGACGGCGGTCTCGCGCGCCCCGATCTCGTGCATCGGCGGGTCGCCGGGGCCGCCGGTCGTCGCACCCGGGCGCAGGGTGTGGCGCGAGACCTCGGCGCGCTGGCCGGGCAGCGGCGGTGTGCAGATCTCGTAGGCGTGGCCGTCCGCGCCGCCCCGGCGGCCGTCGCCCCTGCGGACGATCGAGACCGTCCCGCCTTCGTCGAGCCGCAGCAGCTGCGAGAGCCGCAGCTCGAGTCCGGCGGCGATCCGCGCGGCGACCTGCAGCGTCGGACTCGTCTCTCCACGCTCGACCTGGGAGAGCATCGGCGCGGACACGCCGCTGCGGGCGGCGAGCTCGCGCAGCGAGAGGTCGAGCCCCTCGCGCAGCGCCTTGATGCGCGGCCCGATGCGGGCGATCGCCGGCTCGGGCGTGTGCGTCGGAGCACCCGAAGCGGTGGCCATACGTGCGTACGTTATCGCATACGCATGGCGATCTCATCTACCGGCCACGAAAACCGGCAACCCTCGTCCTATGAGCGCACCTCCGCTCGCTCGGTCGCGCCCCCTGCCGCTCCGGCTCCCGGCCGCCGGTCCCGCGGCGCGCGCGGCGATCACGCCCGCGGCGCTGCTCGTCGTGGTGGCCGCGAGCGCGTGGCTGCGCACGCGCGCCCTCGGCGCCGCCTACTGGATGGACGAGGGCATCTCGGTCGGGATCGCCTCGCATCACCTCACCGCGATCCCCGCGCTGCTGCGCCAGGACGGCTCGCCCCCGCTCTACTACCTGCTGCTGCATCTCTGGATCGGCGTCGCGGGTCGCTCGGAGACCGCGACGCACGCGCTCTCGGCGCTCTTCGCGGTCGCCTGCGTGCCGGTGGCCTGGTGGCTCGCCCGGACGCTGTGGGGAGCGCGCGCGGGATGGGCGGCCGCCCTGCTGACCGCTCTCTCCCCGCCGCTGACCTACCACGGCCAGGAGACGCGGATGTACTCGCTCGTCGCGCTCCTGTCGCTGCTGGCCGCGGGCGCCTTCGTCGCGGCCTTCCTCGATCGGCGTCCCCGCCTCGCCTGGGTGCACGCCGGTGCGCTCGCCGCGCTCGCCTACACGCACAACTGGTTCGTGTTCTTGGCGCTCGCCGAGGCGATCGCGTTCGCGGTGCTGCTCGTCGCCCGTCGCGGGGAGCGCCGGTCGCTGCTGCGCACGGCAGCGATCGCCTTCGGGGTCCCGGCCCTGCTGTACCTGCCATGGGTGCCGACCGTGGTCTTCCAGGGAGCGCACACCGCGGCGCCGTGGTCGAGCACCCCGACGCTCCACGCGCTCTGGCTCGTGCGCATCTGGCTGCTCTCCGGCCCGGTGGCGCTCACGGCCCTCGGGATCGCCGTTGCGACGGCCGCCGTGCTGCTCTGGCGCGCGAGCCCGCGGCGCCCTGGGGAGCAGCTCGCGACGCTCGCATGGCTGACGGGCGGCACGCTGCTGCTCGCCTTCGCCGCCAACCAGGTCACGCCGGCATGGGCGGATCGCTACGCCGTGGTCGTGATCGGCCCGCTACTGCTGCTCGCGGCGCTCGGCGTCTCACGGGCAGGCCCCGCGGGCCTGATCGCGCTGGTCGCGATCGCGTTCGCGTGGTTGCACCAGCCGAGCTACCACACGCTGATCGCCAAGAGCAACGCGCGCGTGGTCGCGCACCGCATCGCCGCGCGGCTGAGCCCCGGCGACCTGGTGATCGACGCGCTGCCCGAGTCGGTCCCCGTGGTCCGCTACTACCTCGGCCCGACGTTCAGCTACGTGTCGTCGATGGGGCCGGTCGCCGATCCGCAGGTCATGGACTGGCGCGATGCGCTCGCGCGCCTGCGCGCCACGCGCCCGCAGTCGATCGCCCGGCTTGCCGACCGGCTCGCGCCCGGCGCCCATCTCGTCCTCCTGCGGCCGATGGACCACCACGTCTCGACGAACGCGTGGAAGGAGGCGATCCGCGAGCACGCGCGCCGGCTCGACCTGATGCTGCGGCGCGACTCCCACCTGCGCCTCGGGCGGCGCGTCAGGCGCGCGTTCCATGGCCCGAAGACGGCGCTCCGGGCCATGGTCTACACGCGCGTCGGCGGCTAGGAGCGGACGCGGACCTGCATCGCGTCCGTGCACAGGACGCGGCCCTGCACCCACGGGGCGAGGCGCTCCGCGATCAGGTCGAGGCGGAGCTCGAGGCGGGAGGCGTCCTCCTCGGTCGTCGCGCGCGAGGCGGCGCTGGCCGCGTAGCCCGTGCCGAGGTGGCGCAGCTCCGCGCTGGCGATCGCGGCACCCGAGGCGGGGCCCGCAGCGGCGAGGAACGCCTCGACGACGGCGGCGTCGACGCAGGAGAGCGGGATGTGGCGGCCCGCGGCGCTCGCCGGCAGCTCGAGGCCGAGGTGCGCGGCGGGGACGTCGGCGGGGCTGCCGAGGACGACCGTGTCGATCTCCGGCGCCAGCCGGCGCAGCGCAGCGAGGCGGCCCTGCGCGACCCACGGCTCGCCGGGGATCGCGACCTCGACGATCACGAGCGCGCGGCCGCGCAGCTCCGGCGGGACGCCGGGCAGGCGCGGGTAGCGCACGAGCCGGGCGGTGCTCGTGACGTCCTGCGGGACGGTCCGCGTCCACAGCGCCCACTCGTGCAGCACGCGGTGCGCAGGGCCGGCCGGCCACAACAGGGCGCCGGTGGTGACGCTGGCGGTCGGGAAGACGCTGCGGGCCAGGCCGGAGTCGACGATCGCGGCGGGATGGGCGGCGACGCCGTCGAGTACGGCGCGCAGGGCCTGCAGGTGGAGGAACGG
>JAXDHR010000207.1:0-19080 GCA_034664425.1 Solirubrobacteraceae bacterium
AAGATGCGGCCCTTGGAGACGTCGCCGACGTTGTGACCGGCGCGGCCGATGCGCTGGAGCCCGGCCGTGACCGACTTCGGCGACTCGACCTGCAACACGAGGTCGACGGCCCCCATGTCGATGCCGAGCTCGAGCGACGACGTCGCCACCAGGCACGGAAGCTCGCCGGCCTTGAGCATGTCCTCGATCACGAGGCGCTCCTCGCGCGCGAGCGAGCCGTGGTGCGCGCGGGCGATGTCCTCGCCGGCCAGCTCGTTGATGCGCAGGGCGAGCCGCTCGGCGCCGCGGCGGTTGTTGACGAAGACGATCGTCGAGCGGTGGGCCTTGACGAGCTCGACGATCTCGGGGTAGATCGCGGGCCAGATCGACTTGCGGGTCGCCTCGCCGCCCGCGAACGGATCGAGCTCGACGTCGCGGGTCTCCGGTTCCCGCATGCTCTCGACCGGCACGTGGATCTTGAGGTCGAGCGGCTTGCGCGCGCCCGTGTCGACGATCGTGCAGGTCCGCTGGGGGCCGACGAGGAATCGGCCGACCTCCTCGAGCGGGTTCTGCGTCGCCGACAGGCCGATGCGCTGGACGTCGCGGCCGGCCTGCTCGGCGAGCCGCTCGAGCGTCACCGCCATGTGGGCGCCGCGCTTGGTCTGGGCGACCGCATGGATCTCGTCGACGATCACCTGCTCGGTATCGGCGAAGATCTCGCGCGCCTGGCTGGTGAGCATCAGGTACAGCGACTCCGGCGTGGTGATCAGCACGTCGGGCGGATGGCGCAGCATGTCGCGGCGCTCCTTCTGCGGCGTGTCGCCCGTGCGGATCGCCACCGAGATGTCGGCGCCGATCCCGCGCAGCGGCGCGCGCAGGTTCTTCTCGACGTCGTAGGAGAGCGCCTTCAGCGGCGAGACGTAGACCAGCCGGGTCCTCGCCTCGTCGCCGCGCGGCTCGGCGACGAGGCGGTCGAGCGCCCACAGGAACGCGGCGAGCGTCTTGCCGGATCCCGTGGGGGCGGAGATCAGCGTGTGCCGGCCCGAGGCGATCGCCGGCCAGGCCTGCGCCTGCGCCGGCGTCGGCGCCTCGAACGCGCGCTCGAACCACTCTCGAACCTGCGGCGTGAAGGACGAGAGCGGCATCTCATACAGGGTACGAACGCGGCGGCGCGACCGTGCTCCGTCGCAGCACGGTGATGACCGCCCCGAGCGCCGCGACCGCGCCCGCCACGAGGAAGGCCGGAGAGGAGCCCGAGTGCTGCACGATCACACCCGCCAGCGCGGCGCCGATCGCGATGCCGCCGACGAAGGCGGTCTGCGGCCACGTGAAGGCCTCGGTCCGCGCGTCCGGGGGTGCAACCCAGCCGATCAGCTCGTTGCGGGTGGCCAGCATCGGCGCGATGAACATCCCCGCAGGAATGACGAGCAGCGCCATCGCCGTCAGGCTCGGCGCCGCCGCGAGCGGCAGCAAACTGAGCGGGAGCAGGATCGAGACGGCAAGGTGGGCCCGCTGCAGCGGCGGCCGCGGCATCGCGCCGTAGAGGGTCCCGCCGACGGCGCTCGCGATCGACCACACCGCGAGCAGCACACCGGCGCGGTTCGCGGCGCCGTGGGCAGAGCTGAAGGCGGGCAGCGAGACCTCGCAGATCCCGAGGCCGATGCCGGCCGGCACCGACGCGAGCGCGAGCGTGAGCACGCCGGGCGAGCGCAGCGCGCCGGCGAGCCGGCCGCCCGCGCGCCGGGGCGCGCGCCCCGAGCCGACGCCGGGCTGCGCGACGAAGGCGGTCGTCCCGACGAGTACGGCCGCCGCCGATACGGCGAGCGGCGCCGCCGGCGCGACCAGCGTGGCGAGCACCGCGGTCAGCAGCGGCCCGAGCGTGAACAGCAGCTCGACGCCGACCGAGTCGATCGCGAACGCCGCCTGGCGCAGGTCGTGGCGGTCCCCGAGCAGCGAGGGCCACAGCGAGCGCAGCACCGAGGAGGTCGGCGGCACGCTGGCGCCGGCGACGATGCCGAGCCCGATCAACGCGGCGCCCGGCGCGCCAGCGAACCCGCCCGCGACGAGCGCGCCGAGCGCGACGGCGTGCAGCGCCGCGGCGAGCAGCAGGACGCGCCCGCCGAGCTGGTCGACGAGGCGGCCGACGAGCTGCGCGCCGGCCGCCCCGCCGACCGCAAAGCCGCCGGCGACCGCTCCGGCGATCGCGAAGGAGCCCGTCTGCGCGCGCAGGAACAGGATCACCGCCAGCCCGTTGATGCCGATCGGCAGCCGCGACAGCATCATCCAGCCGACGAGCGCCGCCACATGCGGCGCCTGCAGGACCTCGCGGTAGCGTCTCAATCTGCCTCGCGCTGCGCGCTCGGCACGGCTTCGCTCGTCGTCAGCTCGCGTGCGCGGTCGAGCACCGCGTCGAGCATCGCGGGCGTCAGGCGCCCGGTGAAGGTGTTCTGCTGGGACGGGTGGAAGCAGCCGAGCAGCGTCACGCGCCCTGCGGCGCGCTCGGCGCCGTGTGCGAATGGTGGGCGCGGCCGTGGCGCGGTCGCTCCGAACAGCGGCAGCGCGCGCAGCCCCGCCTCCCAGCCGAAGGCACCGAGGCAGAGGATCACGCGTGCGTGCTCGAGCAGCGGCAGCTCCTGCGCCAGCCAGCGCGCGCAGTTGTCGCGCTCGGCCGGCAGCGGCTTGTTCTGCGGCGGCGCGCAGCGCACCGCAGCGGTGATGAAGCAGTCGCGCAGCTCGAGGCCGTCGCCGCGGTCGATCGAGCGCGCCTGGTTGGCGTAGCCCGCCCGGTGCAGCGCGGCGAAGAGGAAGTCGCCCGAGCGGTCTCCCGTGAACATGCGTCCCGTGCGGTTGGCGCCGTGCGCGGCTGGGGCGAGGCCGAGCAGGACGAGCCGCGCGCCCGGGTCCCCGAGCGCCGGCACGGGACGGCCCCAGTAGGTCTCGTGGCGGAACGCCGCGCGCTTCTCCGCCGCGACCCGCTCGCGCCAGGCCACGAGCCGCGGGCAGCGCCGGCAGCCGGTCAGCTCCGCCTCGAGGGCGGCGAGTGCGCGGCTCACCCTGGCTGCGGTGCGGCGAGTCCGAGCGCCACGCGCTCGATCACCGGCTCGAGCTCGCGGATGTCCTCGGTCCGGCGTTTGCGCAGATGCCGTGACGCGAGCTCGACGACCGCGCCGACGATCGCGAACGCGTCGTCGAACGAGGCGAAGCGGCGGGCGGCGCCGCGCTCGGCATCGGTCGCGTTGTAGCCGTCGATCGCCGAGGCGATCCGGTCCAGCGCGGCGTCGCGGCGCTCCATCGCCCGCGGTCCGGCGCCGACGATCTCGACCAGCAGCGTCTGGGACTCGTCGGGGAAGTCCGCGAGCACCTTCAAGAAGGCGCGGACCGTCGCCTGGACGCGCGTGCCGAGGTCCGCCGCGGCCTGCGCTTCGCCCGCGGCGCGCATCGCCCCGTCGAGGACGCCGACCGCCGCGTCGAAGAGCGCGACGATGCAGTCCTCCTTGTTGTCGAAGTGCTCGTAAAAGGTCGCCTTCGACATCCCGGCCTCGCGCGCGATCGCCTCCGCGCTCGCGTCCGCATACCCCGAGCGGGCGAACACCGACGCCGCGGCGCTGAACAACCGCTGCCGCTGGCGGTCCTGGCGGACCTGGAGCGGCGGCGCGTGACGGCCCCGCGGAGCGGCTGGCAAGGGATGGGTCACCATCTCGATGGTAACCGTGGATAGGCTTCCGCGAGATGGTTGCCCGCACCGCCACCGCCACGCTGCTCGTCGCCGCCTTCGGCGTCGCCGGCTGCACGTCGTCGACGGGAAGCACGTCGGCCACGTTCACGGGTACCCAGGCCCAGGTGGCCCAGGTCGTGGCGGACCTGGCCAAGGACGGGCAACGCAAGGACGCGCAGAAGATCTGCAGCGAGATCCTCGCGCGCGAGCTCGTCGACAAGCTCAACCAGGCCGGCACCACGTGCGGTCAGGAGATGGACAAGGCGATCGCCGACGCCGACGACTTCGACCTGAGCGTCCAGAAGGTCACCGTCAACGGCTCGAGCGCCACCGCCGTCGTGCGCCGGGGCAAGAACGGCCCGACGGCGACCTTCCGCTTCGTCCGCGAGGGCGGGAAGTGGAAGGCCACCGACTTCGGCACGACCTAGTCTTCGGCTATGGCTCGCTCGTCGCCGGCCTCGGGACGCAGGCACGCCTGCATGGCCATCGCCGCGTCTGGGGCGTGGCGATGGACAACACCATCGACCTGCCTCGCTACAAGCGCTACCTCGCGCCCGACGGGAGCCGGCCGGCGCTTTGCGTCGCGTTCCTCGATGTCATCGAGGACGCCGCCGCGACGGTCGACGGCCTGTGCGTGCCGGTCGGCCCCGAGGAGCTGGCGCGGCTCGACGACCGCGAGCGCAACTACGACCGCGTCGACGTCACGGCGCAGGTGACGGCGGAGGCGCCGCTCGGCGGGCGCGTGTGGACCTACCGGGGCCGGGCAGAGTCGCGTGCGCGCTTCGCGCGTGCGCTGCGCGCCGGACGCTGTGCGATCGCCCGCGACTACCTCGCTGCGGTCGAGGCGGGCGTCCGCAGCGCACTCGGCGACGCGGCCTGGGACGCCTTCGCGGCCGCCACGCCGCACGACGGCCTGCCGGTCCGCGACCTGCGCCGCGTCGACATCCCCTAGCCCGCGGCCCGCAGGGCGAGGCCGAGCTCGAAGCGCTGCTCGGGATCCTCGAGCGCCTCGCCGAACAGCTCGCGGAGCTGCCGGATGCGGTAGCGGACGGTCTGCGGGTGCACGTCGAGCGCGGCGGCGACCGCCTGCACCTGACCGGGCCGGTCGACCCACGCGCGCAGCGTCTCGGCCAGGCGCTCGCGCGTTCCGGGCGCGATCGCGTCGAGCGGCGCGAGCTTGAGGCGCGCGAGGTCGGCGGCGACGTCCGGATCGGCGGCGAGCAGGAGCGCGCCGAGGTGCTCCTCGGCGACGACGAGCCCCCCGCGTGGCAGCCGCCCGGCGAGCGCCAGCCGGAAGGCCATGCCCGCGCGGCGCGCGCTGGCGGCCGCGTGCTCCCAGCCGACGCTCGGGCCGAGGGCGGCCACGTCGGTGCCGGCGAGCGCGGCGGTCAGGCGCCGGCGCGCCCCGGGGGCGTCCGGGTCGGCGACGAACACGCACGCGGCACCGCCCGCCGCGCCCCCGATCGCGCCCGGGCCGATGCGGCGGGCCAGCCGCGTCGCGATCGCGTCCGCGTTCTCCTCACCCGGGAGGGCCGTGCCGTCGGGCGGCGGCTCGGGCACGCCCTGGGCGGGGATCTCGCCGTCGCCGACGACGAGCGCGGCGAGCGAGCGTGGCAGCGCCCACGCGGCCGCCAGTGCGGCGGTGCGGATCGCGTCCGCGCCCGCCGGCGGGTACTGCGCGAGCAGCCGCACGAGCCGGCGGCGGCGGCGCTGGCTCTCGCCCGCGGCGGCGGACTGCTCCTCGGCGAAGCCCTCGGCCGATTCGGCCGAGAGCTCGTCGATGTAGGCGAAGATCGCCTCGCCGAGGTCGTAGAGGACCTGCGGCTCGAGCCGGCCGGCAGTCCCCGCCTCGACGAAGCGCCGCCATGCGAGCCGCGCGCCGAGCCGGTAGGCGGCCAGCAGCGCGTCGAGGCTGCGGCCGGCCTGGAACTCGCCGCGGCCGAGGTCGACGTAGGTGTCGCGCCCCCCGCCGAGGTCGGCGCCAGGGTCGACGAGCAGGTCGACGAAGCGGTTGAAGGCGACCTCGACGCCCAGCCGCACGACCCGGCCGAACGAGCCCTCCATCGCCCCTGCGTAGCCGGGCACCTCGCGCGCGATCGCGGCGATCGTCTCGTCCGCGAGCCCGGGCAGCACGGGCCGCAGCACGTCAGCGACCTCGGGAGGCAGCGTGGCGAACGGGCGGCCGACAGGACTCATTTGTCACGAGGCTACAGAACGAGTGCGCCCGATCCACGCGTTCCGCCGAGCGGTGCGCGTGGCCTGCGGGTACCACTCAAGTCATGTCCCCCGTGCACCGCGTGATGAACCTGCTCGGCGTGCTCCTCCCCTTCGCGGGCTTCCTCGCGGCGGTCGTCCTGCTCTGGCACACGAGCCTCGTCGGCTGGACCGACATGGCGCTGTTCGCTGCGATGTACCTGCTCACGGCGTACGGCGTGACGCTCGGCTTCCACCGGCTCCTGACGCACCGCTCCTTCGCGACGCACACGTGGGTCGAGTACGCGCTCGCCATCGCCGGTTCGATGGCCGTCCAGGGACCGGTGATGCAGTGGGTGGCCGATCACCGCAAGCATCACGCGCACACCGACCGCGAGGGCGATCCACACTCGCCCCACGGGCACGGCTCCGGGCTGAGCGGGGCGGTGCGCGGGCTCTGGTACGCGCACATGGGCTGGCTGTTCGACCGGGCGGGCCAGGCCGAGCAGCAGCGCTACGCCCGCGAGCTCTACGAGGACCCGGGGATGCAGCGCATCAACCGCCTGTTTGCGGTCTGGGTCCTGCTGGGGATCGCGGTCCCGTTCGCGATCGGCTACGCGGTCGACGGGACGCTCGGCGGCGCCGTCACCGCCGGGGTCTGGGGCGGCGCCGTGCGGATCTTCATGCTCCATCACGTCACCTGGTCGATCAACTCCGTCTGCCACTTCTTCGGCCGACGGCGCTTCGACGTCGACGACGAGTCGACCAACGTCTTCTGGCTCGCCCCCTTCTCGCTCGGCGAGTCGTGGCACCACAACCACCACGCGTTCCCGCGCTCCGCCGTGCACGGCTTGCGCTGGTGGGAGGTCGATCCGACCGCCTGGGCGATCCGGCTGATGCGGCGCCTGCGGCTGGCGTGGAACGTGGTCGAGATCACGCCCGAGCGCCAGCGGCAGAAGCTCGCGGCGTAGCACCGAGGTGTCCTAACCCGGACGGCGCCTCCGCCTGCCCAGCGCTCTGCCGGGTACGCCTGTCACAGGCGAGGAGGAGGGGCAGATGGCCAATCTGGCGGAGATCCTGGCGAACGCGGCGGAGCGCTTCGGCGACCGCCCGGCGCTCAAGCTCGACGACGCGGTGATGACGTACGCGCAGCTCGATGACGCGTCGGCACGTGTCGCCGGGGTGCTGTCCGAACGCGGGCTCGAGGCGGGCGACCGCGTCGGGATCATGCTCCCCAACGTGCCGTACTTCGCGGTCGCCTACTACGGCGTGCTGCGGGCCGGCGGCGTGGTGGTGCCGATGAACGTGCTGCTCAAGGGCCGCGAGGTGAGCTTCTACCTGAGCGACCCCGGCGCGAAGCTGCTGTTCGCCTGGCACGACTTCGCCGACGCCGCGCGCGCGGGCGCGGATGAGGCGGGCGCCGAGATGATCAGCGTCGCGCCAGGCGAGTTCGAGCAGCTGCTCGCCGGCGCCGAGCCCTTTGCCGGGATGGTCGATCGCGCCGACGACGACACGGCGGTGATCCTCTACACGTCGGGCACCACAGGCAGGCCGAAGGGCGCGGAGCTGACGCACGGCAACCTGCTGCGCAACTGCGAGATCTCGGCGACGAAGCTCGCCGAGGCCGGCGAGGAGGACGTCCTGCTGGGCGCCCTGCCGCTGTTTCACTCCTTCGGGCAGACCTGCGGTCTCAACGCGAGCGTGCGCGTCGGCGCCTGCCTCTCGATGATCCCGCGCTTCGACCCGCGCAAGGCGCTCGAGATCATCGAGCGCGACAAGGTCACGATCTTCCAGGGCGTGCCGACGATGTACCACGCCATGCTCAACCACCCAGGACACGAAGACGCCGACGTGTCCTGCCTGCGGGTCTGCATGTCGGGCGGCGCCGCGATGCCGGTCGAGGTCATGCGCGGCTTCGAGGAGGCGTTCGGCTGTCAGGTGCTCGAGGGCTACGGGCTCTCGGAGACCTCTCCCGTGGCGTCGTTCAACCACCCGCACGCCGAGCGCAAGCCGGGTTCGATCGGCACGCCGATCGAGGGTGTCGAGATGCGCGCCGTCGACGAGGACGGCAACGAGGTGGCGCCGGGTGAGGTGGGCGAGATCGCGATCCGCGGGCACAACGTGATGAAGGGCTACTGGGGCCGCGCCGAGTCCACCGAGGAGGTCATGCGCGACGGCTGGTTTCACACCGGCGACATGGCGAAGGTCGACGAGGACGGCTACTTCTTCATCGTCGACCGCAAGAAGGAGATGATCATCCGCGGGGGCTACAACGTCTACCCGCGCGAGGTCGAGGAGGTGCTCTACGAGCATCCCGCGGTGTCCGAGGCGGCCGTGGTCGGCGTTCCCGACGAGGCGATGGGCGAGGAGGTCGGAGCGGCCGTGGTGCTCAAGCCGGGCGAGGAGGCAGGCGCCGACGAGATCCGCGCGTTCGTCAAGGAGCGGGTCGCGGGCTACAAGTACCCGCGCCGCATCTGGTTCCTCGACGAGCTGCCGAAGGGCCCGACGGGGAAGATCCTCAAACGCGAGATCGAGGCGCCGGAGCAGGTGGAGCGCTGACCATGGCGGTGACCGACCACTCGGCCGGCCTGGATACGTTGCTCACGGACGCTTCGCGCGGGCCGCTGCGGCGCCTGCTCCCGGGCCGGTCGGGCGCCAAGCTCGCCGCCAAGCTCGCGGTCCGTCCGGATCGCCTGGCCGCTCGCGGCGCCCGTCTTGCCACCGACCTGGGCCGCGTCGCGGTCGGGCGCTCGGCATGCGAGCCCGCCAAGGGCGACCGCCGCTTCAAGGACCCGGCGTGGTCGGAGAACCCCGCGTTCCGGCGGCTGATGCAGGCCTACCTGGTCACGGGCCGCGGCGTCGACGGGCTGATCGGGGACGCGGGCCTGGACTGGCGCAGCGAGCGGCAGGTGCGCTTCGCCGTCGAGAACGCGCTCGACGCGCTGGCGCCGACGAACGTGCCGCTGACGAACCCCACGGTGCTCAAGGCGGCGATCGACACGGGCGGCCGGAACTTCGCTCGCGGCGCCGCGAACTTCGCGCGCGACATGGCGCGGCCGCCGCGGATACCGTCGATGGTCGACGCCGACGCGTTCGAGGTGGGGCGCGACCTGGCGGTGACGCCCGGCGCGGTGGTCCTGCGCACGGCGGTGTTCGAGCTCCTCCAGTACGAGCCGCAGACCGAGCGGGTGCGCGAGCACCCCTTGCTCGTGACCCCGCCGATGATCAACAAGTACTACGTGGCCGACCTCGCGCCGGGGCGCAGCATGATCGAGCACGCGGTTCGCCAGGGCCAGCAGGCCTTTGCGATCTCGTGGCGCAACCCCGACGAGCGCGCGGCCGACTGGAACCTGGACACGTACGCCGCGGCAGTCCTCGAGGCGCTCGACGCCGTCGAGGCGATCACGGGATCCGAGCGCACGCACGTGCTCGGCCTCTGCGCGGGCGGCATCGTGCTCTCGACGGTCGTCGCGCACCTCGCGGCCCGCGGTGAGCAGGAGCGGATCGCCGGACTCACGCTGGGCGTCTGCGTGCTCGACAACCACCACGCGGGCATGGCCAGCGCGTTCATGGATCCGGGCACCGCGATGGTCGCCGTCGCCGACTCGGCGCGCCGCGGCTACCTGGACGGTCGCGCACTCGCCGGCGTCTTCGCCTGGCTGCGCCCCAACGACCTGATCTGGAACTACTGGGTCTCCAACTACCTGCTGGGCAAGGACCCGCCGGCCTTCGACATCCTCTACTGGAACGCCGACACGACCAACATGCCCGCCGGGCTGCACCGGGACTTCGTGCGCGTGGCGATGGAGAACTCGCTCGTGTACCCCGGCGAGCTCGAGGTCCTCGGCACTCCCGTCGACCTCGGGGCGATCACGGTCGACGCCTACGTCGTCGCGGGGATCGCCGACCACATCACGCCCTGGGCCAACGCCTACCGGACCGTGGACCTGCTCGGCACCGAGCCGCGCTTCGTGCTCTCCAACTCCGGGCACATCGCGGCGATGATCAACCCCCCGGACAACCCGAAGGCGAGCTTCCGCGTGAGCGAGGAGCTGCCCGACGAGGCGGAGGCATGGCTCGCGGGCGCCGTGACCAACCCCGGCAGCTGGTGGGAGGACTGGACGGCCTGGATGGCGGAGCGATCGGGGCCCGAGCGCAACGCCCCGAAGAAGCTCGGCGCCAAGGGTCACCGGCCGCTCGGGCGCGCCCCCGGCAGCTACGTGAAGGAGTAGCCGTGGCGCGCGTCCGGGTCAACGGCACCCGCCTGTACTACGAGCGTCATGGCAGTGGCGAGCCGCTGCTGTTCATCACCGGCTTCACGATCAGCTCGGACGTCTTCGAGCCGGTGCTCGACCGCTACGCCGGCCGCTTCGAGTGCGTCCTGTACGACAACCGCGGCTCGGGCCGCTCGGACGCGCCGTGGCGCCCGACGTCGATGCCCGAGCTCGCCGCCGACGCCGCAGGCCTGCTCGATGCGCTGGGTCTCCGCAGCGCGAACGTCTACGGCCTCTCGATGGGCGGCATGGTCGCGCAGGAGCTCGCGATCCGCTTCCCCGAGCGCGTCCGCGGGCTCGTGCTCGGCGGCACGACGCCGGGCGGCCCACGGGCGGCGCGACCCACGCTCGCCGAGCTCCGTGCGCTCGGCGCGGCCGCCGCGAGCGCGCGCGCCGGAGGCGGCGATCGTGCCTGGCTGGCGGCCGCGCTGTTCTCGCCCCGCTTCCGGCGCGCGGAGCCTGAACGGGCCCGGGAGCTGCTGCGCTTCTTCGCTCGCCATCGTGCTGCGCCGCAGGGCGCGCTTGCGCATCTCGGCGCCGCGATCTACCACGACACCCTCTCCCGCCTGGGGCAGGTTCAGGCGCCGACACTCGTGGTGCACGGCGCGTGCGACGCGATGGCGCCGATCGCCAACGCCCGGCTGCTGGCGCAACGCATCCCCGACGCCGAGCTCGCCGTCGTCCCGGACGCCGGCCACGCCTACCTGCTCGAGCGCCCCGAGGCGTCCTTCGACGTGCTCGCGGAATGGATGGACCGACGCGCGCCGATCGTCGCGGGCCGGCCCCGCACCGGGACCGCGGCGCGCGCCGAGCCGCTCTCGCGGGCGCTCGGGTTGCCGATCGGCGCGCTGCGAACGGGAGCGAGCCTGGCCGGGCTCGTGTCCGACCGGCTTCGAGGAGGAGAGGGACATGTGGCGACTGACCGATGAGCAGCGGGCGCTGCGCGAGGAGATCCGCAGCGTCGTGCGCGAGGAGATCCGGCCGCGGGTGCGCGAGATCGACGAGACGTGCGACTACCCGCACGACCTCTACACCCTGATGGCCGAGCGCCGGCTCCTCGGTCTCGGCTTCCCCGTCGAGCTCGGCGGCCGCTGCACCTCGGAGGTCTCCTGGTGCGCCTACGTCGAGGAGCTGGCCAAGGTCTCGGGCACGGTCTCGCTGATGGCGGCCTACGTCAAGCTCGTGTCGCTGCCGCTGATGCTGGCCGGGACACCCGAGCAGCAGCAGCGGGTGATCGGGCCGCTGATCGCCGGCGAGCTGATCGGCTCGTTCGCCTTGTCGGAGCCCAACGTCGGCTCGGACCCGGCGGCGCTCGAGACGCGCGCCGAGCGCCACGGCGACACCTGGGTGCTCAACGGCTCCAAGCGCTTCATCGGCAACGCGGGACTCAGCGACGTCTACGTCGTGTTCGCCCGCACCGGCGACGCCGGCCCCAAGGGCCTGAGCGCCTTCCTGGTGGACGGCCACGCGCCGGGCGTCTCCTCCGAGCGCCTGCGGACGATGGGGATGCCGGGCTGGCAGCTCGGGGCGCCGCGCTTCGACGACGTCGAGGTGCCGGCGGAGAACCTGCTCGGCCGTGAGGGCGACGGCTTTCGCATCGCCATGGCGACGTTCGACCGATCGCGCCCGACGGTCGCAGCGCAGGCGGTCGGCGTCGGGCAGGGCGCGATCGACCTCGCCGTCGACTACGCGACGCGCCGCCACGCGTTCGGCGAGCCGCTGCTGAGCCACCAGGGGATCCAGTTCAAGCTCGCCGACATGGAGGCCGACGTGGCGGCCGCGCGGGCACTCACCTTCCAGGCGGCGACCGCGATCGACGAGGCGGATCCGCGGCTGTCCAAGCTCGCCTCGATGGCCAAGCTGAAGGCCTCGGATGCCGCGATGCGGGCGACGACGGAGGCGGTCCAGGTCCTCGGCGGCAACGGCTACCTGAAGGACTTCCCCGCTGAGCGGATGATGCGCGATGCCAAGGTGCTGCAGATCTACGAGGGCGCGAACGAGATCCAGCGGCTGGTGATCGCCCGGCAGCTCGCCAAGGAGGCGGCGGGGCGCGAGCCGATGTGGCCCGAGTGCATGCCCGGCGCCGAAGGCCTCGCCCGCGGGCAGGGCGCTGAGGACGCCGAGCCGGCTCAGGCGAGGGCGGGCACGGTGGCCTGATCCATCGCGGCCAGGGCCTCGCCGAGGACCCGGTAGACCTTGCGGTTGAAGGCGAGACCGACGTGGCTGCCGGTGACCTCGACGTTGCGCGCGTACGGGACCGTGCACGCCTCCCACCAGACGACGCCGTCCTCGCGCGAGTACACCGACGTGAGCGGGATCTCCGCCGGGAACGGCGCGGCGTAGTCGCGGGCGAACGCACACCCGCACGCTTCCGTGAGGCAACCGGTGCGAGCGAGCTCGGGGCGCAGGCGGCCCTGCACGGCCCGCACGGCGGCCACGGCGGCTTTTGTCGGGACGCTGATGTCGAACGGCGTGTCGAGCCCGGCGCCGAGCGACACGACGCCGGCGACGAGGTCGGGCCGGCGGTGCGCGAGCGCCTTCGCGAAGTGGCCGCCGCGGCTATGGCCGATCAGCGCCACTTTGCGTCCCGCGCTCGCCTGAACGTTCTCGACGCGCACCTCCAGCCGGTTCAGCGCGCGGTCGGAGCAGTCGACGTTCGCCACGATGCCCGATCCGTAGGCCCGGTAGCCGATCCGCTCGAGCCAGTCCTGCATCACGCCGAGCGAGACGTCGCCCGCAAGGAAGCCGGGGACGAGTACCACCGGGCCGCCGTCGCCGTGCGGGACGCCGGCGCCGCGGTAGACGGGGTCGACGACGAGCCGCGCGAGCTCGGCCTGCCAACGCACCTCCGCGAGATGGCGTCCCCACCAGCGCCGCGGTTCCGCGGGCGGGGTCCCCGGGACCGCGGGGTCGAGTCCCGTGCGCTCGACGGCCTCGGGCACGATCGCGCCGGCGGTCGAGCGCAGGTCGGGCATCTGCGGGAGCCTACTGTCGGCGCTGGACGGGTCGTCGATCGCGAGCATCCCGCACATTCACGCAACAACGTGCTAAAACGTGCACAACCATGCTGACCGAAGAGCGCCGGCGTACGATCCTCGACCGCCTCGAAGAGCATGGCAAGGTCGTCGCGGCCGAGCTGGTCGAGCTGCTCGGCGTGTCCGAGGACACCGTGCGGCGCGACCTCCGCGAGCTCTCGGCGCAGGGGCTGCTGCACCGGGTCCACGGTGGGGCGCTGCCGGCTGCGCCCTCGCGCGGCGGGTTCGCCGAGCGACTCCAGCTCGCCCCGGAGCGCAGGGCGGCGCTGGCCGAGGCCGCGCTCCCGCTCCTCGAGGGCGCGACGGTGATCATCCTCGACGGCGGCACGACCGCCGCCGAGCTCGCGCGGCGGCTTCCGCGCGATCGTGCCTGCACGGTGCTCACCAACGCGCCGCCGGTGGCGACGGCGCTCGCCGCGCATCCTCGTGCCGAGGTGGTGCTGCTCGGCGGGCGGCTGCTCAAGCGCGAGCAGGTCACGGTCGGCGCCGCCACCGTCGACGCGCTGCGCCGGGTGCGTGCCGACGTCGCCGTGCTCGGCGTCTGCAGCCTGCACGTCGAGGCGGGCGTGACCGCGCTCGAGCGCGAGGAGGCCGAGGTCGACCGCGCGATGGTCGACGCGGCGGGCGAGGTCGTCGCGCTCGCCAGCGCCGACAAGCTCGGCACCGTCAGCCCCTGGCTCGTGGCCGGCCTCGAGGACATCACGCACGTCGTCACCGACGGCGACGCGGACGCGACGGCCCAGCTCGAGCAGGCCGGCGTCGCCGTGGTGCGCGCGTGACGCCGCGCTTCGCCACCGCCGCGGTGTTCTTCGTCAACGGCGCCGGCGTCGGCACGCTGCTGCCGCAGGTGCCGTACCTGCGCGACCAGCTCGACGTCTCCAAGGGCGTGATCGGGCTCTGCCTGCTCGCGATGACGCTCGGCGCGCTGATCGCGATGCCGATCGCCGGGCAGCTGCTCGACCGCCGCCCGAGCCGTGCGATCGTGCGCGGTGCGATCGCCGTCTACCCGCTCGTGCTCGCGTTCCCGCTGCTTGCCCGCACGCCGCTCGTCCTCGCCGCGCTGCTGTTCTTCGTCGGCGCCGCCAACGGCTTCCTCGACATCTCGATGAACGCGCACGGCGCGGCGATCGAGCGCGACGAGGAGCGCCCGATCATGTCCTCGCTGCACGCGGGCTGGAGCCTCGGCGGGGTCGCGGGGGCGGCTGCCGTGGGCCTCAGCGCGAGCGCGGGTCTCGACCCGCGCCTGCACATGGTCCTCACCGCCGCAGTGCTGTGGACGCTCGGCGTCGCCGCCGCCCGCTCGATCGGCCATGCGGACGTCGTCGCCGAGGAGCAGCGCGCCGGCTTCCGGGTGCCGCCGCGCGACGTGCTCCTGCTCGGCGCCCTCTGCATCCTCGTGATGGTCACGGAGGGGGCGATGAACGACTGGAGCGCGCTGTACCTGCGCGAGGACCTGGGGACGAGCGCGGGCGTCGCGGCGACGGGCTTCGCCGCGTTCTCGGCCGGCATGGCCATCGGCCGCTTCGGCGGCGACGCGATCGTGGCGCGGCTCGGCGCCGAGCGGGTCCTGCGCGGGGGCGCGGCGATCGCCGCACTGGTGCTCGGCGCGTTCCTGGCGGTGGGCTCGACCGCGGCGGCGCTCGCAGGCCTCGTGCTCGTCGGACTCGGCGTCGCCAACGGCGTCCCGCTGCTCTTCTCGGCCGCCGGGCGCACCGCGACCCCCGGGCCGGCGATCGCCGCGGTCGGCACGATGGGCTACGTCGCCTTCCTCGGTGGACCGCCGTTCCTCGGCTTCCTCGCGGACGCGATCGGGCTACCGGCGGCGTTGTCGACGATCTGCCTGGCCGCGGCGATCGTGGTGCTCCTCGGCGGCCGGCCGTACCGCGAGGAGCGCGCCGCGCGCTCGCGCGCACGGGTCGGGGCCGCCTGAGCGAGGCCGACCTCCAGGCGCCGCTCAGTACGTCCCGGCGAGCTTGCGGTGATCCCAGCTGACCACGGAGCGCAGGTGGAAGCGCAGGCCGACGCGCTTGGCGGCCTGCTTGCGCATCCCGGCCCGGAGCTCGTCCGTGAGCGCCCCGCCCCCATAGCGCTGTGCCAGCGCGGCGCCGATCGAGGCGATCGCGTCGCGGTCGCGCACGAGCTCGCACTGCGCCGTGGCCATCATCCCGCGCAGCTGCCCGTACTCCGTGCCGGTCTCGACCTGGATCGTGCAGCGCGGATCGCGCTCGAGGTTGCGGACCTTCTGCGACTTCGCGTACGTCCACGCCCACGGGACGCCGGCCTCGACGGCGTACCACAGCGGCATCAGGTGCGGCCAGCCGTCGCGGCCCAGCGTCGCCAGCGTCAGCGTGCGCTGCTCGTCGAGGAAGGCCGCGAGCTCGCCCGCGTCCATGCGGATCAGCTCGCGCCGGCTCACCGGCTGGGTTCAAGCAGCGCCTCGGCCGCCTTCTCGGCGGCGGCGAGCACCGCCTCGCGCGCCTCGGCGGGCTCGAGGACCGCGGCGTCGCCGGCCTCCTTGAGCACCTCTCGCACGAGGTAGTCGACGCCCTTGTAGGGCCATTCGAGCTCGACGGCGCCGTCGGCGAGCGGCGTGACCGCGCGATCCTCGCTCGCCCAGCGCGCCTGCTCGGCCGACACCCACACGCGCGCGACGTTCGAGCCGCCGACCGTGCCGGTCCGCGGCCAGCCGGCGATGTCTGCGACCGGATCGAGGTCCTCGCGGCGCTCGAAGGTCTCGTCGCGCAGCTGCGCCGACTTGATGCGGTCCAGGCGGAAGTGGCGCAGGCCGGCGTCGGAGACCTTCGCGCGCTCGGGGTCGACGGCGGCGACGTACCAGCCCTCGAGGCCGTTCATCAGCGCGTAGGGCTCGACGACGCGCCGCGAGAAGCGGTCCTCGTTGGGCGCGTAGTACTCGAGCTCGATCAGACGCCGCTCCTGCACGCCGCGCTCGACCGTGCGGGCGACGTCGTCGGTGACCGCCGGCGGGGTGATCTGCAGCCCCTCCTGGACCGGGTCGTGTCCGAGCGCGGCCACGACCTTGGCGCGCGCCGAGCCGAGCTCGGGCTGGCCGAGGTTGAGCAGGTCGATCGCGGCGACGAGCGCGTTGCCCTCGATCGGCAGCAGCCGCACCGGGCGGTCGAAGGTGTCCGAGTAGGGCTCGGGGTCGACCTCGATCTCGCCCGTCGGCAGGATCTCCGCGTAGATCACGTAGGCGCCGCCGCCGAAGTTGACGACGTTGAGCACGGAGATGTCCTCGCGCAGCTCGGGCTCGGACATCTGCAGCTGGTCGCGGACGGCCCGGGTCGAGAGCCGCTCGCCGGCGCGGCCGGCGGCGATCAGGACCGAGGCGAGCGTGACCAGCCGGGCGAAGCGCTCCGGGCGGATGCCGGCCTCGGCGCGCGAGCGGGGGGCCGGCTCGTCGTCGGCGACGGCTGCGGTGGCACTCTGGGGAGCGGGCGGCTCGACGAACGCCGGCTCGCCGCGGTGGCGGTCGACGATCAGCTCGACGCGCCGGCGCGCCTCCTCGACCAGCGCGGGCGGGCCGAGCACGCGCGCGTGCTCGCGGAAGCGCAAGGCCCAGGCGATCAGCAGCCGCGGCAGCGCGTAGTCGGTGGCGAAGATGCGGCCGCCGTCGCCCGCGTCGCGCAGCGTCCCGTACGCGCCGAACTGGCGCTCGACGTACCAGGCGATCGTGTCGGAGACCCAGATCTCCCCGGTGGCGACCGGGTCGCCGAGCTGCCAGTTGATGCGCCCGGCATACAGGCGCGGGTCGAAGTCGGCGGGGCGCTGGAAGTCGTGCTCGGCCTTCGTGGCGTAGGCGACCTTGCCGCGGATGCGCGAGAGCCGGAAGACGCGTACGGCCTCGCGCTCGTGCGACCAGCCGACGAGGTAGAACTGGCCCCCCTCGAAGAGCAGGTGGTAGGGGTCGACCTTGCGCAGCGACGTGTCGCCGCTCTGCATCGTGTAGTACTCGAACTCGATCCGCTTGCGGCGGTAGATCGCGGTGTCGATCTTGGCCAGCCGGGCGGAGACCTCGCCGCCGCCCGCCGACGCGGTGATACCGAGGCCGATCGTCTGCCGCACGTCGGAGCCGAGCGGGCTGGGACGCCCCCAGGTGATCTGCTGCAGCGCCAGGCGCAGCGGCTCGGCGTAGGCGAACTCGCCGTCGAGCAGCGTCAGCGCCGTCTGCAGCGCTGCCCGCTCTGAGTCGGTGAAGGCGATCGCCGGCAGGTGGAAGGCCTCGGGGGCGAGCGAGTAGTTCTCCTGCTCGGAGAAGCCGTCGGCCGGCTTGTCGACCGACAGATGGATGCCGAGCGCGTCCAGCTCGGCGCGGTCGGCGTAGAAGCGGCGTGCGAACGCGTCCTCGGTCATGTCCGAGTAGCCCTCGACATCGCGGCGGATCTCCGTGGCCGTCACCGGACGGCGCTCGGCCATCAGATATGAGATCAGCGACAGCTGACGGATGAGCTTTTCGGTGTCCTTGGCCAAGACTCCAACCATAGAGCCGCCGCGGCGAACAGTTCGCCCCCGGCGCGACATACTTGCTGCGCGGCGCTGGACTTTGCGACCAAACGCGGCGCCCGGAACAGTGCCTCTGCGCCTCGTCCTCATCGAAGACCATCAGGCCCTCCGCGAGGGCCTCGAGCTGCTGCTCGGCCGCGAGGGCTGTGAGGTGGTGGGCGCCGCGGGCACGGCCGACGCAGGTCGCGAGCTGGTCGAGCGGCTCGACCCCGACGTCGCGCTGGTCGACATCCGGCTCGGCGAGGACTCGGGCATCGAGCTCACGCGCGCCCTGCTCGATGCCGCGCCCGAGCGCCGGATCGTGCTCTACACCGGCTCGAGCGATGTCGAGCTGCTCGTCTCCGGGCTCGACTCCGGCGCGCGCGGCTACGCGCTCAAGGAAGGCACGCCGGCCGAGCTGACGGGCGCGCTGCAGACCGTTGCCCAGGGCGGCACCTATGTCGACCCGCGCCTGCGGTCAGCGCTGCTCTCGCGCGAGACGACGCAGCGGCTGCCGTCGCTGTCCAAGCGCGAGGGCGAGATCATGGACCTGCTCGCCCAGGGCCTGACGGGCGAGCAGGTCGCCGAGCGCCTCGTGCTCTCCTCGGAGACGGTCAAGACGCACATCCGCAACGCGATGGCGAAGCTCGAGGCGAACACGCGCGTGCATGCGATCGCGATCGCGCTGCGTGAGGGCTTCATCAACCCGCCGCCGGAACCCGAGGGAACGCGCCCGTGACCGCTCCGCTCTCGGACGCCGATCGCCGCCGGCTGCGCCACGACTTCCGCACCCCGCTGACGGTCGTGACCGGCTTCGCCGAGGTGCTGGCGGGCGAGAGGCCGGTCTCGGAGGAGGACCGCCGCGACTACGCGCGCCGCATCCAGGACGCCGCGGGGGAGCTGCGCGCGCTCGTCGACGAGCTGCTCGGCGACTGACCGCGCCGCCCGTCTCAGGCCGCCCGGCGCGCGGCGAACCATGCGCCGCCGCCGAGCGCGCGGTCGTAGGCCGACCATGTGGCGCCCTCGGCGAGATCCTTCTCGAGCCTGTCGAAGGACCCGAGCCGGCCGCCGAGGTTGTCGATCATGTGCACGAGCGTCGCCTCGCGCGTGCAGGGGACGACCGGCGAGCCGTGCTCGAGCTGGCCGTGGTGCGAGAGGATGATGTGCAGCACGGCGACGGCGAGCTCCGGCGGGAAGCCGGGCAGCTCCTCGATCATGCGCCGCACGCGGTAGTAGCCGAGCGGGATCTCGCCCTGGAGCTTGCCGAGGTCGGTCATGTCGATCGCCAGCGGGTCGGCCGTGTAGGCGTCGAGCTTGCCGATGTCGTGCAGCAGCGCGCCGGTGACCGCGACGTCGCGGTCGATCCCGGGGAACGTCGCGGAGA